>JAYQOT010000139.1:0-1501 GCA_038144955.1 Burkholderiales bacterium | reverse complement strand
CCCTGGTGCAGCGTGTTCCACCATTTCACAGAAAAATAGATGATCGGGATGTTGATCACGCCAACCAGCGCCAGAACGGCGCCTGCGCGATCGGCGCGGCGCGCATCGTCGATGCCAGACTGCAGTCCGATGAACCCGAAGTAGAGGAACAGCAGTATCAGCTCTGAGGTCATGCGCGCATCCCAGGCCCACCATGTGCCCCAGGTCGGTTTGCCCCACAGCGCGCCTGTCCACAGGGCAAGAAAAGTGAACAATGCACCGGTGGGGGCCAGCGCGCTGGCCATCATGTGCGATAACCGGGTGTTGAAAGTCAGGCCGACAGCGGACCAGAACGCCATCACCAGATAAATGAACATCGACATCCAGGCTGCCGGCACATGGATGAAGATGATGCGGTAGGACTCGCCCTGCTGATGATCGGTGGGTGCAATAAAGAAACCGGTGTACAGGCCTGCTACACAAAATAGTGCTGCTGCCCAGCCAAACCACGGAATCAGCTTGCCGGCGAGGGGGTAAAACGTCTGCGGTGCGGCGTACTTGAACCAGTTGATGCCGCCGAACCACAACGCAGGTTGCTGGAGGGGTTGGTTCAAAGCAGGAATCCGCAGAAAAAGTTAATAAATGTCATTATAAACAGATGGTTGAATCATGCTTCTTGTCACTCAGCCGCAATCCGCAGGGCAACCGCAATGGCCCAGGGGGCAAATGTGGCTGTTACCACGAGTTGCGCACCCAGCAGCAGCAGATGGGCCTCGGCACCTATACCTGCTGAAGCGGCATCAACTGCGCCAGCACCCAGTATCAGTACCGGGATATACAGAGGCAACACCAGCAACCCCAGCAGCATTCCACCGCCACGCAACCCCAGCGTCAGTGCTGCGCCGATGGCGCCGGTCAGGGTCAGCGCCGGGGTGCCGATCAACAAAGAGAGCATCAGGACCGGATAAAGTTCTGTCGGCAGATCAAATTGTACCGCCAGCAGGGGGGATAGTAAGACCAGCGGCAGCCCGGATATCAGCCAGTGTGCAAAAGCGCGGGCGATGACGATCAGGGTCAGCGGGGCTGCGGCCAGCAGCATCTGGTCAAGCACGCCGTCAGCATGATCCGAGGCAAAGAGTTGCTGCAGCGACAGCATGCAGGCAAGCAGCGCGGCGACCCAGATGATGCCGGGGGCGATGGTGCGCAGCAGGTTGGGCTCCGAACCGACGCCCAGCGGAAACAGACTGACCACAATCAGGAAAAACAGCAGAACAGTTGCAACGTCGGTGCGCCGCCGCCATGCCAGCAGCAGATCGCGACGGATGACCGAACGGATCAATGCACCCATCAGCGGCCTTTCCGGTCGAGATCGAGTTCTGCGGAGGTGGGCGCGGGGATAGTTACCTCCTGGTGCGTGGTCAGGATGATCATGCCGCCGGCCGCGAGGTGCGATTCGGTCATTGCCCGTACGGTTACGACCGCTGCCTGGTCGAGCGCAGCGAACGGCTCATCGAGTATCCAC
>JAYQOT010000138.1:0-1599 GCA_038144955.1 Burkholderiales bacterium | reverse complement strand
AAGGTGGTGAAGTAATACCGTGGCGGATCGCGGTGCATCTGCTGAGCGCACCCTCGACCAGGTCAAGGCGGAGATTCTCCGTCGCGCCGGACGCAACAGTCCGCTGGAACACATCACGGCAGCGGATGCGCAGGCCGCGGTGGCGGCGCTGCAAAGCCTGGACCGTGACCATTGGGCATCGGTGTGGTGCGACATCGGCCTGCGCCACGAGGCCGAAGGTGATGCGCTGCTGCGGCAAGGTGCGGCCGAGTCGGCAATCCGTGATGCCTGGTTCCTGGCCTACGCCAATTGCCGTACCGGGCGTTACCCGGTGGCGAGTACTCCCGGCAAGCAGCAGGCGCACCTGCATTCACTGCGCTGTTTCCGCAAGGCCGCCCGCTATTTCGATCCGCCGCTGCAGGTCGTCGAAATTCCGTTCGAAGGCAAAACCCTGACCGGCTACCTGCAGGTGCCCTCAGGTGTCTCGCGGCCGCCGGTGGTGATGCACTGGGGAGGTGTCGACGGCTGGAAGGAGGACCGCCAGCGCAACAGCGCGATTCTCCATCGTCATGGGCTCGCGACGTTCACCATCGACATGCCGGGGGCGGGCGACAATCCCGTGAAATACCTGGAACCCGACGCCGAGCGCACTTTTTCCGCTGCGATTGATCATCTGCAGTTGAGTGACGAAGTCGACGGTGCAAAGATCGGTGTCTGGGGCGGCAGTTTCGGGGGTTACTGGGCTGCCAAGCTCGCGCATGTCGAACATGCGCGGATCAAGGCGGCGGTTATTCAGGGCGGCAACGTGCATCATGGGTTCCAGCGTGAATGGCTGGAACCGGCGCTGACGCGCACCGCATCGACCTACCTGCTCGGACCCGCGAGCCTGCTCGATGCACGCAGCTGGGCGCTGGGTGCGCGTGATCTCGAGGAAGTGCTCACTCTGGCGCCGCGGTTGTCTTTGAAGGATCAGGGGCTGCTCGATGGTCCGTGCGCGCCGCTGCTGGCGGTAAACGGCAAGCTCGATGACCAGGCGCCTATCGCCGATGTCCATCTGCTGCTCGAACACGGCGCGCCGAAATCGGCGCGCATCTATCCCGAAGGCGGGCACATGGGCCGCACGCCGGGCATCAAGGAATCCGCGATTGCCGAAATGATCGCGCAGTGGCTGCGGGATCGCCTGTCAGACTGATTCTTTAAAAAAACACATATAAAACAGATGCCTGCGGTGGTATCCCGGTTGTGGTTAGACTAGGTCGTGTATCCCGTGAAATGCGCCATGCGACATTGGCTTAAAACGGCATACGGGGTCATGAAAGGATTTCCGCGATGAGCCTACTGTTGATTCTGGCAGGTGCGTTTGCCCTGGCCTGGTTCCTGGCCTATCACTGCATGCCGGCAGTCGTGTGGAGCGGCGCTTTTGCGGTGTTTCTGCTGATCACTGCGAACGGGTGGCCGGCGTTCCTGCTGGTGCTGGCGTGGATTCTCCTGATCGCCTTGTCAGTGTTCCTGATTCCTTCACCGTTGCGCCGGGGTGTGATCAGTGCGCCGGTGCTGAAACTGTTCCGCAGGATATTGCCGGCGGTATCGCAGACCGAGCGCGAAGCGCTGGAAGCGGGC
>JAYQOT010000137.1:0-1642 GCA_038144955.1 Burkholderiales bacterium | reverse complement strand
GCCGACTACGGCCGCGTGCTGGTGGGGATGCAGGTACCGCGGGCCGACCAGGCCCGGTTCCGGACATTTCTGGCCAAGGTTGGTTATCCATGGTGTGATGAAACCCGTAACCCGGCCTATCGCCTGTTTTTGTCATAGGTTACAATGTCTTTTAAAATCATGTAATTATGGTTGAATCGGGGTTGCGGGAAGACGGCAACCGATAGCAGTGCAAGGAGACTGATTCACTATATGCGTGCAGGGGTAGTAGCGGCAGCGGTACTGGCGATGACAGCCGGACTGGCTGTCATGACTGGTCCAGTGCAGGGCGCCGGACTCGACGAAGCGTTCCTGGCGGCGCGGGATGCTGCGCGCACCGGTGACGGCAAAAAGCTGGAGCAGATCGCGCCGCGTTTCAGCGGCCACCTGCTGGAACCCTATGTTTCCTATTGGCGCCTGTCGATTCGTCTCGAAGGGCGGGATCCGGAGGAAGTCCGCGCTTTCCTGCGCGGTAACCGCGATACTCCGCTGTCCGACTATCTGCGGCGGGATTGGCTCAAGCATCTGGGCAAAAGCGCGCAGTGGGAGCTCTTCAATGCTGAACTGCCGGCGCTGGTCAACGATGATCTGGAACTGACCTGCTATGCGCTGCAGGCCCGGGTGCGTACGGATACGCTGGCTCTGCGTGAGGCTCGTCCTCTCTGGTTTGTTGCCCGCAACCTGCCGGACAGCTGCACTCCGCTGTTCGATGCGCTGATTCAATCGCAACTGCTGTCCGAGGATGACATCTGGACGCGCGTCCGGCTTGCGCTCGAGGTCGGTCAGGTATCGCTGGCCAACCGCGTTGCGGCAAATCTTCCGAAGGGCAGGGCTCCTGATGCCGGCGCGCTTTCGGCCATTTACTCCAATCCTGCGGGTTATCTCGGACGTTCTCACGGTTCGCTCAATTCGCGTGGTGCGCGCGAGACGACAATGTTCGCGGTCTATCGGCTGGCGCGCACCTCGCCCCAGCAGGCTTTTGCCCATTGGGTGAAACTCGGACCGCGGTTTACCGAGGATGAGCAAGCCTACGTGTGGGGCATGCTCGGCTATTACGCCGCGATGCGCCATGATCCCAACGCACTGGACTGGTTCGCGCGCGCATACGGCATGAGCGATCTGCAGCTGACATGGAAGGCGCGGGCCGCTTTGCGCTCGCAAAGCTGGACCGAGCTTCTGGAGGCGGTCGATGCCATGACTGCCAAGGAAGCCGAGCGTTCCGCCTGGCGTTACTGGAAGGCGCGTGCCCTGAAAATGACGGGTCGTGACAAAGAGGCAATCGCCCTGCTCAAACCGCTTTCCGCGGGCTACGGATTTTATGAGCAACTGGCGTTGGAGGATCTTGGTGGCACTGTGCGTGCCCCGGAGGTTGCCTACAGGCCCGGAGCCGATGAAATCAACGCCATCGCGGCGCGTCCCGGTATACGCCGCGCTTTGGAACTGTTCAGGCTCGATGCACGCCTCGAGGGCGTGCGTGAATGGCTGTGGGCCATCCGCGGTTTCGATGACCGCCAATTGCTGGCGGCAGCGGAAGTCGCGCGCCGCAATTCGGTCTGGGATCGCGCAATCAATACCGCAGACAAAACCCTTTTCGAGCATGATTTCGGGCTGCGCTATCTCGCGC
>JAYQOT010000136.1:0-1811 GCA_038144955.1 Burkholderiales bacterium | reverse complement strand
GTCGCGACGAGATCAACCGCCAGGTGGTTTCTGTGCTCGACGAGGCCGGCCGCACCTGGGGGGTGAAGGTGCTGCGCTACGAAATCAAGAACCTGACGCCGCCGGATTCGATCCTGCGTGCGATGCAGGCACAGATCACAGCCGAACGCGAAAAGCGTGCGCTGATCGCCAAATCCGAAGGTCAGCGCCAGGAAGAGATCAATCTGGCGGACGGCGAGAAGCAGGCCGCGGTGCTGAAGTCGGAGGGTGACAAGACCGCAGCCATCAACCGGGCGCAGGGCGAAGCCGCCCGCATACAGCTGATTGCCGAGGCCACCGCGACGGCGATCAGCACCGTGGCGAATTCACTGAACAGCCCGGGCGGCACCCAGGCAGCCAACCTTGAAGTCGCGAAGCTCTACGTCAATGCCTTCGCTCACCTGGCGCGCACCAACAACACACTGATTGTGCCGGCCAACGTCGCGGATGTGGCGACGCTGGTCAGTTCGGCCATGGCGGTAATGGACAACGTCAAGAAAGGCATGCCCGGGGCTGCACCAGCCGCAGGCGCTGCAACGACTAGCGGTCCTGCCTAGGCAGCCAGACCCTGACCAGCGGCTGGGCGGGGAGGTCGGAAGCTGGTGCGGCTGAGCTTGTCAGCACCGGCTCGGCCTTGCCTGACTGCTTGAGCAGTGCCTCTTCCTCTGCGGGTGTGGCCGGCATGCTGCTCCACCAGTTTGGTTTCAGTTCGCTACCCGTTTCCGACATGCGGCGATTGACGCCGTGTGGCTCCATGAACCCGGGCGGCGACAGCAGGGCGCCATCGTCTTTTTCGCGCGGCGGGTTGCCATCGTAAATCAGGTTGCGGCGGCGTTGCAGGTAGGCATCGCGGACAAATTCGTATTCGTCCAGTGCCGCAACGGCAAGAACCTTGCTGGCGCCCAGCAATTCTGCACGGCGTGATACAAGGCGCAGGCCATACGCGGCGTTGCGGTCGCTGTTGGGGTCGATTTGTCCTACAGGATCGGCCTTGAAGTCGCCGACCAGGCCCACGGTGTCGCGCAGGTTACGCGGACCGAGGAAGGGCAGGACGATATAAGGACCGTCGCCAACCCCCCATTTCCCCAGCGTCTGGCCGAAGTCTTCGTCATGTTTCTCCAGGCCAGCCTTGGTCGCCACGTCGAAGATGCCGAACAAGCCCACGGTGGTGTTGACCATGATTCTGGCTACGTCGGAAAGGGCGGCTTCCAGTTTCCCCTGCAACAGGTTGTTCAGCGCGACGATGACGTCGTTGAGGTTCGAAAACACATTGCTGATCCCGGTGCGCACCGGCGCCGGCAGGACATCCCGGTAGACTTCGACGGCGGGTTTGAGCAGGACAGTATCGACGCCATCGTTGAATTTGTAGATGCCGCGGTTCAGCGATTCCAGCGGATCCCGGGGATCGCCGCCGGTAGTTGCGCAACCGCCGAGCATGCCGAGGCCGACCAAAATGACGGCGGTTGAAAGGCGCAGGCGGCGGCAGAGTGCGGGCAGGTTCATGGCAATCCGGTGAGGTGCAGTGGGGATTTGATTTTCGTCAATTTTCATCATTATATACAACCGTTTGTCCTGCCGTGTACCGAAACGGCCGGCGGTGAGAACCATCCAGGAACAAGCGGCGATCGATTCCCGCTTTGCTATACTTGACGCATCCTGCCGGGGGGGCGGGGGGCCCCCCGGGTTTTTAATTTTTTTTGGGGGGGGGTGGGGCGGTTGGGGATATCAGAACCCCCCCGGGGACAGGAGGGGTAAAAAGCGGGTGGGCACCCCGGGTTTGGGGGGGGGGGGGG
>JAYQOT010000135.1:0-1846 GCA_038144955.1 Burkholderiales bacterium | reverse complement strand
TACCGTCGCGGCACACCCGTGCTGCGCGGTATTTCGGTGCGATTTCCCGAAACGGGAATCACCGCGGTCATCGGGCCCTCCGGCACCGGAAAATCCACGCTTATCCGCTGCATCAACCGGCTGGTGGAGCCGACCTCCGGCCAAGTCCTGTTCCGCGGCACCGATCTCACCAAGTTGCGCGGACGCGCGCTGCGCGAGCAACGGCGGCGCATCGGCATGGTGTTCCAGGAATACAACCTGGTCGAGCGTCTGACCGTCATGGAGAACGTACTCTCCGGCCGCCTGGGTTACCTGTCGCCGTGGCAGGCGTTTCTGCGGCGCTATCCCGCCGAGGATATTGCGATGGCCTGGGAGCTGCTGGACACGGTAGGCCTGACCCCATTTGCCAACCAGCGTGCGGATGCGCTCTCCGGCGGCCAGCGCCAGCGCGTCGGCATAGCGCGTGCGGTGATGCAGCGCCCTGACATCCTGCTTGCAGATGAACCGACGTCGTCGCTCGATCCCAAGACCTCGGTGGAAATCATGGAGTTGCTGTCGACGATTTCCGATTCGAGAAAAATCCCTGTTATCGTCAACATCCACAACGTGCCGCTGGCACGCCGCTTTGCGCACCATGTCATCGGCATGTCCGGCGGCTACGTGGTCTACGAAGGCGATCCCTCCGGACTGACCGATGAACACCTGAAGCAGATCTACGGCGGAGAGGACTGGTTGGGCGAGCATTGATGAACGTTGCCACCACGCGTCCTCCCGCATTCGCCCCCAACTGGCCGGCACGCATTGCCTGGCTGTTGCTGCTGCTGTATGCCGTATACGCGGCATCACTGCTGGAGATCACCTGGGAACGTTTTGTTGTCGGCCTGGAGCAGGGCGCGCGTTTCATTGACCGCATGCTGCCGCCGGATACCTCGGCATCGAAACTGGAACTGCTGGCCAAGGGGCTCTACGAATCGCTGGAAATCGCCATCATTGCCTCGGCGCTGGGTATCGTGCTGTCGCTGCCGATCGGGTTGCTGGCGGCACGCAACCTGATGCCGGGGTGGATCACCTGGCCGATGCGGCTGTTCATTGCGCTGTGCCGCTCGTTTCACCAGGTCATCATCGCCATCGTGTTCGTCAAGGCCGTCGGTTTCGGTGCGCTCGCGGGCATCCTGGCGCTGACTGTGGCGTCCATCGGTTTTGTCGCCAAGCTGTTTGCCGAGGCCATCGAGGAAATTTCATTGAAGCAGGTCGAGGCGGTTCGTTCCACCGGTGCGCCGTTCATGAGCGTGATCATCTACGGCGTGCTGCCCCAGGTGCTGACCCGTTTCGTTGGTTTTGCCACCTACCAGGTGGATTCGAACCTGCGCAATTCGACCATGGTTGGCATCGTTGGCGCCGGGGGCATCGGCGGCACGATGTTCGCTGCGTTCCAGCGTTTTGACTATGACTTCCTGCTGACCATCCTGCTGGCGATCATCGCGGTGATCATGGTCAGTGAAATGCTGCAGAACCGCATCAAGCGGATGTTTCAGTGACTGATACCGGCACGCTTCCCCGTGAATGGCAGCGCTACACCCGCAGCGAGCGACTGGCGCGCTTCGCGCTCTATTTCGGCATCGTGCTGGCCTGCCTGGTCTCGCTGCGCACCGTCGAGATCATTCCGGAGTTTCTTTACGATGCCCCGGAGCAGGTGCTGGATCTGCTGCACCGCATGTGGCCCATCGAGTGGAACTACTATCCCAAGGGTGTCCACGACGCGCTGTTTGAAACCCTGCATATCGCCACGTTGGGCACGCTGCTGGCGCTGATCATGGCGCTGCCGCTGGGCATACTGGCGGCGAACAATCTCACACCCAGCCGCACG
>JAYQOT010000134.1:0-1890 GCA_038144955.1 Burkholderiales bacterium | reverse complement strand
ATGATCGGCACCGAGTAGTTTTTCTCGTGTGCCTTGCCGATCCACTGGTTCTTGTCCATGGTGGTGATGCAGCCGGTATCGATGCCGAGCATGACGTCGGCCTTGGCCTCTTCGCGGGCGATCTTGATCTTGCGATCAATCGTGAACGAGCGGGTGAACTCGCGCTCGGAAATGATGTGGCGGAAGCCGAAACCGCAGCAGTCATACCAGGTCGAGTAGTCGATCACCTGCGCCCCCAGCGCCTCGGCCACTGAAGTGCCGACCGCGGTGCGGTTGCCGCCGAGCACGGACGGATCGTAGATCGCGTCCTCGTGCACCATCTTGTAGTAATGGCAGGCGGTGTGCACCGTGGCACGCACCTTGGACACGTCGATGGTCTGCAGCTCGGAGGCGATGCGCTTGCGCATCACATGCACCCATTCCGAGTAGTGCACGATCTCTTCAGGAATCACCAGTTTGCCGTCGACGAGACGGCCGAGCTTGCCGAGGATCTTCTTCACCTTCTCGCGCAGTTGTGGCGATTCGATCAGGTACTTGCGCACCTCCTTGTAGTTGCCGTACGAGGTGCCGCAATGCACCAGCGGGTAGAAATGGCCGATGTCGTGGCCGTGGTTCTTGCCCGACACGTAGGCCTGGTGGAAGTTGCGCAGGAACACCGCAGCCAGCGATTCCAGGTTGCCGATGCCCGAGCCGTGATAGTTCCAGGCGGTACAGGAAGTCTGGTCCGTTTCGTCGAGGTAATCCTTGCCGCCGACCATGCCCAGCTTGTTCATGGTCCACAGCAGCGCCGTCGGATAGCCGGGGATGTTGCCGCACTGGCCGCAGGACTTGTGGTGCCACAGCTGCGAAGTCGGGATCCGCTTGTTCCAGCCGAACAGCGTCTGCACGTCAATCGGCTTGTGGGCATCGGACACGCGGTGGACGATGATCTCGCCCTCCTTTTCCAGCTGCCACATGTGGTCGCGCACATCATCCATGCGCTCGGACAGGTCAATCGTCCGGCGATCGACGTGCTTTTCCACCCACGCCGTGGCCTTGGCGGCATCCTCCGGCGACAGGTTGGTCGGCTGGAAAAATGCGCCGTGACCGGCAATGCCGGTGCCGTCGCTGGGATGCTGTTCGTTGCTCATAACTGTCTCCTCGGGTGCCGCATGCGGCGGAAGTCGCCGCCCGGTCGTTGCGTTGCGCCGACCTCGGTCCTCTTCGTATCAGTCCTTATCGTCCGCGTCTTCCAGCATTTCCTCGTATTCTTCACGCTTCTCGTCGATGAAATCCTGAATGACGTCAAACAGATTCTCGTCCATCGTTTCCAGCGACTCGAGCACGCCAGTCATTTCCCAGATGGTGTACATCTCCACCGAGGTCTTCAGCGAAACTTCCCAGGCGGTGTCGGTGGTCTGCAGCGTGCGCACCGGGATCGCCTTGCGCAGCGTCTTCAGGTTGCCCTTGACCTTCTGGATGTTCGGACCCCAGTCCGGAAAATGGTCCGGCTGGATCATGTCGGGCGAGAGCTGGTTGCCGGTGGTAATCAACTTGAGCATCACCCGCCCGAACGGGCGCAGTACGTCCTTGGCCGACTGGAAGCCATGCTTGATCGCAACTTCGCGCATGATCGCCACCAGTCCGCCGGGGGAATTCTTGAACGGGCAGCGCGCAGCGCAGGTCATGCACTGCGCGCAGGCCCAGATCTTCTCCTGCATCGCGTCGTAGATCTGCTCGACGTTCTCGGTCCACAGCAACTGCACGATTTCGCGCGGGCTGTAGTCGTAGAAATGCGCTGAAGGACAAGTCGCAGTGCAGATACCGCAGTTCAGGCAGCCGTTCAGCTCATGGTCATAGCGGATATCGCTCTTGATATCTTCAAAAACTTCACGCATTTCCGCGTAGGTC
>JAYQOT010000133.1:0-1916 GCA_038144955.1 Burkholderiales bacterium | reverse complement strand
ACGAGGACAACAAAAACAATTACCCACACGCGCGGCTGCAGCAATTGCGAGCGGCTGACGTTGTGGATTCCCCGGCTGCTAATCCTGATGGGCTGTTCCACCGTGAACAGCAGGTTGCACAGGACGCGGAAGGGCTATTTGAATTCGCCTTCGGCCTGTCAGACGGGCGGCCGGAATTGAAAGCGTTGAGTGTTGACAGTGACCGCATCAAAGCGGCCGTCAGCCGTTTTCTTTCCCGTCACAACCTGTCACTCGTTAAGGAGGCAGAACCAATGGCAGACGCCGTTGACACGCCGGAAGTTCCGGCAGCCCCCGAAGTGACCCGCGCAACCTTCAGTGCTGAACTGCAGCGGTTTATTACCGCATTCGGCGCCGATGGTGGCGTGTGGTTCGCCGAAGGAAAGAGCTTTGAAGATTGCCAGTCGTTGCAGTTGTCCGCGTTGCGTGCACAGGTGGAAAGCCTGACCGCAGAACGCGACGAGCTTGCAGGCCGCATCGCAGCCGTGCAACTCGGCGAAGAGCAGCCGGAGCAATTCGGCGACGACACCAGCACAGAGAAGCCGCAGGCGCGTAGCCTGTCGGAGGGATTCCAGAACCGAATCCGCATCAATGGCGCAAGCCGCAACTGAGGAGAACTGACCAATGGCGAACGATTTTCTAACCGTTGCGGATCTGGTTGCAGGCGCGTTTGATGTCGCGCAGACCAGCACGAGCGACCTGCTGCAGGATTCGCCCGTTGTGGCGAGAATGCCGCGCATCAACCCGAGTGGCAGCAACACTGTCCACAAGTACCGCAAGATCACAGGAGCCCCGGCCGTCGGATTCCGCAGCGAAAACGACGGACGCGAAAACGACCACAGCGAAGACGCCGTGGTGACGGTCAACCTGAAGATTGCCGACTTCGGATTTTCGGTTGACGTGGCATCCGCCGAAGGCGACAGCCAGAGCACGCCAGAGCAGGTGATTGCCCGCGAGGGTGCACGACACCTTGCAGCCATCCTTTACAAGGCTGAGCAGCAGGTGTTCTACGGCACTGGAACCGGTGGCGATTCCAACGGGTTCAGCGGCTTCATGAACTCCACCTATCTCGACGCACTCGCAGACACGATGGTGATTGATGCAGGCGGCACAACCGTGGCTACCGCATCCAGCGTGTACGCAGTACGCCTCGGTGTTGATGACGTGGCAATGGTGACCCAGCCACAGATTCAGATCGGTGAGTCAATGATTCAGCGCGTGGCAGGAACAACGGGCTACTACCCAGCCTACTACACGCCTGCATCTGTTTGGCTCGGTCTGCAAATGGGCGGCGCGTACAGCGTTGGCCGAATTGCCAACCTGACCGAGGACAGCGGCAAGGGTTTGACTGACGACCTGATTGCAGACCTGCTGAGTCAGTTCCCTGCAGGACGGCAGCCAACAATCTTGTGCATGAATCGCCGCAGCCTGAAGCAGTTGCAAATCTCACGAACTGCAACCAATGCCACGGGCGCACCGGCACCATTCCCGCAGGAGTCGTTCGGCGTGCCGATCATCGTCACCGATGCACTGAGCAACACCGAGGCACTTGAGACCTGATGAGGCCGGATTGTGTCACTCCTTGAATCAGCAATCACTGCAGGACTTGCGTTAACGCGGACGGCGGCGGGTGTACCCGTCACCGTTTCGCGCGGCGCAACCACGATCACAGTGAGCAACGCAATTCAAGGGACGACGCAGAAAGGCACGCTGGGCGAGAATACGGAAGCAACCGTGGATTTTGCTGATTGGCTGATCCCGGTTGCATCCTACACGTTAGGCACGCCTGCAGTCGGCGACATTATCGCACGCACAGTCAACGGCGTGACCTACACCTACACGGTCGAGTCAATGGACTACGGCCAATCGCCGTGGGACTGGAGCGACACCGCGAAGAC
>JAYQOT010000132.1:0-1923 GCA_038144955.1 Burkholderiales bacterium | reverse complement strand
CGCCAGGCATTGACGTTCTGTCCGAGCAGGGTGACTTCGCGGACGCCCTGCATTGCCAGTTCTGCAACCTCGGTCAATATGTCATCCAGCGGTCGCGATATTTCCTCGCCCCGGGTGTAGGGCACCACGCAGAATGAACAGTATTTGCTGCAGCCTTCCATGATCGACACAAACGCGGCGGCTCCCTCGACGCGAGCCGGCGGCAGGTGGTCGAATTTTTCGACTTCGGGAAATGAAATGTCGATCTGCGGTTTGCCGCTGCGGCGTCGCGCGGCGATCAACTCGGGCAAGCGATGCAGGGTCTGCGGTCCGAAAACCACATCGACGTATGCGGCCCGCTTGACGATGGCCGCACCTTCCTGGCTCGCGACGCAACCGCCTACACCGATGACCAGTTCGGGTTTGGACTGTTTGAGATGACGGACCCGGCCCAGGTCGTGAAAGACTTTTTCCTGTGCCTTTTCGCGTACCGAGCAGGTATTGAAGAGGATGACGTCGGCCTCGGCGGGATCGTCGGTGGTTGTCAGGCCGCCGTTCTCGCGCAGCACGGCGGCCATCTTGTCCGAGTCGTACTCGTTCATCTGGCAGCCGAAGGTCCTGATGTAAACCTTGCCCACGCGTATTACTTGCTGCTGTCTAGCCGTGCCTGCTCCTGCGGCGTGAGGACGATGATGCGTAGGACTTCGCCATTGCGGTCAACCCGGTAGAGCACATCCGCTCCCGCAGGCAATTGCGAGTGGGTTACGCTGCGGTTGTTGGCGTCAATAATGAGGCCGCCGGGAGCCAGGCGCAGTGTTTCGTTACCTAGTCGTACCATCGGCAGTGCCAGCGTTTGCCCGGTCTGCGCGCGTTTGGCGTCAGCGGGCAGCACCCGTTGCGCCCAAGCAGGTGCGGAGCATGCCAAAAAAGCCAATAAAAGCATTAACTTACGCATCGCTACACGATAACACGCCGAGCCGCACCCGGACAATACGGGCGCCGCTCGGCGAAAAAGGGGTGGTGGCGAGTCAGGGATTTGAACCCCGGACCAATGGATTATGATTCCACTGCTCTAACCACTGAGCTAACTCGCCAATGAAGGCGGCGCAGTCTAATGAGCAGGGGTCGGAAAGTCAAGCAGATCAGGCGCCGATCGGTGCCATTTTATAATATTAAATCAATTGGTTAACCCCATTTTTCTGAATCACCGCGGTCTCTCCCCGGTTGTCGCAGCGCTGGCGACGGGGTATGCATGGACCGTCAGCCATGAGATTGCCCGGCGACCACGCCGGAGCTGAGCGGATTTCCCATGTCCATGATGCATGATGCAGTGATTATCGGCGGGGGGCTGGTCGGTTCGAGCCTGGCACTTGCACTGGGAGGCGACGGGCTTGAAGTTGCGCTGGTTGAACCCCGAGTGCTGCCGCCACTGGCCGAAGGCGGCAGGTGGGATACCCGTATTTATGCGATCAGCCCCGGCAATGCCGCATTTCTCGAAACGCTGGGCGTCTGGTCGCGGCTGGATCCGCAGCGGGTGCAACGGGTCGAATCGATGGTGATTTTCGGCGACGCAAACGGCGGCCGGCTGGACCTCAGTGCATACGATGCGGGACTGCGTGAACTGGCATTCATCGTCGAGGACGGCGCATTGCAGCAGGCCATGCGCGAGGCGATGTCTACTGTCGAGGGGCTGCGGACTTTCTGTCCCATGCAGGCTTCCGGTTTGACGGTCAGTGCCGGATCAGCACGCGTGACACTGGCAGATGCAACCGGCATTGAAACGCGACTGGTCATCGGTGCCGATGGCGGCGATTCCTGGGTGAGGCAGGCTGCAGGCATTACGGCGAGGACCAGCGATTACCAGCAGATCGGGGTGGTCGCCAATTTCGAGACAACATTGCCTCACCATGGCGCGGCGTTTCAGTGGTTTCGTGCCGACGGTGT
>JAYQOT010000131.1:0-2012 GCA_038144955.1 Burkholderiales bacterium | reverse complement strand
GTCCGCGAGCACGCATTCGAGGGGGTCATCCCCAACCTGGAACGACGCCATCGCGAAACCGACTCCCAGGTCGTGCGAGAAGAACTCGCCAAATATCTGAACACCCAACAGTGCCCCGAGTGCCACGGCACCCGACTGCGGAGCGAAGCCCGCCACGTGATGGTTGCCGGCCAGCCGATCTACGCACTGTCGGCACTGCAGCTGGGTGATGCAATGCGCTTCTTCGAAAAACTGGAATTGTCCGGCGCAAAAAAGACCATCTCCGAAAAAATTGCCGGCGAAATCCGCAATCGCCTGCGCTTCCTGGTTGACGTCGGTCTTGATTACCTTTCGCTGGACCGTTCGGCAGATACGCTGTCAGGCGGTGAAGCACAACGCATACGCCTGGCCAGCCAGATCGGATCGGGCCTCACCGGAGTCATGTACGTGCTGGACGAACCATCTATCGGCCTGCACCAGCGCGACAACAGCCGGCTGCTCGACATGCTCAAGCGTTTACGCAACATCGGCAACACGGTGATTGTCGTCGAGCATGATGCCGACGCCATTCTGAGTGCGGACCATGTGGTCGACATGGGTCTGGGTGCCGGGGACCATGGCGGCAACGTGATTGCCGAGGGATCGCCAGCCGACATTTCCGCTCACGCCGAATCGCTGACCGGCCAGTACCTGTCCGGGCGCCGCCGCATCGACGTTCCCGCCCTGCGCCATCGCGCCAACCTGCAGCGCCGGCTGGTCATCAACGGCGCCACCGGCAACAATCTGAAAAACGTCACTGCGGGCATCCCGGTAGGATTGTTCACCTGCGTAACCGGCGTGTCGGGATCCGGAAAATCCACACTGGTCAACGATACGCTCTACCTTTCAGCCGCGCGCGATCTCTACGGCAGCAATGTCGAACCCGCACCGTGCAATTCCATCGAGGGCATGGATCATTTCGACAAGGTCGTCAACGTTGACCAGAGCCCCATCGGCAGGACCCCGCGTTCCAACCCCGCAACCTACACCGGGTTGTTCACACCGATCCGCGAACTGTTCGCCGGTGTCCCTGAAGCGCGCGCACGCGGTTATGGTGCCGGCAGATTCTCATTCAACGTCAAGGGTGGACGCTGCGAATCCTGCCAGGGCGACGGCGTGCTCAAGGTTGAAATGCATTTCCTGCCCGATATCTACGTACCCTGCGACGCCTGCCAGGGGCGACGCTATAACCGGGAAACCCTGGATATCCGCTACAAGGGCCGGACCATCCATGAAGTGCTGGAAATGACTGTGGAACAAGCCCTGGAGTTCTTCAGTGCAGTACCGGCACTGGCGCGGAAGCTGCAAACACTGATGGATGTCGGCCTGGGCTACATTACTCTCGGACAAAGCGCGACCACGCTTTCGGGCGGCGAAGCTCAACGTGTCAAACTCGCGCTGGAACTTTCCAAGCGCGATACCGGGCGCACTCTTTACATACTCGACGAACCCACAACCGGCCTGCATTTCCATGACATTGACCTGCTGCTGCACGTATTGCACCGGCTGCGCGACCACGGCAATACCATAGTGGTCATCGAGCACAATCTTGACGTGATCAAGACTGCAGACTGGCTCATCGACCTGGGCCCCGAGGGTGGGGACGGCGGCGGGGAAATCATTGCCGAGGGACCTCCGGAAGAAATCACCTCCAACTCCCGAAGCCACACCGGTGTTTATCTGCGGAAGGCTATGTCATGACACCGTTAGCCGTACGTGACCTGCTGACCGGCAGCTTCAACGCTGCTCTCGCTGCAGCCGATCCACTACAGATCGTACCCGCCCACCTGCCGCAGCCGCCTGCAGGACGTACTCTGGTTGTAGGCGCCGGAAAGGCCGCAGCCTCGATGGCTCTGGCCGTGGAACAGGCCTGGCCAGCTGGAGCGGCACTCGATGGAGTGGTCATCACCCGCTATCGCCATGGCCTGCTTACCAATCGCATTACCGTGATCGAGGCCGGTCATCCGGTCCCTGATGCAGCCGGGGAACAGGCC
>JAYQOT010000130.1:0-2106 GCA_038144955.1 Burkholderiales bacterium | reverse complement strand
TGGCCGACGACGACATCGGCGCCCGCGTCGATCGCGGCATGGGCGATCTCGGTCATGTATTCCAGCACTTCCTCCTGATAACCCCAGTGGTGCGAAGCCACCAGCACGTCCACCTGCGAGCGCAGGGCCTTGAGCTCATCGACGTATTCGGCAAGGGATTTCGCATCGGCCCAGGTCACGATCAGCGGCGGTACGCCGGGCCGGTTGGCGGGAGGCAGGTCGGGACGCAGGCGTTGCCAGGGCACATGGTAGGCGGTGTGGCCGCGCAGCGCGGCGACCCCCGGGGTGTGTTTGCCGGCTTCGTGATTGTTGGGCCAATAGACGGAGGTGCGCTGCAGGAATCCGTAACGCAAGCCGTTGCGCTCGATGATCACGGGTGCGCGGGCCTGCGTGCGGTTGAGTCCCGCGCCGGTTGACGGTACGCCGAGCTTTTCGAGTTCGGCCAGTGAAGACCGGATCGCCGCCGCGCCATAGTTGACGTTGTTGGCATTGCCGATGGCGTCATAGCCGGCGATCTGCAGCGCGCGTCCGGCTGCAGGTGAGGCGAAAAATCCCTCGTCCGTCACGGATGCAGCATCACCGGGCTGGTAGAAACAGCATTCCAGGTTGCCGAACAGCACGTCAGCCTCGCACAGCACATCTTCGACCTGTGCGAACGGTAACGCCGGGTCGGTTACGTTCATCAGATTGACGTCGCCGGTGAGCAGCATCAGCGTTGGTGCCATCAGTTTCTACTCCTTGATCGGGCTAAAAGACGCAGCCGCGGTTATCGCGCAATGCCCGGCGTCATGCAAGACAGATCGCCGGGTTTCGGATCGTCAGCGACGGGAATGACGTGAAATAAGTCACGTTCGATTCAAATTTTCTAACTCGACATGCAATAAAATATATATTGCATAGCAACAAAAACGCTTGACTGGGGGGGGCGGAATGGCAGAATGGTAACCGTGTTGGGTGCCTTCTACAGGTATCGGCACACGTCCTCCAAAACCTCCTCCTTTGGTGGAACTCTTAGCGCAACCCCCCGGGGTTGCGCTCTTTTTTTTGCCAATCGATATTGCAACGCACCATCATAACAGGCTGTGTGCCTGAGTGTTGTTGTTTCCTTACACCGAATCGGGTTGATCAGGCATCAGGGGTTATTTTTCACCCATGCACTGATGTCCCGGATCGGCAACCCATTTCGCCTTGTGCATGTGCTGTTAGCGCCGTTGGATCTCAGACCGCCGACACCGCTTGTTATACTTGAGAGTGTCGCGAATCGAACGGGGTTCGCGGGAGTAGCGGACACGGCATCGGCGGGAGACAGGATTGCGCGACACTTATTCCGGTCCGTTGCATGCCGACTGATGCAGCGAGTTCAGGCGGCATCCAATCCCGACATTATTGACTGCGGTCAAGGCTCACGCCGAGGCCGCTGTAATAGATTTGGCTCCCTGCTGACAGGGCGGGAGCGCTCGCCACAACCGGCGCACAACCACGCGGACCAAAAATGAAAATCCACGAATACCAGGCAAAAGAAATATTGCGGAAATACGGAGTGACCACTCCCCGCGGCATACCCTGTTTCACGGTAGACGAAGCGGTCAAGGCCGCGGCGCAGCTCGGCGGCAAGGTATGGGTCGTCAAGGCTCAGATCCATGCCGGCGGTCGCGGCAAGGGCGGCGGCGTCAAGGTCGCCAAGTCGCCTGACGAGGTCAAGTCATACGCCGGCAGCATCCTCGGCATGCAGCTGAAGACCCATCAGACCGGCCCTGAAGGCCAGAAGGTTCGGCGGCTGCTGATCGAGGAAGGCGCCGACATCAGGAAGGAGCTGTATGTCGGCATGGTCATCGACCGCGGTTCCCAGCGCGTGGTGCTGATGGCCTCCAGCGAAGGCGGCATGGACATCGAAGAAGTGGCGGCAAAAACCCCGGAAAAAATCCACAAGGTCGCAATCCATCCCATAAACGGGCTGACCGATGCCGAAGCAGACGATGTGGCACGCAAGATCGGAGTGCCGGCTGCCTCCTTGTCTCAGGCGCGGGCTTTGCTGCAGGCCCTCTACAAGGCCTTCGACGATACCGATGCCTCGCTGGCGGAAATCAATCCGCTGATCCTTACCGG
>JAYQOT010000129.1:0-2128 GCA_038144955.1 Burkholderiales bacterium | reverse complement strand
CTCGGCGGCATCAAGGGAACCGGCGAAGGCGCGATCAACCATGTTGTCGAAGTGCGTACCGCTGACGGACCCTTCAAGGACCTGTTCGATTTCTGTCACCGCGTCGACAAGCGCCTGGTCAACCGCCGGGTCGTCGAGTCGCTGGTGCGTGCCGGCGCCTTTGACGGCACCAACGACAATCGCGCGGAGTTGATGGCCTGCGTCGGCCTGGCGCTGGAGAGTGCGGAGCAGGCAAGCCGGGCGGCGGCGCAGACCAGCCTGTTCGGGGACGCCGTGGATGCGCCGAGGGTGGTGGCGCCGACCAATGTACCGCGCTGGAGCAAGAAGGAACTGCTGCAGAACGAAAAGCTGGCGCTGGGCTATTACCGCAGTGACCACCTGTTCAATGTATATCGCGACGAAGTGAGGCGCATGGTCGCGAAAAAACTCGGAGACCTGCAGACGGCCGGTGATCTCGCGGGACGCAATGTCACCATTGCCGGTGTGGTACTGTCGGTGCGGGTGCAGAATACGGCCAGCGGGCGCATGGGCATCGTGCTGCTGGCCGACGACACGGGCAAACATGAAGTCGTGGTTTACCGTGAAGCCTTCGACCGGTTCCGTCACAAGCTGCGCGAGGATGAACTGCTGCTTATCGACGTGCGCGGCCGGCAGCGCTACCGCAGTGCGGAGTCCGAGGGCGAAAGCGCCAACGGCGGCGACAGCTCGCTGCGGCTGGAGGCGCTGAACATTCTAGATCTCAATGAAGCACGCAACCGCTATGCCCGGGGCATCCGCCTGGTGTGCAACGGCCAGTCTTCGGGCCAGAAACTCAAGGAACTGCTGGCGCCGCACCGTCAGGGTTCCTGTCCGGTGGCGGTCGAATACACCAGCAACGGCGCGCGCTGCGAGGTAAAACTGGGGGCGGCCTGGCAGGTCAATCTCAACGAGGACCTGATCCGTTCATTGGGGGAATGGCTCAAGCCCGAGAATGTCAACATCGTGTACGGCAATGCCGAATAGGCGATTCGCGGGCGCGCTGCTGCTTGCGGCAGTACTGGGTTGTGCATCCGGCCTTGTCGTTGCAGGCGAGGCTGAATGGAAGAAGCTGATCGATCAGACCAATGTGCAATTGCAGCGCGGCAACATTGGTCAGGCAGAACAACTGGCACGCGATGCCGTTGCCGAAGCCGGCCGCACGTTTGGCAACACCCACCGTGCTATGGACCAGAGCCTGGCTGCACTGGGGCTGGTGCTGCGTTTCGCGCAGAAATACCCTGAAGCCGAGCAGGAGCTGCGGAAGGCGCTGGCGTTGCGCGAAAAAGCACTGGGGCTGGGCCATCCTTCCGTTGCCATACTGCTCAACAACCTGGCCGACGTGGTGCAGGCGCAGAAGAAGTATGCCGAAGCGGAAAAACTGCACCGGCGCGTGCTCGCGGCTTTCGAGAAAGCCTACGGTGATGATCCGAAAACGGCAGCCAGCCTAAACAATCTCGGGGCGGCGATCCTGGCGCAGGGGCGTTATGCAGAAGCCGAGCCGGTGCTGCGCCGGTCGCTGGCAATCAAGGAAAAGACGCTGGGACCGGCCAATGCGAGTGTTGCGCATACGCTGAGCAACCTGGCGCGGGTGGTCGAGGCGCAGGGGCGCCAGGCCGAGGCGGCGGAGCTGGCGGCCCGCGCGACGGCAATCCATACCGGGAGTGCGGCGGCTGCGCGCTGAATTTCCCGCTGCGCTGTGTTTCATCAAGCAGTGGGGCGCATTTCGAACCCGGAGAATTCGCCCTCAGCGGGACTGATTTTGACTCCGGAGACTGAAGAGGCGCGCGGTCCGCGTTGCGCGCATTCGATCATCGCCTCCACTGCGGAGGGTTCACCGCTGATCACGGCTTCGACGCTGCCGTCACTGCGGTTGCGCACCCAGCCGCAGATGCCCAGGGTACGCGCCTTGAATTCGAGATAATTGCGGAATCCCACGCCCTGCACGCGGCCTGTTATTTCCAGATGACGTGTCACGCATTTGTTCATGATGTCCGCTTGTTCAAGGTTGCGATGGCTGTTCGGGCAGGTTAGGATGGTCTGCGTTTGTGCTGCAAAAACTTCAACGAATCACTCGATTTTATAACTCAATAGGAGGAGCTTATGAAACATG
>JAYQOT010000128.1:0-2134 GCA_038144955.1 Burkholderiales bacterium | reverse complement strand
GGTCAGGACAAAATCACCGCCAGCGGCCTGAAAGGCGTACGGCAAATGCCGGCGAAGGGTGGCAACCCCGATCTCACCGACAATGAATTTGCGCGCGCCGTGGTCCACATGGCCAACGCCGCCGGGGCCAACTGGAAAGATCCGGCACCTTCGGCTCCCGCAGCCGCCGCCGCGCCTGCACCTGCTCCAGCCGCGGCTCCTGCTGCTGCACCTGCAGCTGCCGGCGGCTCAGCCAACGGCAAGGCGATCTACGCCGCCAGTTGCGCGGTGTGTCACGCTGCCGGCGTCGCCGGCGCCCCCAAGACGGGCGACAAGGCGGCCTGGGCGGCGCGGATCAAAACCGGGAAGGACGCGCTTTATGCCAGCGTCATCAAGGGCAAGGGCGCCATGCCACCGAAGGGCGGCACGTCATTGCCCGATGGCGATCTCAAGGCCGCTGTTGATTATCTGGTTAATCTCTCCAAGTAACGCGCGGGGACACCATCTAAATGCGCAGCCGGGCTGCGCCTTTTTTGTTTCATACCTCCAATTGAAACACTGACCGGGCATGGCGATCTACGCTCTGGGCGACGTACAAGGCTGCTATGACGAAATGCAGCGCCTGCTGGATACGCTCGCTTTCGATCCGTCGCGCGATACGCTGTGGCTGGTCGGCGATCTGGTCAATCGCGGCTCGCAGTCGCTGGAAGTGCTGCGTTTCGTCAAATCACTGGGTGACCGCGCCGTCACCGTGCTCGGCAATCACGACCTGCACCTGCTGGTAGTTGCCGCCGGAGTGCGCAGGCCGCACACCGGAGATACGCTGGACGCGATACTGAATGCATCCGACCGCGATGAACTGCTGGACTGGTTGCGCCGGCAACGCCTGATGCACACCGGATCCGGCCATGCCATGGTCCACGCCGGTTTGCTGCCGCAATGGTCAATTTCGCAGGCGATGACATTGGCCGGCGAAGTCGAACAGGCCCTGAGCGGCGAGGGTTATGCCGAATTCCTGCAACGCATGTACGGCAACACGCCCGCCTCATGGAGCGAACAGCTGCAGGGTCATGACCGGCTGCGCGTCATTGTCAACGCCATGACGCGACTGCGGCTGTGCACACCTGACGGTGTCATGGAGTTCAGCCACAAGACCGGGCTCGAGGGCGCGCCTGCGGGTTACCTGCCCTGGTTCGACGTAACTGAGCGGGCCAGTCGCGACACACCCATCGTGTTCGGCCACTGGGCGGCGCTGGGGTTGAAGCTGCGCACCGACCTGCTCGGACTCGATTCGGGCTGCGTCTGGGGCCGCCGCCTGAGCGCGATGCGACTGGAAGACCGCAAACTCTTCCAGTGCGACTGCAGTGCAGTCAGAACGTCAGGCGACGGGCAATAACATCCCGGGTGGCTAGCGCCAGCGCGCGGCGATTCATTCCGGCAACGGGGACCGGGTCAAGAAACCAGACATGGGCATGGATTGTCGTCTGAGAGACGACGGCCCTGACAGCCTGCCACAGCGTCTTGTCACCGTCGAAGGCCGCTTCCTCACATAGCGACTTGTCAGTGCGCTCGAAACGCAGCGCAACCGGAAACACATCGGCATCTGCCAACAGTGCGGGTTGCAGTAGCGAACTGTGAAACGGCAGAACCTTGCTGCCATCTGTTGTCGTCCCCTCCGGAAATACCGCACAGACATCGCCTGCAAGCAACGCATCCGAGGTCTGCCGGGCAATGCGGGCGGTATCCCTGCGCCGCGCACGTTCAATGAAGAGTGTTCCGGCCTTGGCACTCATCCAGCCGATCAGCGGCCAGCCGCGAATTTCAGACTTGGCGACAAAACGCGCCGGTAGCACTGCGTCGATTACCACGATATCCAGCCACGACACATGATTGGCAACCAGCATGGCCGGCCGGCCATCCCGGGCTTGTGGCAGCTGCCCATGCACATGCAACCGCACGTCGATGATGCGCAGCAGCCGTTTTGACCAGAGCCTGACCTCGGCCTTGCGCCGATTCGTTCCCAGGAACGGAAAAACGAAGGCAATGGTCAGCGCGCCGCGCGCCAGATGCAGTATGAGGCCGGTGATGCGCGCTATGCGCTTGACCTGCGATGTTCCCCTGCCGCCCATAGCGGCGATTATAGGGTCAGCGACAG
>JAYQOT010000127.1:0-2341 GCA_038144955.1 Burkholderiales bacterium | reverse complement strand
ATTGCCTGGATAGGTTGGCGCTGGCATGGACATCTCTGGAATGCCAGTGCTGCGGCCAACCGGCGGTGAACGTCCTGGGCTAGGGCGTTTCGGTCCTGCCGCTGCCAATCGAACGGATTACCGCATCGAATGAGGCGATGGTATCGACCATTTCCCCGGTGGTGATGGGGTAGGGAGCGATGCCAGCCACCGCATCGGCGAAGGCATCCATCTCCGCCAGCACCGAATCGATTTTCGGGAAGTCCTTCACCTCGGTCTTGCCGCCCTTGAGCCGGATCACCGTCTGCGTTTCACCCAGCGCTTCCACCGAGCCTTCATCACCGAAAACGTGTACGCGGAAATAGATCGGCGAGGCACGCACCGCACCGAGAAAGCCGCTGATGCCGTTTTTGAATCTGAACAGCACCGACACCGTATCCCTCGGGTCAACTCCCTGGCGATGGCTGATGAACTGCGCAGTGATGGATTTGGCGGGGCCGGCGATGTTGGCAAAGGCATCGAGGATGTGAATGCCTGTACCGGTCATGCCGGCGCCGGGTGTCTCGCTGGGCAGGTCGCGCCACGGCGCGAAAAACTTGGTCGAATGCTCGTTGGAATAATGGCCCTCGACATGCATGATGCGGCCGAGTGCGCCGCTGGCCACCACCCGGCGCAGTTCGACCATCGACGGCCAGAAGCGCTTGTTCTGGCCGACGCCGATCGGCACCCCGGCAGCCTTGACTGCTGCGATCGCGCGCTCGGCATCGGCGCGGGTCAGCGACAGCGGCTTTTCGCAGAACACTGGTTTCCCGGCGGCAGCGACTTGCTGCACCTGCTGGCAGTGCAGCGAATGCGGTGTGGCAAGCACCACGGCCTGCACCGCAGGATCAGCCAGCGCTTCTTCCAGCGTGGCCGACAGCCTGAAACCCTTGGTCTTGGCGTATTCGCGGGTGGCATCAAGTTCCTGGGTGATGCCATGCACGAAGCGCAGTTTGCTGCTCTTGCCCTGGACAGCATCGGCAATGCTCTTGCCCCACCAGCCAAGGCCAACGATTGCGGCATTAATCATTTATATATTTAAAAACAATGGGTTACATTGAAACCTTAAAAACCGTCGCGAGCTGTCGAGCTGAGCGGAAGTGCTCAGCGAATGGCGAGGCATGACAGTGGTCTCAGACAGGCCATTCGCGAGTGCGCGACAAAGCGGATCGACAGCTCAGCAGGCTTTTAGCGTGCGGCGACGATTTTCTGACGCTGGGTACCCAGTCCCTCGATTCCCAGCTCGACCACGTCGCCGGGCTTCAGCCACACCGGATTGGGCTTGATGCCCATGCCGACACCGGGTGGGGTGCCGGTGCAGATGATGTCGCCGGGCAGCAGCGTCATGTAATGGCTGCAGTACGAAACCAGTTTCTTCACACCAAAGATCATCGTCTTGGTATTGCCGTCCTGCATGCGCTTGCCGTTGACGTCCAGCCACATGTGCAGGTTCTGCGGATCGGGAATTTCATCCTTGGTCACCATCCACGGGCCGACCGGACCGAAGGTGTCGCAACCCTTGCCCTTGTCCCATTGCGAGGACTGCAACTGGAATGCGCGCTCGGACACGTCGTTGGCGACGCAGTAGCCGGCAACGTAATTCAGCGAATCTTCCTCGGATACGTACTGCGCCTTGCTGCCGATGACGATGGTCAGTTCGCATTCCCAGTCGAGCTTGGTCGAATTGCGCGGCTGTATGGTGTCGTCGTCGGGACCGCAGATCGAAGTCGTGGCTTTGTAGAAAATGATCGGTTCGGTGGGAACCGCCATGCCGGCTTCTGCGGCATGGTCAGAATAGTTCAGACCGATGGCCACGTATTTGGAAATGCCGGTGAACGGCACGCCCATGCGCGGATTGCCGGCGACCAGCGGCAGTGATTCAGGCTTGATCTTCGCCAGCCGATCCAGTTCGCGCGGGGCCAGCGTCGAGGCATCGATGTTGGCGATGATTTTTGACAGGTCGCGCAGCTTGCCCTGGGCATCGATGACGCCGGGTTTTTCGTGTCCGTCTTTTCCGTAGCGGCAGAGTTTCATGGATGTTTCCTGTGCAGTTGCGGCAGAGTTTCATGGATGTTTCCTGTGTAGTTGAATGGAATCAGAGGCCAGCGCGGTTTTTACCGCGCACAGCCGGGTTGACGACGTTGATTGGCCACTGGCCGGAGAGCACGCGTGCCACTTCGCCCGGAGCTCCGGCCTGCAGTCCTTTCATGGCCTGTTCACTGTACCACGCAGCGTGCGGATTGATGATGACGTTCTCGCGGCCGCGCAGTGGATGCGGATCGGGCAGGGGCTCGGGGTCAGTGGTGTCGAGCGCGCAGCCGGC
>JAYQOT010000126.1:0-2397 GCA_038144955.1 Burkholderiales bacterium | reverse complement strand
ATGGAAGCTTCCTGGGGGAGATAGCTCAACCCCAGCCGTGCCCGGCGGTGCATCGGCATGTGCGTCAATCGCGTCTGGTCCAGATAGAGCTCTCCATCGTCCATCGCCACGAGGCCGACCATCATGTAAAAGCAGGTGGTCTTGCCGGCTCCGTTGGGACCCAGCAAACCGATGACTTCCCCGCTTTTTACTTCGAGCGATACGTCTTTGACGACCGTGCGCGTCCGATAGCGCTTTTTCAGTCGCTCGGCTTTCAGCACGAAGCCGCTGGCTGCGGCAGCTGCCGGGATCGAGGTGTCGTTGATGGGGGAATTGGACACGGTATCCACGCAGCGATGCCGGCGTCAGCGATTGTTGTTGACCGCAGGCTTGGGGGCTGGTGCGGCCTGCTTGTCCTTGGGCTTGGGCTGTATCACGGCCTGAACCCGACCACTGTCCGATGACGGGGATTGAGGATTGCCCCCGGTCACCTGGAAAAATTCGGTGTTGGCATCGTAGGAAATATAATTGCCGCGGACTTCGTCGCCGCTTTTTTTCATCATTGCCCGATTGAACATCTGCACCTTGTCGGCGCGACCATCATATTCGATGCGTTCAGCCCAGCCTTCGATGTATTCGTCGAAGCCTTCGCGTTTCTGGCGAAAATAGGCGAGATCACCCCAGGTCGTGCCGCTTTTGAAACCCTGGTTGTCCTGGCGGACTTCCATGCGGTCGCCGCGAATGACCAGTGTGCCCTGGGTCAGGATCACTTTCCCCACAAAGTTGGCGATCTGCTTGGCATCGTCGACGGTAACGCGATCGGCTTCGAGTTTGATGGGTTTGTCGCGATCGGCTTTCTCGGCCAGTACAGCGGATGACGTAAACAAAAGGGTAATGAAAACCCCGGCGACCAGGGTTCGCGCCGTAGCGCCGCATTTATTTGCGGGTCGTCGTCCGGCCGGGATCATGATAAGTGCCTTCAAACCGGGACAAAAACTTGACGATGCGCGTTTCACTGTTCAATTCTAAGCCAACGGCACTGGCAACGGTATGGGCATCCGTAATGGTTACCGGGCGGTCGGTGCGCGCCACATTTTCGTCGGGGATTACGTGCAGGTAGCTGGTCGTCATCACCAGTTCACTGCGGTCAGCATAGGCCGCACGAGTGGCGCGTACGTCATCCTCGAAATAGACATTTTCGCCGCCGCTGGACACCTTGCCGGTGCGGGAGGTGATGGTGATGGGCGCCCGTGCCGCATTGTTGCCGATAAAACGCGGTGATTCGAGCACGGTTGAATCGTCGTCAGGGTAGTGGGTCGTGCGCTTTGCGTAGAGGGTGTGTTTTACCTCACCGTCCGCTCCCATGCTCCGTGCGACGACATTGTCTATGATGAAGTCGGGATCATGGCGTTCTGCGACGTTGGATTTCGGAACCCGCTGAACCGCGTTGTCCAGCCAGAAGGTGAGTCCGGCCAGCAGTGCGAGCAGAAGTACCGGGAAAAAACGCGTCAGCCTGTTCATGAGGCACCGGCAATTGCATGTTCGATGTCGCCGCCCGTCCTGCCTTTACCGGTGACTGAGGCGTTACGCCAGTGCAGGATCATTTCGCATATCTCGCGAACCGCGCCACGTCCACTAGCGGCACGGGTGACATAATCAGCATGTCGTTTCAGCAGCGCGGGCGCGCCCGGAACGGTCACGGCCAATCCACACAGCCGCAGCGCAGGCAGATCGACCAGGTCATCGCCGATGAAGGCCGCTTCCTCCGCATCAAGGGATTTTTTCTCAAGCAGTCCGCGAACAGCATCCAGCTTGTCCGTGACGCCCTGCAGGACGTGGGCGATACCCAGATCTTCGGCGCGCAGTCGCACACTTTCGGCGCGCCTGCTGGTGATGATTGCAAGTTCAATACCCGCGTTCTGCAACAGTTTCATGCCGAGGCCATCCCGGACGTCGAAAGCCTTGGAAAAATCACCCTGGGCCGAATAGTGCAGACGGCCGTCAGTCAGGATCCCGTCGATATCGAAGGCCGCCAGCCTGACACGACGTGCCTTGTCGAAGATGCTCAGCGGGTCGGGGGAAGGCATCGCCGGGTTGATCCCATCAAACCACTTTGCCGCGGAACAGGTCGTGTATGTTCAGGGCGCCCAGCAGCTTGCCGGCGTCATCGACAACCAGCAACTGCGTCACTTTGTTGCTTTCCATTATTTCCGCTGCTTCGGCGGCGAGCCGGTCGGGACCTATGGTGCGCGGGTTTGACGACATGACCTCGGCGATGGCGGTCTTGCGCAGGTCCTGCCCCTTTTCAATCGCGCGACGCAGGTCGCCATCGGTGAATATCCCTTTGACGACCTGTGCGCTGTTGACGATTGCGGTCATGCCCATGCGTCCCCGCGACATTTCCAGCAGGGCGTCAGT
>JAYQOT010000125.1:0-2463 GCA_038144955.1 Burkholderiales bacterium | reverse complement strand
TCTCTGAAATTGCGCAACTATTTCACCGCAGCCCTGTTGCTGGCAATTCCGGTGGGGCTGATCGCGCGCCAGCCCGACCTCGGCACTGCACTGCTGATCACCGCCAGCGGCTGCTATGTGATCTTCCTCGCCGGACTGCCTTGGCGCATCATCATCGCGCTGGCGGTTGCCGGTCTCGGCAGCCTGCCCTTCCTGTGGTCAGTTCTCCATGATTACCAGCGCCAGCGCATCCTGACGCTGCTGGATCCGACCGAAGACCCGCTCGGCACCGGTTACCACACGATACAGTCGATCATCGCGGTGGGGTCCGGCGGGTTGCTCGGCAAGGGCTGGATGCACGGTACCCAGACCCATCTTGATTTCATCCCGGAACGCACCACGGATTTCATATTTGCCGTTTATGCCGAGGAATTCGGCCTGCTCGGCAACGCGGTGCTGCTCGTCCTGTTCCTCTTCCTGATTGCCCGCGCCATGGTCATCACTGCCAACGCGCCATCGTTGTTCGCGCGCCTGCTCGCCGGTGCAATTACCATGACTTTTTTCACCTATGCGTTCGTCAACATGGGCATGGTGTCGGGCATACTGCCTGTGGTGGGCGTGCCGCTGCCCCTGATCAGTTACGGCGGAACTTCGCTGGTTTCCATCTGTCTCGGTTTCGGGATACTGATGAGTATCAATACCCACAAGAAACTGGTACAGACGTGAGTCATCCTTTTTTTCGGTCAATTGTGAAACTTCATACGCGCCTGTGGCTGGTCCTCGCCCTCGCCGCGCTGCTAACGGCCTGCGGCAGCGCGCCCAGGGGAGGAATCGAACGCGTTCCAGGCGGCAGCGCGCCCCCGGTGCGCGGTGGCGGTTACTACCTCGACGACGGTCCCGGCGGTGAAGCACCCGCAAACCTCGAGGCCATACCGGATGCAGTGCCGCGTATCGAACCCCTGCACAGGGGTACGCAACGCCCGTACACGGTGATGGGCCGGGACTACACACCGATGACGGAACTTGCGCCTTACCGCGCCCGCGGTGTTGCCAGCTGGTACGGGCGCCGTTATCACGGCAAATCGACATCCAACGGCGAGAAGTACGACATGTACGCCATGAGCGCCGCGCACACGATACTGCCGATTCCAAGCTATGCGCGCGTCACCAATGTCAGCAACGGCAGATCGGTGGTGGTGCGCATCAATGACCGCGGCCCGTTCATCAGCGACCGCCTGATCGATCTCTCCTACACCGCCGCATGGAAACTCGGCATTATCAATGCCGGCAGCGGCATGGTCGAAGTCGAAAGCCTGATTCCGGGAGTGACTCCCGCAGCAGAACCGCCTGTCCAGGCGGTGGTCGAGCCGCAGGTCACATCGGCTGTGAGTGCAAATCCCGTTACTGCGACACCTCTGCCGGCACAGGAAATGGCGCAAACAGCACCGGCACCAACTGTGCCAGCACCTTCTTCAACGGTCGTAACGACGCCGATTTCAGGACGCTACGTCCAGTTCGGCGCATTCGGGGTTCAAACCAATGCTGAAAGCTACATGAACCGCCTGCAGTCCCAGGCGGAATGGCTGGCAGGATCACTGCGCGTGCATTTCAGTGACGGCATCTACCGGGTTCAGGCAGGCCCCTACGTCAGCGACCTTGCGGCGCGTGAAGCAGCCGAGCGTGCAGCCCAGGCCCTGGGAGTCAAGCCCGTAGTGATTACCCGCTAGCGCGCGGCAACTTGCGGCAGCTTCAGTGCCCGTGATGATGCGCCGCCGGCTTGCCGCGAACATCCCGCACTTCGACCGACAGACTGACGGTCTCGCGTTTTTTATCCGCCAGCTCGAAAGTCAGTTTCAGCGGCACCTTTTCACCGGCATTCAACGATTTTTGCAGGCCCATCATCATGATGTGATAGCCACCCGGCGCCAGTTTGACGGTTTTTCCTGCGGGCACATCGACGCCCTCAACAGGAAACATTTTCATCACCCCGCCTTCCATCGTCATGTTGTGCACTTCCACGGATTTGGCAGCAGGACTTTCTGCGGCGACCAGGCGCGCGGATGACTTGCCGGTCAACTCCATGAATGCGCCGGTGGCGTTCTGGCCCTGCACCGTGCCGCGTATCCAGGCTTCATTGACCGTAACCGACTGCGCATGAGCCGGGGTCACACCCAAAAAAAACAACAGCGCAGCACCAGTACCCGAGCTCTTGAACGCGAAAAACATTAAATTTTCCTTTAAAACAATTAATTATATAGGCCGCCGCTCTGAAACTTGCGGCTCTTCCGTTCAGGCAGCGCCTTCCAGTTTGAACACGACCGGCACCCGCACCCAATCCTCGATATTGCGATCACCCCGTCGCGCTGGCACGAAACGCCAGCTGCGTACGGCTTCGGCAGCGGCACCGTCCAGCGGCACTGAGCCGCTGGATTGATCCACCACCAAAATAACCGGGAAGCCATCCGTGCTGACCCCCACCCCCAA
>JAYQOT010000124.1:0-2537 GCA_038144955.1 Burkholderiales bacterium | reverse complement strand
ACTATAGCATTTTTATATGCGGGCATCGCGGTGGGGCTGGAATGTTTTCGCCTGGCGCTTATGGTCAGGCGCGCCAGACGGGGATCGGTCCCCACCTGACGTGCCAGCACTTCATTTCAGCGTGACGTAACTCGCCAGCCGGGCAACTTCGGCGGCGTCGACATACTTGCCAATTTCCCGGTTGAATTGCGCCATGTCGCTATATGGCCGGTATTCGAGAAATTCCCGAACCATGCGCGGTGTCATGCCGGGAATAAGGGTGATATCGTCGCGCGATGCGCTGTTCAGATTTACCGGTACGAAAAGAGATGTATAAATCTGCTTCGCTTGGTCCACGTTACGCTTGGCGCTGACGACCTTATGGAAGTCGCCCATGGTTGCAAAGGGCTTTCCCTTCTGGATATCGGCAATCAGCGCGTCGTCAAGGCCGGTGACGGATTTCAACTGAGCTGCGGTCGCCGTGTTGGGATTGAGCCGCTGCAAGGATTGGGCATTTTGCGCGAGGGCGCAGGTCGCGGTGAGGGCGAGGCTGCTTGCACCGGCAAGCATGAGTGCGGCGCAAAGAATGGGGTGAAAAATCTTCATAGGTCACTCTCCTGGTTTTACTGGCGGTCTTTTCGCGGGGCGGGATTGATGACGGAAATTTCCTGAACTGGGCATGAACAGGGACGGGGGCTACTGGCCTGCCGGATATTTTGTACCAGCGTGAGTGAGACTACTGCATAGCTGGCGTCCCATCCAGATGGGGTGGCACGGGCATAATAGCCTGCGGCGCTGGCGGTCGATATCCCAGCGATGAATGGGGTCTGACGGTGTTGTAGTGGTTACGCCACTGCTCAATGAGTATCTGGGCTTCCTTGAGGCTGCAGAAGATCTCCCCGTTGAGCAGTTCGTCCCGCAGCTTGCCGTTGAAGCTTTCGCAATAGCCGTTCTCCCAGGGGCTTCCAGGCTCGATGTAGATGGTTTTGGCACCCACGCCCGCCAGCCAGCTCCGCACGATCCTGGCGGTCATCTCCGGCCCGTTGTCGGATCGGATGTGCTCGGGAATGCCCCGAACCAGCATCACGTCTGCCATGGTTTCCAGAACGCCCAGGCTGTTGATCCGTCTGGCGACCCGAATCGCCAGGCATTCACGGGTGAACTCGTCGATCAGCGTCATCAACCGCACCTTGCGGCCATCCTGGGTCTGGGCCTCCACAAAGTCATAGGACCAGACATGATTGCGCCGCTCCGGGCGTAGCCGGATGCAGGAGCCGTCATTGAGCCACAAGCGCCTTCTTGGCCTTTGTTTACTGGGTACTTTTAGCCCCTCACGGCGCCAGATGCGCAGAACACGATCCACCCCGACATCCCACCCCGCATCGTTGAGCAGCTTGGTGACCCGCCGGTAGCCATAGCAGCCATACTGCGCCGCCAGAGCCATGATGGCGTGTGTCAGCGCATCCTCATCCGCCCGCGCCATGACCGTGTAACGTTGCGTTCCGCGCGGCTGACCGACAATCCGGCAGCAATGCCGCTCCAAGAGCCCGTACTTCTCACAAGCCCCCGCAACCGCCTGCCGGCGCCGTTCGGGGCTTACAAGTTTCCCGAGGCAATATCATTGAGGACCTGCTTCTCAAGCGACAGGTCAGCGACCAGGCGCTTCAGCCGAACATTTTCCTTCTCCAGATCCTTCATCCGGCGCGCCTGGTCCAGATCAAGACCCCCATACTCCTTGCGCCAGCGATAGTAGCTCTGGTCCGATATCCCGGCCTCCCGGCACGCAATTGCTATCGATTTGCCCTGTGACGTCGCCACCTCAATCTGCCGCAGCAGCGTCACTATCTGCTCCGGCGTCGGTCTCTTCTTCGGCATGTCCAAGATCCTTATCCAAGCCAATTTCTATCAATTCGCTTGGTACAAAAAGAACCGGGCAGGTCATGGCAAGCAGGCGGCTTTGCGCCTAAAACGAGCCGGGGGACTCGCTTGCTGATCCTGAAATTGACCTTGGTGCCGCTGGCCCTGCTGGCCTTCGGCATCGTCGAGAGGCTGCACGGACCGCGCGTGGCGGGCTGGCTGGCGGGCTTTCCCATCGTGGCCGGACCGATCCTGGTCTTTCTGGCCCTGGATCATGGCCCGGACTTCACGGCCGCCGCCGCGCTCGGCGCCTATTTCGGCCTGGTGCCGTGGCTGGCCTTCACCGCCAGCTATTCCTGGTTCAGCACGTCCTGGAACTGGATGTTGTCGGCGTTGGCGAGCCTGGCGCTGTGGTTTCTGGCGGCCTTCGCCGTTATGTGGCTCCAGGGCGGCCCGCCTTGGCTGGAAATCCTGCCCTTCCTGGTCCTGGCCGCGGCCATCGTCTTTTATCCGCGCGGCAAGCCGTCGGATGAGGAACGCGAGCATGTCTGGTGGGGCCTGCCGGCGCGGATGGTGGCGGGCGCCGGCCTCACCTTGCTTATTACCGAGTTCGCCAACCTGATGGGCACGCGGTGGTCGGGCGTCTTCACCACCTTCCCGGTGATGGGCTCGATCATCGCCATCTCCACCCATGTCCAGTA
>JAYQOT010000123.1:0-2763 GCA_038144955.1 Burkholderiales bacterium | reverse complement strand
AGGGCGCTGCAATTGACCTACACCGGCGAGGTGTCGATGCATGAGCTCGCCACCAGTTGTGCCGAGAGCAAGGGCAATTCAAAGCCCCGTTGATTGGCCGGCGAACATCGACGTCACGCAGAAGTGACGTAAGTGAATTCTAGAAACAATCCTTGCGGGTACTCCGGATAACGCACTAGCATCCTCCGCGTTTCTGGCAGCAGTATTGCTGTAGACAATTTCCGGGGGTGTTTCATGCGTCGCATGTTGCAACAATCGCTGCTGGCTTTCAGCCTGATCCTGTGTGGTGCTGCGGTAGCGCAGAGTCAGGCCGTTCCTCCGGAACATGAACGGGCGGGCGGGCCTTATGTGCCGACTCCCAATCTGATCGTCGACCAGATGCTGGAGATGGCGAAGGTGACTTCCAAAGATCACGTCATCGATCTCGGTTCCGGTGACGGCATCATCGTGCTGACGGCAGCACGACGCTTCGGTTCCAGCGGCTACGGCGTGGATATCGATCCCGAGTTGGTGCAACTCAGCAACCAGCGTGCGCGCAACATGGGGTTTGCCGATCGCGTGCGCTTTGAGACCAGGGATATCTTCAAGGCCGACGTCAGCAAGGCCACCGTGGTCACGCTTTACCTGCTGCCGACCATGATGCGCGCGTTGCTGCCCAAGCTGTTCCGTGAACTGCAGCCGGGCACCCGCATCGTTTCGCACGACTATCACTTTGACTCATGGCCCCATGCCGATGCGGTGACAATCGACGCACCGGAAAAGGAAATGATCATCGGCATTCCGCAGGCGGTCATTTATCTGTGGGTGGTGCCGGCGCAAGTCGGAGGAAACTGGCGCCTCAGCGTCGAGGGCGGCGACGAGCAGGAGCTTGCTTTGCGGCAGAACTATGACGGCGTCAATGGCAACATCGCCCGGGGAGCGACCCAGGCCCGGTTCACCGAGATGGAAGTCAGCGGTCCTGAAATCCGTTTTGTGCGTGATGACGGCCGGCAGAAGCAGCTGTTCCGTGGCAGGGTCGAAGGCGACCGCATGACGGGTACCGTGGAACTGGGTGGAGGCAAGGTGGTACGCTGGAGTGCGGTGCGCAGCAAGTCGTCCTGAGAGTCAGGGCGCGTAACACAGTGAAACGCGCCCTTAGTTCATCAGCAGTGCCGGTGGGGCGGTGTCCAATACCCCCCGCCTGAATGCGGCCTGACTGGCCGCGAGATCGAGCGCCCCGGCATTCCGGGTGTCATGGATGATGATGCCCTGGGCAGTCAACGAGGAATCGACTGTTCGCGGTTTCGCCAGCATGTCCCAGAGCGTCGAGGTGTGGCGCTCCGGTACGTCGGTAATGGTCACCCTGCGGGGTTCCGGCAGCGGAGTGCGGGCAGCGACCAGAAAACTGTTGATTTCCCTGGCGCCGGGCCAGTCCGGGCGGTGCATTACCACATGCGGCAATTCGCTGGAGAGCGTGGCGAGCAGGTGTGAATAGCTGCGCGGGTGATCGATATTGGCGAAGGTGTTGAAAACCGCAATGCCGTCCGGTTTCAGGCAATTGCCGAGAGCATGGAAAAACTCGCGGGTGATCAGGTATTCCGGCGTGCCGTCGCCGTTGAAGAGGTCGACTATCGCCGTGTCGAATTGACCACTGCATGCGGCAACGAAGGTTCGCGCATCGGCTTGATGCATTTTTGTCCGTGCCGGGTCGAAACCGAAGTAGCGTTGGGCGATGGCTGTCGAGGAGGGATCGATTTCAACTACTTCGACATCGGCGCCGGCCTGCGCAAAGCGGGTCGGTACTATGCCTGCGCCCAGTCCCAGCACCAGTACCTTGCGTGGTTGCGGATGATAGGCCCGGGTCAGGGCTTCCAGCGCCCAGGTATAAAAGGAAATCGAGTGGTGTGCGGAGTCCGCGGTGTTCTGGACCAGGCCGTCCTGGAAATAAAGGCGCAGGAAACGGCCATTGCCGTCATTACCACTGCGAAGAACCTTGACCGTACCGAACAGCGAACTGTGCGTGGCTTCGATCTGCCAGTCTGCGCCGTTGAAAGAGACCGGTCCCAGGCGCCCGGTATAACGGTCGGCCTGCCAGATGAAAAGCAGCGCCCCGGCTACTGCGATCACCCCCGCGGCGGTCACCGCACCGCGCTGTTTCAGCGATGGATTGCGCGTCATGGCGGCCACCAGGGACAGCAGTCCGAGCAGTAACGCGACCATCAGCACCGCTGTGTAATTGGAAACGTGGGGAATCAGGGCAAAGGCGGTGACAATGACGCCGGCTACTGATCCAAGTGTACTGACGAAGAACACCATGCCGGCGCCAGCGTCTCCGCTGCGTCCGTCTTGCTGCTGAAGCAGCAGCGCCACCAGCAGGGGGTTCATCGCGGAAGTGGCCACCAGCGGCAGGAAAAGCAGGATCATGCATGCCGCAAAGGCGCCGCCAACCAGACTCCAACTGGCGAGGGGATGGAAAGCGAAAGGATAAATCGCGCAGGCAAAGACGATGGCGATACCCGCCAGCGCAGGCATGATCGAGAACAGCAAGCCGAGCTTCTGCCTGTTGCCGGCCAGGCGACCGCCCCACCAATAGCCCAGTGCGAGGGAAACCAGCGTGATGGAGAGTATCCCGGTCCATATGTAGAGGCTGACTCCGAAATACGGGGTCATGATGCGGGAGGCCAGTAATTCCAGAGCCAGAATTGCTCCTCCGGACAGGAAAATCAGGGCAAAGTGCATGGGGTAGAGAGGATGTGGTCGGTTATAATTCGCAGCCAATCTACC
>JAYQOT010000122.1:0-2822 GCA_038144955.1 Burkholderiales bacterium | reverse complement strand
CACAGCGTCATGGCGCGGCTGTTGCGGTGCGCGCGCCACAACCGCCAGCCCGCTGCGCCGATCATTACATACAGCGTCGTCCATACCGGGCCGAACACCCAGCCCGGCGGATTGAAGGTGGGTTTATTCAGCGTGGTAAACCACTCGCCCGGCCGCGTGAAAAAACCAATCGCCATGCCGCCCAGCACCACCAGCGCGATGAACAGCGCGAGTGCCGGTAGCGAACGATTTGCGGGCGCGTTCATGCCGGCCGCCGGATCAGCGGACGCAGCGGCGGATCAATAGGCATAGTTGGTGACAGAGCAGCGTCTTCGACCGGCCTCATTGCGTGTGCTGGATGATCTGGCCACCGCAATTGGTAAAGCACTGCCGGTATTCGTTTTCGCAGTGCCACTGATTCTGGTTGGCAGTGCAGGTTTGCCGGTAGCATTTATGATCATCGGATTTGCCTGCCTTGTCATGCAGACAGGCACGGTAGTCGGTTTCCGCGCGGCGCTCGCACATTGATTTTTCGCGCATTGAGCGTTGTATCTCGTTACCGCGGCATTGTTCCCGAACGCCTGAGCATTGCGTGATGCACTGCTTGCCCATATCCGACTGTGGAGGCACAAATTCATAACGAGTGGTCGCGCACGCAGAAAGCAGCATTGTTAAAAGCAAAGTGGTGAAAGTGGTGAATATGCGTGCAGCACTGGTGGTGGTCATAAATCCCTGTCCGGAAAAAAGTTTTGTCATAGGTGTAACTGTAATGTAAGGCATGATTTTAATGGATGTGCCCAAGATCCTGCTATACCGTTCCAGTTCGGCTCTTATAACCCGACAGCTTCCCCAGTTCGTTGTGGCGGCGCCTGAGTTCGCTCTTTACAGAAGCGAATGCCAACATCGGCTTGCGCGGCGTGGTGCTCATGCCCAGCGCCGGATCAGCGGACGCAGCGGCAGGAACAGCCGGTAGGCGCGTTCCAGCAGCCAGGCGATGCCCGGCCATTGCGCAATGCGCCCGAACAGCGGCCACGGCGCAGGCAGCACCATCCACAGCGCGGCAAAGGCGCGCGCGCCGCTCTCCATCCGGCCATCGGCTGCCCGCACATGAAAACGCGCGAGCAGGTCGGCCTGGCAGTAGCCGTCGGGGCATTCTGCGCCCTGCGCCACATCTTGCCAGGCCAGGCGCTGTGCCTTGTCGAGCCGCTGATAAAAGGCGATCTCACGCCGGCACAAGGGGCAGGCGCCGTCATAAAAAACGGTCATGCGCTGAACGCCGGTGGAATCCGGCGGGGAGGGCTTCATCATCAGGGACGGTTCAACGTGCCGCAGGCGCGGGGCAGGGTTTCCAGGTGCGGCCGTTCCATTCCAGCCGGTCTTCAAACAGCAGCGCTTCCTTGCCGGGGCCGTCGATGAGCAGCGCGATCACGAAGCCCTTGGGCGGCTGCTCGCGGCCGAACCACGAATAGGCGGTGGGGCCGCGGTATTCCCGGTCGTTGTGCTTGAACACCACATCGCCATCGACGATGCGGTATTCCACGCGCTCGTCGCCAAGGCAGTAGCGGCCCTGTGGCGGGGCTTCACGCAGGGTCTGCGCGCAGGCCGCCATGGACAACAGCAGTGACAGGATGACCACCAGAGATTTCAGCATTACAGTACTCCTTCAGATTAATCGGGCTTGTAGCCCGTTGCTTTCACAATCTCGCCGAAGCGCTTCAGCTCTTCCGCAAAAAACGCGCTGAACTCCTTCGGCGTGTCGCCCACCGGGCGCAGGCGCAGGGAGGCCAGGCGCTCCTGCACCGCGGGCACTTTGAGCGCCATGGCAATTTCTGACTGGATCTTCGCGGTGATTTTCTGCGGCAGCTTCGCCGGGCCGAACACGCCGTACCAGCTCATGTTGTCGAGGGTGACGCCGGGCGCGCCGGCCTCCGCAATCGTCGGCACTTCGGGCTTGAACGCGGCGCGGGTCGGGCCGGTGTAGGCCAGCGCACGCAGGCGGCCAGCCTCGATGTGCGGCAGGCCCAGGGGAGTCGTGACGAACATCACCTGGATTTCGCCGCCGACCACCGCAGCGATCGCCGGGCCCGCGCCCTTGTATGGCACATGCACCATGTTCGTACCCGTGCGCTTGTTGAACAGCTCGCCCGCGAGATGCAGCGTGTTGCCCAAGCCCGCAGAACCGAAGGCGAGCCTGGATGACTTGCCCAGCGCGATCAGCTCTTTCACCGACTGCGCTGCGACCTTGGGATGCACCACCAGGAAATAACCGCCGCCGGCAGCGACATTGGTCGCCGGTGTGAAATCGCGGCGCACGTCGAAGGGCAGCTTTTTCTGCGTGTGCGGATTGGTGGCGAACGAAGCCGAGGTGAGCAGGATGGTGTGGCCGTCGGGTGTGGCCTGGCGCACCAGCTCGGCGGCGATGATGCCGTTGGCGCCGGGGCGGTTGTCGACGATGAACTGCTGCCCGGCCTGCGCCGAGACCTGGGTGAACACCAGCCGCGACACCGTATCCGGCGCGCCGGGGCCGAAGCCGATCACCACGCGCACCGGGCGCGAGGGGTAGCTGTCTGCAGACTGCGCGGCGACGGGCGCGAGCGCGGCGAATGCGGCGAGGCTGAGGGTGATGCAGCGGGTGAACATGCGGGTCTCCTGATGTTGTTATGGATGCAGCATGGTGCTGCCCGGATTTTAACAGCGCAAGGCAATGACAAAAACAACAATTAAAACATATACTTATGTAATACCGGCAGAGTGTAACTGCATTGTTGACCTGACTGGCTTTTTCTGTGCCAGGTTGAATGTTGTATTTTTCAACCTGGAAGAAGGAGTCTACGAATGGCGAA
>JAYQOT010000121.1:0-2873 GCA_038144955.1 Burkholderiales bacterium | reverse complement strand
TTCCGCCATCGGTGCCGTTGCGGGACTGATGGTCGTGCTGTATTACGGCCTCGGGCACTACTTCATGGGCTTCATGCTCGGGCTGAAGGCCTTCACCGCCGCAGTGCTCGGCGGCATCGGCAATGTGGCCGGCGCCATGCTGGGCGGACTGTTGCTGGGTGTCATCGAAAGCCTGGCCTCGGGATACATCGGGGACCTGACCGGCGGTGTTCTGGGCAGTAATTACCGGGACATATTCGCGTTTCTGGTGCTGGTGCTGGTGCTGGTGCTGAAACCCTCCGGCCTGATGGGCCAGCACAGCGGCGATCGCGCATGACCGGATTGCCGGCGGATCTGTTTTCCCCCTTGTTCGCGCGCAATGTGTTGTTGCGGCGTATCGCTTGGGTCGTGGTTCTGGCGTTGCTGCTGGCTGCGCCGTTCCTGATCGAAGCCGTGCTCGGCCGGAGCTGGGTGCGCATCACCGACGTTGCGATGCTGTTCATCATGCTGGCGCTTGGATTGAATATCGTTGTCGGTTTCGCCGGGTTGTTGGACTTGGGCTACATCGCCTTCTTTGCCGTAGGCGCTTATTGTTATGCCCTGCTCGCCTCGCCGCAGTTCGGACTGCACTGGCCCTTTTTAGCACTATTGCCACTGGGCGCCGGAGTGGCGGCCGTTTTCGGCATCCTGCTGGGTGCGCCAACGTTGCGTCTGCGCGGGGACTACCTGGCCATCGTCACCCTGGGGTTCGGCGAAATCATCCGGGTGCTGCTCAATAACCTGAACCGCCCGGTCAACATCACCAACGGCCCGCAGGGCATCACGCTGATCGACCCGCTGCAACTGGGCAGCTTTTCGCTGGCAAAAACACATGGCGTGCTGGGGTTATCGTTTACACCGGTTCACAGTTATTACTACGTCTTCCTCGCGTGTGCCGCACTGTCGTTGCTGATTTCGCTGCGCCTGGAAAGCTCGCGCATCGGGCGCGCCTGGATCGCCATCCGTGAAGACGAGTTGGCCGCCTCGGCAATGGGCATCAACACCCGCAACATGAAGCTGCTGGCTTTTGCGATGGGTGCCACGTTCGGCGGAGTGGCCGGAGGGCTGTTTGCGTCGTTCCAGGGTTTTGTCAGCCCCGAGAGTTTTCATCTGATTGATTCCATCATGGTGCTGTGCATGGTGGTGCTGGGCGGCATGGGCAACGTCGCCGGAGTGATCATCGGCGCCATCCTGCTGACCGTATTGCCCGAAGCGTTGCGCTACATAGGCCCCCTGCAGCAGCGCTGGCTGGGCGAGGTTGTCGTAGATCCTGCCGACCTGCGCATGTTGCTGTTCGGTCTTGCGCTGGTGCTGATGATGCTGCTCCGCCCTTCGGGCCTGGTACCTGCCCGGCGGCGCGCAATACCCAGACCGGATCCGAAGGCTGCGGAGGCTACAGATGCCACTGGATAACCCTCTGCTGCAGGCAACGGGCATTACCAAGCGCTTCGGAGGATTGACCGCGCTTTCCGATGTATCGATCAACGTGCGCCGCGGCGAGATATTCGGCCTGATCGGCCCCAACGGGGCCGGTAAAACCACTTTGTTCAACGTACTCACCGGGCTTTATCACGCCGACGCCGGAACCCTGATCTTCAATAACAGTCCGCTGGGCAACCTCAAGCCACATGAGGTCGCACGCCGCGGCATCGCCCGCACCTTCCAGAACATCCGTCTCTTCGGCAGCATGTCCGCGCTGGAGAACGTGATGGTGGGCCGGCACGTGCGCTCGCACACCGGCGTGGTTGGCGCGGTATTCCGCACCGGGCATGCCCGGCAGGAAGAACAGGCGATCGTCCACAAGGCCCTCGAATTGCTGCACTACTGCGGCCTGGGATCACGCGCCGACAGCATCGCGCGGGATCTACCCTACGGAGACCAGCGCCGGCTGGAAATCGCGCGAGCGCTGGCCACGGATCCAATGCTGCTCGCGCTGGATGAGCCCGCGGCCGGGATGAATGCCACCGAGACGGCGGACCTGCAAAAGCTGATCGAACGCATCAGCGCCGACGGCATTACCGTTTTGTTGATCGAACATGACATGAAACTGGTCATGGGTATTTCCCACAACGTCGCTGTTCTCGATTATGGCGAGAAAATTGCCGAAGGTGAGCCTTCTCTGGTGCGGAGCGACCCCAAGGTCATCGAAGCCTATCTGGGTGGGGCTGCAGCCTGATGCCGGCGATGCTGACTATCCGCAAACTGCAGGTGGCCTACGGCGGAATCAAGGCCGTAAAGGGCGTCGATCTGGATATAGCAAGCGGCGAAGTTGTCGCACTGATCGGTGCCAATGGTGCCGGCAAAACCACCCTGCTGAAAGCGATTTCAGGATTGCTCAAACCGGCAGCTGGCAGCATCACGTACGAGGGTGCCGAGGTGACCGGCAAACCCGCGTATGATCTGGTGCGTCGCGGACTGGCGATGGTGCCCGAAGGCCGCGGCATGTTTCCACGGCTGACCGTCGCGGAAAACCTGGCCATGGGCGCCTACATCCGCGACGACGAGGCTGCCATCGCCCGTGACCTTGAACACGCCTACGCGCTATTTCCGCGGCTTGCCGAAAGGCGCACCCAGGCCGCGGGAACACTGTCCGGGGGAGAACAACAAATGCTCGCCATGGCGCGGGCGCTGATGTGCCGGCCGCGGATGTTGCTGCTCGACGAGCCCAGCATGGGACTGGCCCCGCTGATGGTTGCAAAAATTTTCGAAACTGTCCGCGCCATTGCTGCTGAGGGCGTAACCATGCTGCTGGTCGAGCAAAACGCCAAACTCGCGCTAGAAACCAGCGCCCGGGGATATGTTATGGAAAGCGGGAATATTGTACTTGCCGACGAGGCAGAAAATCTGTTATCCAG
>JAYQOT010000120.1:0-2984 GCA_038144955.1 Burkholderiales bacterium | reverse complement strand
GTCACGATGAGCGGAACAATCCTGCTGAACCGGGAGGGAGCGGTGGCGACCGTGACCATCTCCAACCCCGGAAAACGCAATGCGCTGACGGTGGCCATGTGGCGCGAACTGACTTCGGTGATGAAGAAGTTATCTGCTGATACCGATCTGCGCTGCGTGGTGCTGCGGGGCCAGGGACAGGAGGCATTTGCCGCCGGAGCCGACATTGCCGAATTTGCCACAGAACGTGACAACGCCCGGCAGGGCAAGATCTACCATCGGGAACTGGTTTTCGGCGCACTGCGGGCTGTCGGCGAATGTGTGCACCCCACTGTGGCGATGATCCATGGCGGCTGCGCAGGCGGCGGTCTGGAACTGGCATGCCAGTGCGATTTGCGCATCGCGGGGGAAAGCGCGCGTTTTGGCGTGCCGATCAACCGGCTCGGTTTTGCGATTGCCTGGGATGAATTGTCGGCATTGCTGCCGCTGGTGGGTCGTGCGGTGGCATTGGAAATACTGGTCGAAGGCCGGGTCTGGAATGCAGCCGAGGCAATGAACAAGGGCCTGCTGAGCCGGCTGGTGACCGATGAAGAACTGGCTGCGGAAACTGCGGCAACGGTGCAGCGCATCGTTGCCGGTGCTCCGCTGGTGGCGCGCTGGCACAAGCAGTTCATCCGCCGGTTGACACCGCAGCCCGCAGCGCTGACCGAAGCCGAAATCGATTCCAATTTCGACTATTTCAGCACCGAGGATTACCGCATCGGCTACGATGCATTCATCAACAAGAGAAAGCCCCGCTTCGTCGGGCGCTGATCGTTTTACTCGCAATCGGGGAAATCATGGCCGGACCGTTATCGCATATCAAGGTGCTGGATCTTTCGCGCGTGCTCGCAGGACCGTGGACAGCGCAAAACCTCGCCGATCTCGGCGCTGAGGTGATCAAGGTGGAGCGTCCTGGCAAGGGCGATGATTCACGCGGTTACGCCCCGCCTTTCCTCAAAGACGAACAGGGTCGCGAGACGAAGGAGGGCGCCTATTTCTGCGCTGCCAATCGCGGCAAGAAGTCGATCACGGTGAACCTGAGCAAGCCTGAGGGCCAGCAACTGGTGCGCGAGCTGGCGAAGGGCGTTGATGTGCTGGTGGAAAACTACAAGGTGGGCGATCTCGCACGCTATGGCCTGGCTTATGAAGATCTCGCCAAAATCAACCCTGGGCTGATCTACTGTTCGGTCACCGGTTTCGGTCAGACCGGACCGTACAAGGACCGCCCCGGCTACGATTTCATGGCGCAGGGCATGGGCGGGTTGATGAGCATTACCGGCGAAGCCGACGGCCTTCCCGGCGGCGGGCCGCAGCGTGTCGGTATTCCGATCATCGACATGACCACCGGCATGTACGCCACGATCGCGATCTGCGCGGCGCTGGCCAACCGTGCGGTGACCGGCAAGGGTCAGTGGATCGACGTCGCGTTGCTCGACAGTTGCGTCGCTTTCCTCGCCAATCAGGCGATGAATTATTTTGCCACTGGCGAATCTCCGTCCCGCATCGGCAATGCGCACCCGAACATCGTGCCCTACCAGACCTTCAAGACCAGCGACGGTGCCATTATCCTGGCCTGCGGCAACGACAACCTGTTCAACAAATTCTGTGATGCCGCCGGTTGTGCGCACCTGCCGAAGGATCCGCGCTTCGCCACCAATGCCGAGCGCGTAAAAAACCGCGCCGAGATCACGCGGTTGCTCAACGAGATTTTCGAGCAACGTTCGACAAAGGACTGGGTCCAGCTGCTCGACGACGCGGGCGTTGCCAACGGGCCGATTAACAGCATCAAGGAAGTGTTCGAAGAGCCGCAGGTGATTGCGCGTGGCATGAAAATCGAACTGCCGCACGCGGCGGCGGGCAAGGTGCCGCTGGTCGCGAGCCCAATGCGATTTTCAGGCACGCCGCTGAAGCATGAAATCCCGCCCCCCACCGTGGGTCAGCACACTGATGAAATCCTGCGCACGGTGCTGAAAAAAAACGACGCTGAAATCGCCGCGCTGAAAGCCGCCGGGGCTGTCTGAATCACTGGCCGGTCTGTTGATCAGAAAAAACTGATCAGCATTTTGGTGGCGAGCAGGAACAGCACCACCGCGAAAATTTTCTTCAGGGTTGCCCCTGGTGTGCGGTGCGCGAGCCTGGCCCCCAGCGGGGCCAGCAGCATGCTGGCTATGACAATACCTGCCAAACCGGGGCCATAAATGTAGCCGAGACTGAATTCCGGCAGATCTGGCTGGGTGATCCCGGTCAGTATGTATCCGGCAGACCCCGCCACCGCCAGTGGCCAGCCGATGGCCGCGGCGGTACCAATGGCTTCATGAACCCGTATGTCGCGCTTGACCAGATAGGCGACAACCAGGGCTGCCCCGCCGGTGGCGGTCAGACTCGAAATCGCCCCGATCATCGCGGCGGCAAGATTTATCCCGCCCGTAGTCAGCCGCGCCGCACCAGGTACGGGCTTGCGGCCGAACAGCATCTGGGCAGAGATGTAGTAGATCAGCAGTGTGAACACCACCGTCAGCAGCCGGACATTCAGGGCGCTGGCGAGCAGGGCTCCGCCGAAAGTGCCCAGGAGTATTCCCGGAGCCATGCGCCGGACCACACCCCAGTTCACCGCTTTGTGCCGGTGGTGCGCGAGAACGCTGGACACCGAAGTGAACAACATGGTTGCCATGGAAGTGCCGAGCGCTAAGTGCACGACCTGGCTGTCATCGAATCCCTTCGCGGCGTAGATGAACGCCAGCATCGGCACCATCGCAGCGCCACCGCCGATGCCGAGCAGGCCGGCGAAGAACCCGACAAAGGCTCCCAGCGCGAGATAGGCCCACCACCATTCGAACATCGGTATCCGGTCCGTGTTATTTCATCAGGCCGAGAATGTATTTCCACTCTTCCGGGGATACGGGCGTGATCGACAGGCGGTTGCCGCGGGCGAGGATCTGCATTTTTGCCAGCGCCTTGTGTTT
>JAYQOT010000119.1:0-3072 GCA_038144955.1 Burkholderiales bacterium | reverse complement strand
TCGCGATGGCCGAGAAAGGAAAACACCGGCGCGGGATCATCGCCGGGCTGTTCGGTCATCTGCGAAAAATCAATGGTGCGGCCATCGATGCGCGGCGGCGTTCCGGTTTTAAGCCGGCCCACCGGCAGTTTCAGTTCACGCAAGCGCGCAGCAAGACTGACGGCAGGAGGATCTCCGGCACGTCCGCCCTGATAATTCTGCAGACCCACATGGATCAGTCCTGACAGAAAAGTGCCGGCAGTGAGTACGACAGCTCGCGCCTCGAAGCGCAGACCGATCTGGGTTACCACACCGGTTACGCGATCGCCCTGCACCACCAGATCGTCTACCGCTTGCTGGAACACCACCAGGTTCGGCTGGCGCTCGATGCGGCTGCGTATGGCCTGACGGTAAAGCACACGGTCAGCTTGGGCGCGAGTGGCACGTACCGCCGGACCTTTGCGCGAATTGAGTATGCGGAATTGAATGCCCGCTTCATCGGTGGCGGCAGCCATGGCACCACCCAGCGCATCGACCTCCTTGACCAGATGTCCCTTGCCGATGCCGCCGATGGAGGGATTGCACGACATCTGCCCCAAGGTTTCCAGGCTATGCGTCAGCAACAGCGTGCGCCGTCCCATGCGCGCGCTGGCCAGCGCCGCTTCGGTACCGGCGTGACCACCGCCAATCACAATAACTTCAAATTTTTCAGGGAATTGCGTCATGTTTTAGACGATATCCATACAACCCGGGGCCAGCACACGTTCCGGGCGCGCATGATATCCCAGAATGTTGGGGTACCCAAGCAGATCATGGGGGGTGGTTTCACGTGAAACCACCCCTTTTAGGCATTCCGGCTGCTAATACGACTGTTTCACGTGAAACAAGCCCTGAGGGGTTTATTTGCCTATGCAGAAGGTCGAGAAGATTTCGCCCAGCAGATCATCCGCCGTAAATTCTCCGGTAATGCGGCCCAAGGCTTCCTGGGCAAGACGCAGCTCCTCGGCGCATAACTCGGTCCGGGCCATTTCGGCGGTAGCGGCCGTGATATGTCCTTGCGCGACCTGCAAGGCCTCGACATGGCGTGCCCTAGCGGTAAACAAGCCCTCCCCGGCAGGCTGCCAGCCGGCATGGTCACGAATAGCCTGTTTCAGCAAATCCAGGCCAGCCCCGGTTTTGGCAGACAACCAGATGCGTTCATCGCTACCACCCGTTTCCCGGGCCGGCTCCCGTGCTATCAGGTCCGATTTATTCATGACCTGAATCCGCCGCAATGTCGCGGGAAGTCGATCCAGGATTGAATTCTGGTCACTGATACCGCCACTGGCGTCCTCTATGGCCAGCGCCAGATCTGCCTTCTCGATCATTTCCCAGGTCCGGCGTATGCCTATGCGTTCCACCGTATCCTCGGTTTCCCGCAAGCCCGCGGTATCGATGAAGTGCACGATCAATCCGTCAAGGTCGACTTGTTCGCGCAAGGCATCGCGGGTGGTTCCAGGAACGTCGGTCACAATCGCAACATCATCACCCGCCAGACGGTTCAACAAGCTGGATTTCCCGACGTTGGGTGCTCCGATCAACACCACTTGGATGCCGTCGCGCAGCAGATGGCCTTGACGGGTGGCGGCAATGACTCGCAGGACTTGTTGCTGGAGGTCAGACAGCTGGCGGGCTACCCGCGCCTGTGTCGGCGCATCGATTTCTTCCTCAGGAAAATCCAGGGTCGCTTCCAACAGGGTGCGCAACGCCACCAGGGAGTTTTTAAGTGTTTGAATTAAAAAAGAAAATTCGCCTTGTAGCGAACGGAGGGCGGCGCGGGCCGCGGTTGCGTTCGAGGCCTCGATGAGATCGGCGACCCCCTCGGCCTGTGCCAGGTCCATGCGCCCGTTCAAATAAGCGCGCTCGGTAAATTCGCCAGGGCGTGCGTGACGGGCCCCCAGTTCAACGCAACGCCGCAACAGCTGCTGCAGGACCACCGGCCGGCCATGACCATGCGGTTCCAGCACATCCTCGCCGGTGTAGGAATGCGGTTGCGGAAAAAACAGGGCGAGCCCTTCATCGATCGGCAGACCAGCCGCGTCGAAAAACGGGGTCAGCCGTGCACGGCGCGCTTCCGGCTCACATTGCATCAACGCCAATGCAAACCGCGCCAGGCCGGAACCGGAGATGCGAATGATGCCGATGCCGCCACGCCCCGGCGCTGTGGCAATGGCCGCTATGGTGTCGCGTTGATTCATGCGCGGCGAGTATAGCGCCGCGTAATCAGGCCTTGCGGGCCGTCTTCAGGTCGCTTTCCAGCGTGCGGTTGATATGCCACTGCTGGGCGATGGAAAGAATGTTGTTGATCAGCCAGTACAAGACCAGTCCGGCCGGGAAGAAGAAGAAGAAAATGCTGAACGCTATCGGCATGATCTTCATCACCTTGGCCTGCACGGGATCCGGGGGTTCCGGATTGAGCCGGGTCTGGATGATCATCGTCGCGCCCATCAATATCGGCAGGATATAGTAGGGATCCTGAACCGACAGGTCCGTGATCCACAGCGCGAATGGCGCCTGGCGGATTTCAACGCTGCCCAGCAGTACCCAGTACAACGCAATGAAGACGGGAATCTGGACCAGCACCGGAAGACAGCCGCCAAGAGGATTGATTTTCTCGGTCTTGTAGAGCTCCATCATCGCCTGTTGCAGGCGCTGGCGGTCTTCACCGTACTGTTCCTTGAGCCGCTGCATCTTCGGCGCGACCACACGCATTTTTGCCATTGATCGATAGCTGGCTTCAGACAGCGGGTAGAACATCAGCTTGATCAGGATCGTCAGGATGATGATGGCTATGCCCCAGTTCCCGGTCCAGCCATGAATCCATTTAAGTACCCAGAACAGCGGGGCTGCAATCACGGTCAGCCAGCCATAATCCACGGCGAGGTCGAGGCCGGGTGCCAGCGCGGCCAGTTTTTCCTGTTCCTGCGGGCCGGCATACAACGGCATGGAAACCGTCATGCTTGCGCCCGGGGCCACTACTCCAGCGGGAACGATGACGCCTGCGGCATACAACCCCTGTTGCAGCTGCTTGGTGTAAAACTCGCGGGGAGTGGC
>JAYQOT010000118.1:0-3142 GCA_038144955.1 Burkholderiales bacterium | reverse complement strand
ACGGGTAGCAATACTTAAAGCCTGAGGATTGCCAAAGGCACTAATACTGCTCAGACCGATTAGCGCCAACATGATTTGTAACTTCATAGATTAATACCGACGTGATCTCCAATTTTAGTAGCAGTTTGCATTAGAGTCCGCGCTGTTTAATTGTGCTGTCTGCGTGCCGCGTAAACCGCAGGCGGCAACCCGCCTAACTGCTTCTTCGGCCGCCGTTCGTTGTAATACCGCCGCCACTCCCACGGCGGCACAGGCTTAGGATGCGCCCATAGCCCTCGCTTACGCAACCCAGCTTCGTTTTCTGACTGCTGGAATTTAGGTAAGCGCTAAGGGTTTTTAAAGAGGGCCTCGCCAATGATCTTCGGGTCACCGGTGCCGTTGAGCTGAAGGATAGCTCCGCCACCCGAAGACGGATAGATACCGGTAAGGCCGGTGACCGTAACCTGGTGCGTGATTAATACCACTGGCGGACCACTAGTCGGCAGTCCAGCAAGAAATCTACGCAATGCGCTAATGCTCTGATCGCGCTTTTCCGGTAAGGAGAAAAAGGAATTCAGCGCTGGCAGTTCGGTGACTGGCCCCAAGCCCAGAAGTCTCGCCGTTTCCAAGCAGCGGCACCACTGGCTCGAATAAACTGCCGCTTTCGTTACACCAGCCTGCGCGAGCCTACGGCCGATTTGCTTGGCTTGCTCCCGGCCAGTGCTATCGAGATTGCGCTGCGTCGCGCAGTCCCCGATCCTGAAATTATCCGGGTCGCCATTGCCGGGCGCATAGGCATGCCGCAGTATGAGTACACGGCCAGGCTTAGCGATCTCCGTTAGGGGAACCGGGTTCGCCCATGCCGCACTTGTCGCTACAAAGAGAAACATTGCAATCAGGGCTTTTTTCATTGGCTTCTCGTTTGCTTTTTAGTCCTCCACTCCCACGGCGGCACAGGCTCAGGATGCGCCCATAACTCGCGTTTACGCAACCTTGCTTCGTTTTCCTTGCTCTCGGCGGGGTTTTTGTTTGCGGTTGCCAAAGGAAGTCTTAGGGCAGAAGATAAGCAGCCGTGGGAGTGGCGAAGGATAAAACGAGGCTAAAAGGTGTATATCAAACCGGGGGCGATTCAAATTGACCAATTGCCTGCAAAACCCTGACGAATCGTGAGAGTGACGCTTCGATTGCCCGGGCGGGACGCATGCGCTAGATTGCAGTCTGTCCGCTGCTTCAAGGCGGAATCATTGTGTTTTACTCGCAGGAGTCTCCATGGTTCAGAAAGTCCGTCTGGTTGTTCCGGAAGCGCCATCGCCGCAGGCGGTGGCCGATACGCAGAAGCGCGCGGTTGCCAAGGGCGGCATCCGCCTCGGCGTGCTCGACAACAGCAAAGGCAATGCCGATCACCTGCTCAGGTTCATCGTCGAAGGCGTCAAGGCGCTGGTGCCGGTGGCGTCCGTTGTCATGACGCGCAAGGGCAGCGTCAGCCTGCCGGCTCCCGATGCGGTCCTCGATCAACTTGCCGCGGAATCGGATTACGTCATTACCGCAATGGCCGATTGAGGGTCGTGCACGTCGTGGAGTGTCCACGACATGGCGAACCTCCGGAAACGCGGCCTGACCACCGCGGTGATCTGTTCGGGGCCTTTCCTCAAGCTGGGGCAGGCGCAGGCGCGCACGTTCGGCGTGCCTGATCTGCCGCTGCTGGAGATCAAGCATCCGCTAGGCGGGCAGTCGATCGAGGAGGTCAAGGCACGCGCCGACGTTGCGGTGCCGTTGTTCGTGAAACTGCTGAAGGAGTCGGCGCAATGAGCAACCTGGCGCAGATGCTGAATGTCCCGGGCGCAGCGATTGAGGCTGACGATGATTTCGACGCCATCAACGCGCTGATGCGGGAGAAGGGCTGGAGCGACGGCTTGCCGATCGTGCCGCCGACCGAGGTACGCGTCACCGCGATGCTTGCATACTGTGACCGGCCGTGGAACGTGCCGATCGCGAAAGTGGCGCCGCGCTGGGGCGAGGCGACGCCGCTGAGGCTGGCGGCGAACGCGGTGATGGCGGGCTGCCGTCCGGAATATTTTCCGCTGCTGATGCTCGCCGTCGAGGCGATGTGCGAGGAGCCGTTGAATCTATACGGCGTGCAGGCGACCACGCACCTGTGCGCGCCGCTGGTGATCGTCAACGGCCCGGTTGCACGTGAACTGAACATCAACTGCGGACACAATGCCTTCGGCCCCGGCCACCAGGCGAATGCCACCATCGGTCGCGCCATCCGCATGGTGCTGGTCAACATCGGCGGCGCGATTCCGGCGCTGGGCGACATGTCCACCTTCGGTTCGCCGGCCAAGTACAGCTATCTGGTTGCGGAAAACGAAGCCGAGAGTCCGTGGGATCCGCTGCACCTTGACCGCGGTCTGTCGAAGGAGGCGAGCGCAGTGACGGTGATCGGTGCGGAATGCCTGCACAACGTCAACGATCACGAGAGCCTCAGCGCCGAGGGGATACTCACCACCATCGCGGGAACCATGGCAACCACCGGCAGCAATGACGTCTACTACGCGGCTCAGCCGCTGATCATCATGGCGCCAGAGCATGCGAAGACGGTGGCCAGCGGTTTCAGCAAGGCCGAGGCCAGGCGCTTTCTGCAGCAACATGCAACGCTGCCGATGGGCAAGTTCTCGCGCGAGAACATCGAGAGGCGGCTGAAGGTGACCTTCAAGGACCGCTATGCCGGCGCCGGCCCCGATGCCCCGGTCTATGCAGTGCAGGACGCGGACGACATCATGATTGCCGTGATCGGGGGTGCAGGCAAACACTCGGCGGTGGTGCCGACATTCGGTGCGACCAAGGCGGTGACGCGCGCGTTGAAGACGGCCGATGGCAGGCTGGCGCAATCCGTCGCGGAGTTCCGCAAGACCTGATCGGGCTGCAGTGATGACCGCCGCGCAGGGCATCAGCAAATACGGTTTTCGCAGCTGGTACGAGCGCGAACTGATCCTCTGCCACAGCTATCTGGTGACCGGTGTGCTCTGTTTCGTGCTGGTGATGATGCTGGTGGAGCAGATGGACTGGAGGGGTCCCTGGCTGATGAAGCTGCTGACTCTGGGCGGAATTGCGGTCGCTGCGGTCCTGGGCGGTGGCGCCTTCCAGCGCTATATCCAGATAC
>JAYQOT010000117.1:0-3223 GCA_038144955.1 Burkholderiales bacterium | reverse complement strand
ACCGCGTCGGAATCAGCCGCGATGCAGTTCATCGCGCCCTACTCCGGCTGCACGATGGGTGAATATTTCCGCGACCGCGGCCAGGACGCACTGATCATTTATGACGATCTGACCAAACAGGCGTGGGCCTATCGTCAGGTATCCCTGCTGCTGCGCCGTCCGCCGGGCCGCGAAGCCTATCCCGGTGACGTGTTCTACCTGCACTCGCGCCTGCTTGAGCGCGCCGCCCGGGTCAACGAAGATTATGTCGAAGCTTTCACCAAGGGTGCGGTCAAGGGCAAAACCGGTTCACTGACCGCGTTGCCTGTCATCGAAACCCAGGCCGGCGACGTGACGGCGTTCGTGCCCACCAACGTGATTTCGATTACCGACGGCCAGATCTTTCTCGAGACCGATCTGTTCAACGCCGGCATCCGGCCCGCGATCAACGCCGGCATTTCGGTATCCCGTGTCGGCGGCGCTGCACAGACCAAGATCATCAAGAAACTTGGTGGCGGTGTACGTCTGGCACTGGCGCAGTATCGCGAACTGGCTGCCTTCGCGCAGTTTGCGTCGGATCTCGACGAAGCTACCCGCAAGCAGCTTGAGCGCGGCAGGCTGGTGACCGAGCTGATGAAGCAACCGCAGTATGAACCGCTGCAGGTCTGGGAAATGGCGCTGACGCTGTTTTCCGTCAACGGCGGTTATTTCGACGACATCGACGTCAAGAAAGCGCTGGCCGCAGAACGCTCGATGCGCGACTACATCAAGTCCAAGTTCGGCGATCTGGTCAAACGCATCGAGGACACCAAGGATCTGTCCAAGGACGATGAGGAAAAACTCAACGCCGCGATCAAGGACTGGAAGCAGAACGGCACCTTTTGATTGACCCTATAATTGTTTAAAAACAATAAGTTATAACATGCCCGGCTCCAAGGAAATCCGCACCAAGATCAAGAGTGTGCAAAACACGCGCAAGATCACCAAGGCAATGGAAATGGTGGCGGCCTCGAAAATGCGCAAGGCGCAGGATCGCATGCGCACCTCGCGGCCCTACGGCGAGAAGATCCGCAACGTCGCCGCGCATATCAGCCATGCCAACCCGGAATACAAGCATCCGTTCCTGGTTGCCCGCGATTCGGTCAAGCGCGTCGGACTGATCGTGGTTACCACCGACAAGGGTCTGTGCGGCGGTCTCAACACCAACGCCCTGCGTCTGGCGCTGAACAAGATCAAGGAATGGCAGGCGCTGGGCGAGGAAATCGAAGTCTGCACGCTGGGCAACAAAGGGCTCGGCTTCATGCAGCGTCTGGGCGTCACGATCAGTTCGCAGGTTACCGGGCTCGGTGACAAACCGCAGATGGAAAAGCTGATCGGCGCGCTGAAAGTCATGCTCGATGGCTACACCCAGGACCGGTTCGATCGCCTGCTGATCATCTACACCAAGTTCATCAACACCATGAAGCAGGAACCGGTGGTTGAACAACTGCTGCCGCTGAGTGGTGACAAGCTGGGTGCGCCCGAAGGGTCATGGGATTACATCTACGAACCCGATGCAAAACTGGTGCTTGACCAGGTGCTGACACGCTATGTTGAAGCACTGATCTACCAGGGTGTTGCTGAGAACATGGCGTCCGAGCAGTCGGCGCGGATGGTGGCGATGAAGGCCGCATCTGACAATGCCGGCAAAGTGATAGACGAATTGACCTTGATTTACAACAAGACCCGGCAGGCTTCGATTACCAAGGAGCTGTCGGAGATTGTCGCAGGCGCGGCCGCGGTCTGACCCCGCCGGATAATCGGATTGTTTGACGACATTTTGATTTAGGAATTGACCATGAGCCAGGGAAAAATTGTTCAGTGTATCGGCGCGGTGATCGACGTCGAGTTTGCCCGCGACCAGATGCCGCATGTCTATGACGCGCTGAAAATGGACGGCACGGAGCTGACGCTGGAAGTGCAGCAGCAGCTGGGTGACGGCATCGTGCGCACCATCGCACTGGGTTCTTCCGACGGCCTGCGCCGCGGCATGATGGTGACCAATACCGGTGCGCCGATCTCGGTGCCGGTCGGTCCCGCCACACTGGGACGCATCATGGACGTGCTCGGACGACCGATTGATGAAGTGGGTCCGGTCAAATCCGAGAAGCAGATGTCCATCCATCGTACGGCACCGGCCTACGAGGAACTGTCTCCTTCGCAGGATCTGCTCGAAACCGGGATCAAGGTGATTGACCTGGTCTGTCCGTTTGCCAAGGGCGGCAAGGTCGGCCTGTTCGGCGGCGCTGGCGTGGGCAAGACCGTGAACATGATGGAACTGATCAACAACATCGCCAAGGCGCACTCCGGCTTGTCAGTGTTTGCCGGCGTCGGTGAGCGTACCCGCGAGGGCAATGACTTCTATCACGAGATGATGGAAGCCGGCGTGGTCGACAAGAAGGATCTCTCCAAGTCCAAGGTGGCGATGGTCTACGGCCAGATGAATGAACCGCCGGGCAACCGCCTCCGCGTCGCGCTGACCGGCCTGACCATGGCCGAAGCTTTCCGCGACGAGGGCCGCGACGTGTTGTTCTTCGTCGACAACATTTACCGCTACACGCTGGCAGGCACCGAAGTGTCGGCGCTGCTGGGCCGGATGCCGTCGGCGGTGGGTTACCAGCCGACGCTGGCCGAGGAAATGGGCCGCCTTCAGGAGCGCATCACTTCGACCAAGGTTGGCTCGATTACGTCGATCCAGGCGGTCTACGTGCCCGCGGACGACTTGACCGATCCCTCGCCCGCTACAACATTCGGCCACCTGGATTCGACCGTGGTGCTGTCACGCGATATCGCTTCGCTGGGTATTTACCCGGCTGTGGATCCACTGGATTCGACTTCACGCCAGCTCGATCCGCACGTGGTCGGCGAAGATCACTACAACACCGCCCGCGGCGTGCAGGCAACACTGCAGCGTTACAAGGAGCTGCGTGACATCATCGCAATTCTGGGCATGGACGAACTGTCGCCTGAAGACAAGCTGGCCGTGTCCCGCGCCCGCAAGATCCAGCGTTTCCTGTCGCAGCCGTTCAGCGTGGCGGAAGTGTTTACCGGTTCACCGGGAAAGTACGTGTCGCTGAAGGACACCATCAAGGGCTTCAAGATGATCGTCAACGGCGAATGCGATGCGCTGCCCGAACAGGCTTTCTACATGGTCGGTGGCATCGAGGAAGTGTTCGAGAAGGCAAAAACCCTGCAGTAATCCATC
>JAYQOT010000116.1:0-3232 GCA_038144955.1 Burkholderiales bacterium | reverse complement strand
GCGACAACCGCGCCCACGGCATCCAGATCGCCAACTGGATATCCGGTGAATTATTAAATTTAATCAAAGGTTTATCCATATACGAACGCGAACTCGCCTGGCAGCGCATGTTCGCACTGACGCACACCGCGTCCGACCGCAAAACGCTGCTCGAGGCCATCGCCTGCGTCGACTGTGCACTGTGGGATCTCACCGGCAAGGCACTGGGCAAATCCGTACGCGAACTGATCGGCGGTTATACTGACCGCCTGCCGCTGATTTCGATCGGCGGCTATTACATGCCGGGCAAGACTCACGCCGACATCGCACGCGAAATCGAGTCATATCGCGACGCCGGCATGGCCGGCTGCAAGTTCAAGGTCGGCGGCCTCTCGCCCGAAGAGGATGCGGCACGTGTCGCCGTCGCACGCAAGGCGGCCGGTGACGATTTCATCCTCTGCGTCGATGCCAACCGTGGCTGGAACGCTGAAGACGCGATCCGCTTCGCGCGACTGGTCGAAAGACACAACATCCGCTGGTTCGAGGAACCCTGCCACTGGTACGACGACGCGGCGCAAATGGCGCGGGTGCGCCAGGCCATCAGCATCCCGGTCACCGCCGGCCAGAGCGAAGTCACCAGTCATGCCGTTCGCCGCCTGGTCGATGCCCGCGCAGTTGACCTCGTCAACTACGACGTGTCCGAAGGCGGCGGCGTCACTGACTGGCTGCGCGCCTCGGGTTTGTGTGCTGCAGCCGGCATTGCCATGGCCCACCACGAGGAATCGCAGATCGCCAGCCACCTGCTGGCCGCAGTGCCCCACGGCACTTACGCCGAATGTTTTGCTGACCCGGCGCGTGATCCCGTCTGGCAATCGATGTGGATCAACCGCCCGCCGGTCAAAAACGGCATCATGCCGGTGGCGACCGGTCACGGCCTCGGCATCGAACTCGACGAAGGAATGATCCGCCAGTACCGCACCAACTAGCCCTACCCCATACCACTTCCAACATGCCAGCCCTGTCCCGCTTCCGTCCCCGCCTGCTTGAAGTCTGGCGCGAATACGACTCCGCACGACTGCGCACCGACATACTCGCCGGGATCACCGTCGGCGTTCTCGCACTGCCGCTGGCCATCGCCTTCGCCATCGCCTCCGGCATGACGCCGGAGTCAGGCATTTACACCGCGATCATCGCCGGGTTCATCATTTCCGCTTTCGGCGGTTCACGCGTGCAGATCGGCGGGCCCACCGGCGCCTTCATCGTCATCGTCTACGGCATCGTCGTCCAGTACGGCGTAGCCAATCTGCTGATCTGCACGCTGATGGCCGGCGTCATGCTGCTGGCGATGGGATTGCTGCGCATGGGTTCGTGGATACGGTTCATACCGGTATCCGTGATCAGCGGCTTCACCAAAGGCATCGCGGTGCTGATCCTGCTCTCACAGGTCAAGGATTTCCTCGGCCTTTCCGCCGGCACGTTGCCTGCGGATTTTTTCGGCCAGATCACCGTGCTGTGGCATGCGCTTCCCACCGTCAACTGGGCCGCAGTGGCGCTGAGCCTGGCCTGCCTGCTGCTGATCGTGTTCTGGCCCAAGCGCTGGCGCCTGGTACCCAGCCCCATCGTCGCGCTGGTTTTCGGTACCCTCATCACTGCCCTTTTCGGCCTGCAGGTGGAAACCATAGGCTCGAAATTCGGCGGCATCCCGCAATCGCTGCCGGAATTGGCCTTCCCCGAACTGTCGATGGATACCCTGCGTCACCTGGTATCCCCGGCCATTGCCATCGCCCTGCTCGGCGCCATCGAGTCACTGCTCTCCGCCACCGTAGCCGACCACATGATCGACGACCGCCACAACCCCAATCAGGAACTGATGGCGCAGGGCCTGGCAAACATAGTCTCGCCGCTGTTCGGCGGCTTCTGCGCCACCGGCGCCATCGCCCGTACCAGCACCAACGCGCGCATGGGCGCCTGCGGTCCGATTTCAGGCATCGTGCACGCGCTGACCCTGCTGCTCATCGTGCTGGTCGCGGCGCCGCTGGCACGCCATATCCCGCTCGCCGCACTGTCCGCCATCCTCGTCGTCGTGGCCTGGAACATGGGCGAATGGAATCACTTCCGCGACATGCGCCGCTATACACTGAACTACCGGGCCATCCTGTTGGCCACGTTCGTGCTGACAGTGGTATTCGATCTCACGGTGGCCGTGCAGGTAGGCATGGTGATGGCCGCGCTGTTCTTCATCACGAGAATCTCGTCGCTGACGGGCGTCATCGCCATCGGTCCGGACCATGTCGCCTCGGACAAGGTGCGGATCTACGAAATGTTCGGATCGTTGTTCTTCGGATCAGCCAACAAGATCGAACCCCTGCTTGCTCGTGCCGAGCCCGCCGACGCAACGCGCGCGATCGTGCTCGACATGCAGAAAACCATCAACGTGGACACCACCGGCCTGGACATACTCGAAACGCTGCGCCGCAAGATGGCAAAAAACGGCAAGACGCTGATCATCACCGGCGCCGGCTCCCAGCCCCTGTCGTTGTTCCAGAGATCAGGCTTCAGTGCGAAGCTCGGTGCGGAAAACCTGTTGCCCAATCAGGCTGCGGGCGTCGCCCGCGCCTTGCAGGTCGCTGAAACCAGCTGAATATCCCTTCTGCTGCAAACACGAGTGCCAGCGACTGCATAAAAAAGGGGGCGGCCATGGCCGCCCCCCTGAACTTACCCTGATGAAACTGCTTACGGACGCAGGTAGGCGTAACCCTCGCGCTGCTGCAGACGGGTGATTTCCGCCACGCCTGAGGGAACGAACGATGCTTCCGGAATGAACTTGTCCTTGCCGAGCTTGCGATTGCGCAGCGTAATGTTGCAGACATCGAACTGCACGCCCTGGGCTTTCAGTTTCTCAACCGGAATATTGTAGGGATTGCCGCGCTTGTCCTTGGCGCCGTCAAACAGGAAATCCACTCCGCGGGAATGGGATACCACGACGATCTTGGCTTTCGGATTGACCTCGAGATGATTGCCGATGTTGCGCAGCGCGTTGACCGCCTGCTCATCGGTATCATTGATGTGATAGACCACCCTGTCCTCGGCCACATTGGCTTTGGCGTCAGCACCACCGCCGGTGGCAGCGCAACCGGAAACCAGAGCCGCTGAGGCCAGCACCGCGCCGATCAAAGCATGTTTCATAAGCTCCTCCTATTGAGTTATAAAATCGAGTGATTCGTTGAAGTTTTTGCAGCACAAACGCAGACCA
>JAYQOT010000115.1:0-3247 GCA_038144955.1 Burkholderiales bacterium | reverse complement strand
CGCATGATGACGTCGGTGCCGCCGCCTGCGGCATAAGGCACGACGATGCGGATCTGCTCGGGCGGAAAATCGGCGGCCTGCACCTGCGGTACGGCCAGCGCGGCGAAGGCCAGGATTGCGGGGCCGGCACGCAACCGGCGCGTCAGTGTGGCGATCATGTTCATGGGTTCCCTCTCTCAGGTTGACTGTTGTTTGAACTACCGTGCTGCAACGTCAAAACATTTTTTGCATAAGCAATTACGGTACCCGCGGGCCGCCCTCAGGGCACGTAGACCCACAGATCGAGCATGACCACCGCGCCGGGCACACCCAGCGCCGGAACTTCGATCGCCGAAAACGGCAGGTACTGGCCGGGCAGATGCTGCTGCCATACCTGGCAGGCACCGTTGAAATCGGCAAGGTCGGTATGGAACTGCTGCACCCGCACCACATTGGCGAGCGTGGTTCCGGCCTTGCGGCAGATGCGCTCGGCCTGCGCCAGCAGATGCTCCATCTGCAATTGCACTGCACTGCCAAAGTGCGGCTGGCGCGAATCGATGCGCGCTTTCTGTGCGAGCGCTCCGCTCTGGTCCACCGCCATCATGCCAGAGAGGAACAGCAGGTCGCCGGCACGGATCGCCTGCACGTGGCCGTCGTACGCCACGGGCACGCCGGCATCGACCACCTGTTTTTTGGTGCGGCCGCCGCGATGCACGCTGATGGTGTTGATTTCGATGCGCCCCGTCTCGCAGATGAATCCCGGAGTCGCGGTAGTAATGATGGCGGTCGCGGGAGGTGATTTTTTGAAGTGCTTCAGCCACACTTCGTTGAAAGCCGGGATGTCATTGACGTCGCGCAGGTACACCTGCGCCTTGACCACGTCGGCGAGGGTGTTGCCGACCACGGCGAGCGCGGGCTTGAGCTTGCGCTCGATCACGAACTCGGCCTCTAGCTTGATCGGCGTACCCTTCCACAGGTGCCCAGCGGGCATGCGCGCAGCCGGATCGAGCGGACCTTCGGCGGTGTTGAGCGCCTCGGAAGTCTGACCGGCGATGAACACGTAGTCGCCGCAGGTCAGCACCGGGCTGTAGCCGGAGGTGGCATGCACCGGCAGATTCGCCGGGCGGTGCTGCACCACCTTGAAACCCTTGCCGGGAACCGCTGCCATCAGCTGCACTTCCATGTCCTGCCCCGCGAGCAGGAATTTCTGGTGCAGGTTGGAGGTGCTGGGCGGAATGTGCCCGGCAAAAAACTCGCGGCGCACTTCGTGGTACGCATCGACCACGTGGCCGCCGCTGTAATACTGGTCCACGCGCACGACGTGGCTGCGGTCGGTGCCGCCGGCTTTCAGCACCTTGGCGAAATTCGCGAAGATGCGCCGCGCTTCCTTTTTGTATTTGGGAACACCATGACGAGGTGCTGCGGCGTCAACCACTTCGGGCGCCATGCCGCTGACGAAATCAGCGGTGCCCTTGTGCCCTGTTGCAAAAATCCAGCGTCCTGCACGCACACCGGGGGCGTAGCGGATGTTACCGGGCTGGATGGTCACGGGAAGCAGCGGCTTCACCGCTGACTTGGGCGCTGCGGATTTTTTACCGGGCATATTTCTGGGTGTGTGCGGATGAAAAGGGTTACAACGCGAACTCCGTTACATTGCATCATCAATGCCAGCGCGACTTTCACAAAAGTCACGCCGGCATTGTTTACCGGGTCAGACGCCTTACTGCGGTTTGAGCCCCGCGGCCTGCGCCACTTTCTTCCACTTGGCGATTTCGGATTTGATCAGCGCGGCGTGTTCGGCCTGGGTGTTGCCGATCGGCTGCGCACCGCGGTCGATCAGGATCTTGTGGTTCTTCGTGTCGTGCAGCGCCGCGCGCAGGGCATCGTTGAGCTTCTTCGCCACCGGCGCCGGCATGCCCGCGGGCCCGAAGTAGCTGAAGGGGCTGGTGACGACGAAATCCTTCACGCCCGCTTCGACCATGGTCGGCACGTTGGGGAATGACACGAAGCGCGTGTCGCCGCACTGCGCGATCATGCGCAGGCGGTTGGCCTGCAGGTGGCCGGTGATCGCCGGAATGCTGACGAAGGAGAACTGCACGTGGCCGGCGACGAGGTCGACGATCGACGGGCCTGCGCCCTTGTAGGGGATGTGCACGGTGTTGATGCCGGTCGAGGCATTGAGCAGCGCACCCGAGAGGTGGCCCAGCGCGCCGTTGCCGGAACTGGAGAAATTGAGGTCGCCGGGGCGCTTCTTGGCGAGCGCGACCAGGTCCTTCACCGTTTTGACCGGCAGCGAGGGATGCACCACCAGCCCTGCGGGAATGTCGACGATGACGCCGAGCGGTGTGAAATCCTTCTCCACGTCGAAAGGCACGGTTTTCAGCATCGCCGGGTTGATCAAAATGCTCGCCGCTGCGATCAGCGTGGTGTAGCCGTCGGGTGCGGCGCGCGACACCGCTTCCGCACCGATGTTGCCGCCGGCGCCGGGCCGGTAGTCGATGACCAGCTGCTGGCCAAGCACTTCGCCCATCTTCGGCGCGAGCAGGCGGAACAGCACGTCGCTGTTGCCGCCCGGGTTGTTGGGGTTCACCACGCGCAGGATCTTGGTCGGAAACTGCTGGGCCGCCACGGGTGCGGCTGCCAGGGTTGACAGGGCCGCGGCGCAAACGAGCGCGGCTCGAAAGAAAGTCCTCGACATTTTTTTCTCCTCCATTGAACGATTCTTGGGTGACTGCAGGGACATCATAACCGAGAGCCGCGGGCCTGTGACCGTGCGTTCCGTATTGTCAGAAGTAGCCGTCCATCATCCTCTCCACCCATGCCGGCAGGCGCACGTTGTCCTTGCGTTCGAATGCGGGGATGTAGGGCTTGATGTCGAGCACCGGCGTGCCGTCGAGTGCATCGAGACCGCGCACGGTGATGCCGCGATCGTCCACGGCGACGAGTTCCACTGCGGTCACGCCGATCGGATTCGGACGGAACTTGGTGCGCTGCGCAAACACGCCCACCGGGGCGAGGTCTTCCATGCCACGGGGATTGCGCGCGATCTGTTTCTGCGGATCGAACGGCGGGATGCGGTCGAGATGGAAGACCACGACCGCATGCGAAAACTCGCTCAGGCCCGCGAGGCCTTTCTGATAAACGGGATCAAGCTCGATGCGCGACTCGACGCCGGCCCAGTGGCCTGCGGACATCTCGGTGCGATCGCTGCGGACTATGCCTACGGGTTGGAACTGCGCCATGAGAGTGGGCCCTGCCGATGACTGTG
>JAYQOT010000114.1:0-3293 GCA_038144955.1 Burkholderiales bacterium | reverse complement strand
CAGCGTGACGTCGTTGAGGCGGGACGCCAGTTCGGGGGCTAATATCAGATAACGGGAATTTGGAAAATCGGTAGTAGACATTTCTATATTCAAACGAACTTACCCAGCAAAGGTCCTTCGATGGCCTCGATCACTCGGCCCACATCCGTTCCCACAAGAAGTTTCTGTTTCTGACGATACTCAATTCCTACAGCAACCACTGGAAAAACTCGAGTTTCGTCAACCGAATTCTCGCTGTAAAGAATGAAGATAGGCGAACCACTCATTCCCTGCGGCTTCGGAAAATTTACCTGCTCTCCATTGGGCCCAAAACCAACCCTGAGATCCAATTGAAGCAAAACGTGATTCTCAGGACTAAAGCCATACTTATGATAATCCTGATCCGAAACCGGCTCACAGCGATACGCGTGCGGCGCAACCAAAACTGTACCCTCGGAACGATTCACTTTACTTTTGGTCGCAGGAAACCCAACAATCGTGTAATTCCTACCCGCACGAGGTAAGTATTGCGGTCTAAGATATTCGGGCTCCATGACAAACTTCGAAACTTCTGGGTAAGGTGGCAAACCATCCCCTGTTAGTCGCATAACGCCAATATCAATCACATCATCACATCGATTTAATGCCGATTTACCTGTTCGAGTAGTCTCGCCAGACAATTTTCGAATCTTGCTTGGTGTAACGTAGTAAAAGACTTCTTTTTCGAATGCTGTATCGAGTACGTGCGCCGCGGTTACCAAATAGTACTCGGCATTCCCTCGAACAAAAAAACCAGTACCGAATTGAATCGGACGGCCGTAATCGTCTGCGTAATACAAGGGAACAGAAAAATTAACCAGAAGTTCTAATGACTCTGCAATTAAATTTCGGAGTTCTGATTCGGTAATCATAAAAAATGACCGCCTCAACTTCCGGTTTGAACCGGGAAGTGGTTCCTCATAGGTATCCTCACTTTCCCGCCTCCAACCTTACCATCACCCCATCCCGCTCATCGGTCAGCAGATAGATCAAGCCATCCGGCCCCACCCGCACGTCGCGGATGCGCCCGATCTCGCCCTTGATCATCCGCTCCTCGCGCACGATCTTTTCGCCCTTGAGTTCCAGCCGCACCAGCATTTCGTCGCGCAGCGCGCCGATGAGGATGTTGCCTTTCCAGTTGGGGAATTTGTCGCCGGTGTAGAAGGCCATGCCCGAGGGCGCAATCGACGGCACCCACACGTGCAGCGGCTGTTCCATGCCAGGCTTGGCAGTGCCTTCGCCGATCTTGGTGCCGATGCCGTAGTTGACGCCGTAAGTGATCACCGGCCAGCCGTAGTTGCGGCCTGAACGCATGACGTTGACCTCGTCGCCGCCCTGCGGGCCGTGTTCGTGGGTCCACAGTTCGCCGGTCTGCGGATGCAGCGCGGCGCCCTGCATGTTGCGGTTGCCGAGGGTGAATTTTTCCGGCTTCGCGTTTTTATTCTTCACGAACGGGTTGTCTGCCGGCACGCGGCCGTCGTCGTGCAGGCGGATCACCGAGCCGGCGTGGTCATCAAGCTTCTGCGCGCGCGGCATCTCGCCGCGGTCACCGAGCGTGAGATACACGTAACCCTTGCCGTCGAAGACGATGCGCCCGCCGAAGTGGTGCACGGCACGGGTCTTGGGCTCCATGCTGAACAGCACCTGAAAATCTTTCAGGCGATGACCATCCAGCTTCGCCCGCGCCAGCGTGGTGCCCCAGCCATCCCCTCCCGGGGCGTTATAAGAGAGATAAATCCAGCCGTTCTTGTCGTACTGCGGATGCAGCACCACGTCGAACAGTCCGCCCTGCCCGGCGGCAACGATGCGCGGCAGGCCCTCGACCGGTTTGGGGTCGAGCTTGTAGTCCTTGCCGACGATGCGCAGCCGCCCTCCGCGTTCCGTCACCAGCATGCGACCGTCGGGCAGGAACGCCAGCGACCACGGGTGTTCAAGGCCGCGCACCAGGGTGATGATGCGAAAGCTGTGCTTCTCGCTCTGCACGGTCTGTGCCGCGGCCGGCCCCTGCAGACCGATGACGAAAGCGGAAACAAACAGCAGCCGAACAACAAGTTTTTTCATCGCAAAATCCACCGGAAAATCAACGTGTCGCGTTTATAATAGCGCCCTTTTTCACGGCGGTTCCTGATGCACGCAACGGAGCTGCCCGCCCCCGGGCAGCGCGCAGGTACTGGCGCCCTCTGCGGCTCCAGTGACGCGCCGGCGATTGCTTCGCTGGCGGCCCGCGCTCGTCCGTTGCTCGTGCTCACCGAGTCGGCGTGGCAGGCGCAGCGCCTGCTAGCCGAGATTCCGTACTTCGCACCGCAGCTGCGCGTGCACCTGCTGCCCGACTGGGAAACCCTGCCCTGGGACCATTTCTCGCCGCACCACGACCTGGTGTCGGAACGGCTGGCGACGCTGTGCCAGATCGCGCGTGGCGAGTTCGACGTCGCGCTGGTGCCGGTGACCACCGCGCTCTACCGCTACGCGCCGGTGGATTACATCACCGCAAACACTTTCTATTTCCGCCAGGGCGCGAAGCTCGGCGCCGAGGCGCTGCGCCTGCAGCTGACGCTCGCCGGCTACAACCATGTCACCCAGGTGGTCGCCCCCGGTGAATACAGTTTCCGCGGCGGCCTGATCGACCTCTACCCGATGGGCAGTCCGCTGCCCTATCGCATCGACCTCTTCGACGACGTCATCGATTCGATCCGCAGCTTCGACGTCGACAGCCAGCGCTCGATCATCAAGGTGCCGGAAGTGCGGCTGCTGCCGGCGCGCGAGTTTCCGCTGGACGAAGCCTCGCGCACGGGATTCCGGCAGCGCTTCCGCGAACGCTTCGAGGGCGATCCGTCGCGCAGCCAGGTCTATAAGGACGTGTCGAAAGGCATACCGACCGCCGGCATCGAGTACTACCTGCCGCTGTTCTTCGACAGCACTGCGCTGCTCACCGATTACCTGCCGCAGGACACCACGGTCGTGCTGCGTCCCGGCATCCGCGAAGCCATCGATGAATTCTGGGCGGATACCCGCAGCCGCTACGCGATGATCAAGGGCGACCTCGCCAATCCAGTGCTGCCGCCGCAGGAGTTGTTTCTCACTGAAGACGTGTTCCATGGCGCGATCAAGCCTTATGCACGCATCGAAATCTCAGCGGCCAATGCGGAAAACGATATAAATATCAATAAAAACAATTACTTAAAAGAGACCCCCTCTCCCCGCTTGCGGGGAGAGGGCGGGGGTGAGGGGCAATCACCGCCCCGGACCCCACCCCCCCCCCAAACCCCCCCCCACCC
>JAYQOT010000113.1:0-3302 GCA_038144955.1 Burkholderiales bacterium | reverse complement strand
CCGGTCTTCGCCGCGAGGCGCAGGGATTCCAGGGTCAGGTGATGCGCGGATTCGGCATCCAGCGCGAACAATAGTGGCCGCAGCAGGTTATACATGACGGTATTGTACCGGGATGAATGCTTTCCGGTCCGCTGTCCGGGATTGCGCTTTCCGGGTCAATCCGGGCTGGCTATCTTGTCGGTGATGTCCGGGGGGCAGACGTCACTCCGCCAGCGGCTGCCAGCGACCGTCGACCAGGCCTTCCATCGGCTGGAAGCGGATCTTGTATGCCATCTTGCGGCTTTGCGCGATCCAGTAACCCAGGTAGAGATAACGCAGATCAAGCTGGCGGCAGAGGTCGATCTGCCAGAGGATGTTGTAGGTGCCGAAACTGGCACCGGAAACGTCAGGGTCGAAAAACGTGTAGACCGAGGATATCCCGTCCTGCAGCCGGTCGAGGATGCTGACCATGCGCAGCGTTCCGCGTTCACGGAACTCCACCAGTTGCGAGTCGACATTGCTTTGCAGCAGGAAATGCCGGTACTGTTCGCGGCTGTCCTGATCCATGCCGCCGCCAGCGTGACGCTGTGCCTGGTAACGCAGATAAAGCGCGTAATGTTCGGGGTTGTACTTGAGATCGAGCAGGCGGGACTCGAGGTCCGTGTGCCGGTTCCAGGTCCGGCGCTGGGTGCGGGTGGGATGAAACTCCTCGGCAACGACTCGCACCGGCACGCAGGCGCGGCAATGGTCGCAATGAGGGCGATAGGTGAATGCGCCGCTGCGGCGGAATCCGGCGCGTACCAGTTCGCTGTAAATCGGACCGTCGATCAGGTGACTGGGCGTGGCGACCTGGGATCGCGCCATGCGCTCGGGCAGGTAGCTGCGCGCTCGGGCAGGTAGCTGCACGGATAGGGCGCCGTAGCGTAGAACTGCAGGACCGAGAGCGGTGATTCCGAGAGGTAAGTCAACGCTGGATCCCTACTGGTTCAGATCGTCGTCAAATTGCCGGAAATCGGCAGGCGGAGGATAGTTTACCAATTCCGTCAGGAGTTGAGAGAATTTGTCACGCGGGATTTCCCGGGCACCGAAACGTGCAAGATGTGCCGTCTTCATCTGGCAGTCTATGACACCGAAGCCCCAGCGCTCGAGTTGCCTGACCAGACAGACCAGTGCGATTTTCGAAGCGTCAGCAACGCGCGCGAACATAGACTCGCCATAGAACATTCTTCCCAGCGCTATGCCGTAGAGCCCGCCGCAAAGCCGGCCGTCAATCCAGGTTTCTACCGAGTGCGCATGTCCGAGGTGATGCAGTCTGCAGTACGCTTCGATCATTTCGGCGGTGATCCAGGTGCCCGCGCCGTCTTCGCGCGGTTCGGCGCAGGCATGCATGACCTCACTGAACGCGGTATCAATGCGGATTTCATAATCCCTGCGGCGCAGGCGTTTCGCCAGCGAGCGCGGCACCCGCAGCTCGGCAGGAAGCAGGACCATTCTCGGATCGGGGCTCCACCACAGTGGCGGTTCGCCCGGGCCATACCAGGGGAATATGCCGCGTCGGTAGGCGTCGAGCAGTCGTTCGGGTGACAGAACCCCGCCAGCGGCCAGCAGGCCGTTGGGTGCGGTCAGTGCTTTTTCCAAAGGAGGAAAGCCGTCACCTTCTTCCAGCCAGGGAATCATGGCAGGCATTCTAAAACTTCCCGGGCAGAGAGTTATCGATCTGAATTTAGAAATCGAAAGTCTGAAGAGTGCGAATTGCGTCATCGATCTTTGATCTGGGTCAACCTGAGGAATATCAGGGCTGCCTAATATTCAATTGCCGAATCTTCAACGACCAAGGAGAGCTAGACATGTTTCGTGTTTTGGGTTTGGGTGTTTTGTTGGCGGCTGGATGGATGAGTGGTATTGCGGTTGCCGCAGAGGGCGACTGGCTGGGACGTGCGCGGGTTATCAATGTCAATCCCAGCGCCAGTTCTTCCGCAATGAATCTCGATGCGAACTCGTAAACTACCCTGGAGCTTGATTTCACCTATTTCGTCAAAAGAAATCTTGCCCTTGAGTTGATACTTGCGACCACCAAGCACGACGTTACGTCATCGGGTGCCAATATCGGCAATGCCAAGGTGCTGCCGCCGACACTGACATTGCAATACCATTTCAATCCTGACAGCGGTGCGTTCCGGCCCTATGTTGGCGCGGGGGTAAACTACACCAGGTTCTATGACATCAACCTGCTTAATGGGGCGGCTACAGTGGAAAAAAACAGTTGGGGAGGTGCGTTGCAAATCGGAGCGGATTTCCCGATTAACAAGACGCTGTTTTTTAATGTCGATATCAAGAAAATCTGGATCGACACCGATGTCAAACTCACGGCGACAGGAGCAACAGCTGCGCACTTCAAGATCAATCCGGTGGTAATCGGCCTCGGATTGGGGATGAAGTTCTGAGGATGGATCTCGCAGCGTGACGTTTATCGCACCGGATGCCGGAGACAGCCCCGCGGCGCAATCTGTCGCGGGGTGTTTTCATTGCGGCTTGCCGCTGTCGCAGCCGTCCTTTCCGGTGACGATCGACGGGATCGCGCGCGATACCTGCTGCCGCGGCTGCCAGGCCGTGGCGCAGACCATCGTGGACAATGGCCTGTTTGCCTATTACCGCAACCGCACGGCGCCCGCGCCTGCCGTCCCCGGCGATGATCCGGCGCTAACGCAGCTTGATCTCTATGATCTGCCTGAAGTGCAGAAAGGCTTCGTGCGCGAGGCTGATGCGGCAGGATACGGAAAGGAGGCGCAACTGCTGATCGACGGCGTCACCTGTGCTGCCTGCGTATGGCTGGTCGAGCAGAGGCTGATGAGGTTGCGCGGCGTGCGCGCCGCAGCCCTCAATTTCGCCACCCGTCGTGCACGGGTGCACTGGGATTCCCGCGAAACCACGCTGGCGACAATCCTGCGCGCGGTGGCGGCTCTGGGTTATGGAGCGCAGCCGTACGATGCAGGTCGTGCCGAGGAGCGGCTGACCCGCGAGCGCCGCGTACTGTTGTGGCGATTGTTCATCGCCGGGTTCGGCATGATGCAGGTGATGATGTATGCGATTCCGGTGTATATCGCAGAAGGCGCGATGACCGCCGACATTGAACAACTGCTGCGCATTGCCGGCATGGTTCTGACCTTTCCCGTTGCGCTGTGGTCCGCGGTGCCTTTATACACCGGAGCCTGGCGCGATCTCAAGGCGGGGAGGGTGGGCATGGATGTGCCGGTGTCGCTGGGCATAGGCATCGCTTTCGCCGCCAGTTTGTGGGCAACCTGGACGGCTTCGGGGCAGGTGTA
>JAYQOT010000112.1:0-3404 GCA_038144955.1 Burkholderiales bacterium | reverse complement strand
GCATGATGGTGACCAATACCGGTGCGCCGATCTCGGTACCGGTCGGCCCTGCCACACTGGGACGCATCATGGACGTGCTCGGGCGACCAATCGACGAAGTAGGTCCGGTCAAATCCGAGAAGCAGATGTCCATCCATCGTACGGCGCCGGCCTACGAGGAACTTTCGCCTTCGCAGGATCTGCTGGAAACCGGCATCAAGGTGATTGACCTGGTCTGTCCGTTTGCCAAGGGCGGCAAGGTCGGCCTGTTCGGCGGCGCCGGCGTGGGCAAGACCGTGAACATGATGGAACTGATCAACAACATCGCCAAGGCGCACTCGGGATTGTCCGTGTTTGCCGGTGTCGGTGAGCGTACTCGCGAGGGCAATGACTTCTATCACGAGATGATGGAAGCCGGCGTGGTCGACAAGAAAGACCTCTCCAAGTCCAAGGTGGCGATGGTCTACGGACAGATGAATGAGCCCCCGGGCAACCGCCTGCGCGTGGCACTGACGGGCTTGACCATGGCCGAAGCTTTCCGCGACGAAGGACGCGATGTGCTGTTCTTTGTCGACAACATCTACCGCTACACGCTGGCGGGTACCGAAGTGTCGGCGTTGCTGGGCCGGATGCCGTCAGCGGTGGGTTACCAGCCGACGCTGGCCGAGGAAATGGGCCGCCTGCAGGAGCGCATCACTTCGACCAAGGTGGGCTCGATTACTTCGATCCAGGCGGTGTACGTGCCCGCGGACGACCTGACCGATCCCTCGCCCGCAACCACCTTCGGCCACCTGGATTCGACCGTGGTGCTGTCCCGCGATATCGCTTCGCTGGGTATCTATCCGGCGGTGGATCCGCTGGATTCGACTTCGCGCCAGCTCGATCCGCACGTTGTTGGCGAGGATCACTACAACACTGCCCGCGGCGTGCAGGCAACACTGCAGCGCTACAAGGAGCTGCGTGACATCATCGCGATTCTGGGCATGGACGAACTGTCGCCTGAAGACAAGCTGGCGGTGTCCCGCGCACGCAAGATCCAGCGTTTCCTGTCGCAGCCGTTCAGCGTGGCGGAAGTGTTTACCGGTTCGCCCGGCAAGTACGTGTCGCTGAAGGACACCATCAAGGGCTTCAAGATGATCGTCAACGGCGAATGTGATGCGCTGCCCGAGCAGGCGTTCTACATGGTCGGCGGCATCGAGGAAGTGTTCGAGAAGGCAAAAACCCTGCAGTAATCCATCCAGGAACGCTGATCCATGGCCGAAGCCGCACATACCATCCACGTCGACGTCGTCAGCGCCGAAGAGCAGATCTATTCCGGCGAAGCGGAGTTCGTCGTGCTGCCCGGCGAGGCTGGAGAGCTGGGCATTTATCCGCGCCACACGCCGCTGATTACCCGCATCAGACCCGGCGAGGTCCGCATCAAGCCTGCCGGTGGCGGTGACGAGGAATTCATTTTTGTTGCCGGCGGCGTGCTCGAAGTTCAACCGAAAGTCGTGACCGTACTGGCCGACACCGCAATCCGTGGCGCCGATCTCGACGAGGCCAAGGCCACCGAGGCGCTGAAGCAGGCCGAGGAAGCGCGCAAAAACGCGCAGGGCAAACAGGAAGTGGCAACTGTCGAGGCCGAACTGGCGATGCTGGCGGCGCAGCTCGCTGCAATCCGCAAGCTGCGCGGTAAGCGTTGAGCTCTCAGGCCATGACTTCATACAGGGGCGGCTGCTAGCCGCCCTTTTTTGTCCCGGAACATGACCGTGCCTCCCGCCGTTGACGTACTGGTGGTCGGTGGCGGCATCAACGGGGCCGGCATCGCACGTGATGCCGCGGGCCGTGGACTTTCCGTACTGCTGGTCGAAAAAAACGACCTGGGTGGTGCTACCAGTTCCGCCAGCAGCAAGCTGATCCATGGCGGGTTGCGCTACCTGGAACAATTCGAGTTCCGCCTGGTGGCGGAGGCGCTGCGTGAACGCGAGATTCTGCTGAACGCAGCACCTCACCTGGTCCGACCGATGCGGTTTGTGATGCCCCACGTGCCGGAGTTGCGCCCGGCCTGGCTGATCCGGATCGGATTGCTGCTTTATGACTATCTTGCGCGCCGGGATGCGTTGTTGCCCTCGACGACGGTGGACCTCACCCGGCCGCCCTATGGCCATGACCTGGAAAAGACGCTGCGCAGGGGCTTCATGTATTCCGATTGCTGGGTTGACGATTCACGGCTGGTGATCTCAACGGCACAGGCGGCTGCGCAACTCGGTGCGCAAATTCGCACCCGTACGGCCTGCAGCGATTTGCGCCGGACCGGCGCATCCTGGATTGCGACCCTGCAAAACGCCGACGGTATCCGCGAAGAAATTTCCGTGTGCGCCGTGGTCAATGCCGCGGGTCCCTGGGCGCTGCGCTTTCTGACCGATGTGATCCACATCGATGTGCCTTACCGCCTGCGGCTGGTTCAGGGCAGCCATATTGTCGTGCCGAAACTGTATGCAGGGGATCACGCATTCATCCTGCAGAACGATGATCGCCGGGTGGTTTTTGCCTACCCCTATCATGACGCCTACACCCTGGTTGGTACCACCGATGTCGAAATCAAGGGCAGCATAGAGGATTGCCGGCCCAGCGCTGCCGAGGTGGATTATCTGTGCGCCGCAGTCAACCGCTACTTTTGCCGCAAGGTTGCCGCATCCGATGTGGTTTATTCCTACGCCGGCATACGACCGTTGTTTGACGATGGCGCCGGCAATCCTTCGCAAGTGACGCGTGATTACGCGTTACGGATCACGGGAGAGCGCAACCAAGCCCCGTTGCTGTCGGTTTTCGGCGGGAAAATCACGACTTACCGGGCGCTGGCTGAACAGGTCATGGCAGCTTTGAGCCCCTGGTTTCCGGACATGGGTTGCGACTGGACGGCAACAGCAGCCTTGAGCGGCGGAGATTGCGGTACCGCAGGATTTTCTCCCTGGCTGGAGGAAATCCGTCATGCCTATGACTGGTTGCCGGAGGCGGAGTTGGACACCCTGGCTCGCCGTCACGGCAGCAATCTGCCTGCCGTGCTCGGGGATGCCCGTAGTGTTGAGGGTTTGGGTGTTGCATTCGGTGCTGGACTTTATGCCCGCGAAGTGGATTATCTGGTCAAGCACGAATGGGCAGCCACGGCAGAGGATGTGCTGTGGCGACGCACCAAGTGCGGGCTCCATCTCAACGCCGACCAACAGGCAGCCCTGAAGCAGTATTTAAGGTCATTGTAAGCTGATGTTTTCATGAGATAATTTTTATATGTCATTCCAGGCAGTGATACTGGCCGCCGGCCAGGGCAAGCGCATGCATTCGGACCTGCCCAAGGTGCTGCATCGGCTCGCCGGCAAGCCGCTGGTGGCGCATGTGGTCGATACCGCACGCGCGGTATCGGCAACGCAGATCTGTGTGGTTCA
>JAYQOT010000111.1:0-3443 GCA_038144955.1 Burkholderiales bacterium | reverse complement strand
CGAGGCACCGCCGAACGCCGGGTCGTTGGCGAAGAAGTTGCCCGCCTGGGCGTCGAAACGCTCGGCGAAGGTCGCCTCACGCACGTCGCGCGACTTGGTCATGCGCAGGCGCAGGTCTTCGTACACCTGGATGTCCAGACCCAGTTTCCACGACTCGATGGCGTCATCGATGTTCGAGTACGTCGAGCTGCGGTAGGCAACGCTGCCGCCGACATTCTGGGCGCCGGACTGCGATTCCCAGATCGGTACGTTGACCTCACCGAAGTATTCCCACACGTCGTACTGGCCGGTCACGACCGGCAGCGTGGAAAATGCATGCAGGTTGGCGCTGCCGCCGGTTGCCACCGGACCGGCACCGCGAATGCCGAGGCTCGGTACGTTGACGATCGGCCCGAGTTCGTCGAGCTGCCATTCCACGATTCCGTCGGCGATGGCCTGCTCTCGGTAGGTGAAGCCGCCGGCAAACGAGATCGGGCCGTTCCAGCCTTCGAACAGCTCGCCGGTAAACAGGATCTCGGCGAAATCCTGCTCAACCATACTGTCGCCGACCTTGTCAGTGCCAAGATAGTTTATGACATCCTTGGGGGTGTTCTGGGTGTTGAACACGTTGTAGGGCAGACAGTCACGGATCGTGTTGTCCAGACCGACCGGCGATTTAAGTGGAGCAGTGGTCGTATTGTTGCCGGTACCACCGGGAGTACCACCAGGCGAGGCCAAGCGGGGCACTACAGAAGCAGCCAACTGTGCTTCGGTCGGGTTGTAGAGCTGCACGTTGCACACGATGGCGCCGGTGGTGGGATGGCGCCCGGCGTCGGTGGCCAGCGTGAAACGGTCCCAACGGAAGCCGTCCAGCAGTGTCGTGCGCTTGTGCGATTCGCCCGTCTGCCATGAAGCGCGCAGATCCCAGCCATTCGGCAATACCGCATCAATGCCAACGCTCCACGAATTCATGCTGAACACGCCGCGGGTGCCATCATTGCTGTTCGGTACATTGTCCCTGTTCTCGATGGAACCACCCTGGCGCCACAACTGGAACGAAGGTATCCCGGCACCGTTGTTGGCGGCATCCATGGCAGCCTGTACAACCGGAGGCAGAAAGGCATTGCCGCTGTAGATCGTGTGCTGGTGGCCGGTTGCAATCTCGAAGCCGCCGCGCATGTTCTCTTCGTTCGATTCGGAACGGCCGACCATGATTTGCGCGAAGGCAGACAGGGAATCGCTGAAGGTGTATTGAATCGCGCCGAAACCCGTGCGGTTGACCACGTTGGCACCGCCACCGGCATCGCCAAAGGACTGTCTGCGAATTTCAGCTTCAGGGCCGCCCGACATCGAAATCGTGCTGCCGGCGATGTTCGGAGCTGCGTAAACATCGCCCTTGATGAACGGACGCACACCGGAGCCATCCGGCAGGAATACATGGCCATTGAAATCGAACGGGATCAACGGCGCAGTACTGGAGTTCGGGTTGGAACCGCCACGCGCCCAGATCATGCCGTAGGGATGGTGTTCGGTAGAGGCCACGTTTGGCAATGTGATGCGAATCGGACGGGCATTGCGATCCGCCAGCCAGGCCGGATTGCTGACGAAGCCCCAGTGTTGGTGCCAGTCGGTCTTGGTGGGATCACGGAAGATCTGCTGGATTTCCAGCGCCTGTACCGACCCGATTACGTTGATGTTGTCGCCGATCTGCGTGCCGCCGGCAGCCGAGAAGTTCCAGCGGAAGCCGTCGCCCTGTTCGGTGATACCGGTACCGGTTTCGAGTTTCAGGCCCTGGAATTCGCGATCCAGCACGAAGTTGACCACACCACCGAGGGCGTCGGCACCGTAAGCGGCAGACGCACCGCCGGTTACCACGTCAACTGAACGCATCAGCGCGGTTGGCAAAGTATCGACGTTCACTGAACCACGCTTGTCGGAAGGCACGACGCGCGAGCCGTCGAAGAGGATCAGCGTACGCTGCGGGCCGAGGCCGCGCATGTTCATGTAGCTGCCGCCTGCGGTGGTATGCACACCGCCGGCACTGCGTTGTGCGGTACCGGTATTGAAGAACTGCGGGAGTGCATCCAACTGTTCAGCAGTGGTGGCACCTGGCTGGAACATCGCCATTTCGGCTGTGGTGATTGCGGTAACAGGAACCGGCGTGGCCATACCATCCGTCAGACGGATACGACTGCCTGTTACAGCGATTTCTTCGATTTCACCCGTTGCTTCCTGGGCGAAGAGTTGTAATGACCCAGTGATTTCCTGCTCAGGTATTATTCACCAATCTAGTGGAGATACCCATGAGCAACATGCAAGACGAAGACATCAAGCGCTGGACCGCCAAGCGCAAGTCGGCCCTGGTACTGGACATCATCCAGGGCAAGACCACCGTAGCTGAAACCAGCCGCCAGTTTGATCTGCCACCCGCCGAAGTCGAGGACTGGGTCAGCCAAGCCAAGGCCGGGATGGAGAACGCCCTGCGCGCCAAGCCGGAAGATGTGCGCGAGCAGTACGAGCGCGAGATTAAAAAGCTGCAGGAGGCGTACGGTGAGGCCATGTTGGAGTTACGTGCCAGAAAAAAGCTGGATGCCCTGCTGGGCAGGGACGAGAACTGATCGACCGCGTGCAGCAGGGCTTGAAGGAAGAAGGCTACAGCGTGTCTGTCAGCCAGTTGTGCCGTTGGTTTGACGTCCCGCGAAGGAGCTTCTACTACCGCGCAACCAAGTCGGCGCCGAAGGTGCAGGAAGCGCTCGCAGGACCGATCAAGGCACTGATTGAGCAGGAACCGTCCTTTGGTTACCGCACGGTGGCAGGCCTCTTGGACATGAACAAGAACACGGTACAGCGCATTTTCCAGCTCAGGGGCTGGCAGGTTCGCAAGCGCGCCATCGGGCATCGGCCGCGGATTCAGGCGCTGCCTTCGGTAGCCACCAGGCCGGATCAACGCTGGGCTACCGACCTTTGTCGGGTCTGGGGTGGTCGCGATGGGTGGCTTTCGCTGGCCCTGGTGATCGACTGTCATACCCGCGAGCTGCTGGGCTGGCACCTGTCGCGGAGCGGCAAGGCCACTACCGCGCAGGCCGCGCTGGAGCAGGCGCTGATCTGCCGCTATGGGACGCTGGGGCGTGTGCGTGAGCCGTTCTTGCTGCGATCGGACAACGGTCTGGTATTCACCAGCCGGACTTATACCCGGCTGGTCAGGAGCTACGGCTTGCAGCAGGAGTTCATCACGCCGCACTGCCCGCAGCAGAACGGCATGGTGGAGCGCGTGATCCGGACCTTGAAGGAACAGTGTGTGCATCGGCACCGCTTTGAAAGTCTGCAGCATGCCAGCCGCGTCGTTAGCGACTGGATCTGCTGGTATAACACCCGGCGCCCTCACCAGGCGTTGGGGATGAGAACACCCGCTGAGGCATATACATTAGCGGCCTGACCTGTGCAGAAAGTGCTGGGTCATTACA
>JAYQOT010000110.1:1721-3443 GCA_038144955.1 Burkholderiales bacterium | reverse complement strand
GTTCCCGGATCAGCACAAAGTCGATATCGGCGGCACGCGGATCAGCCAGTTTCAAAGGCAAACCCGGCAAGGGGCGGATCGGGCGCACGCCGGCAAAAAGGGCAAAATGCTCGCGCAGATCCAGTTGCGGAGCGATTTCGGTGCCGTCGGCATAACGGATGTGCGGCAGCCCCATCGCCCCCAGCAGCATCGCATCGGCCTCACCCGCAGAGCGGATGGTTTCGTCGGACAACGCCGTTCCGGTTTCCTGGTAGGCAATTGCGCCGGCCCGCAGTTGCTGCGGCACAAACCGCAGCCCTGCCCTGCTGCCCAGATTTTCGAGCACTTTCAGGGCGGAGTGCGTGACCTCGACGCCGATGCCGTCACCGGGCAATACTGCAATCGATAGTGATTCCATTTCCCCTCCTCCGCCGAGGGTGGCTGCTGCAGGCAGCCTTGTCAACGGCTGCAGAGGCGCGGCACCTGCCGGCGTCCGTTCCTGTCGTGCGCAGGATATAATTTTTACCTGATTCCATGTTGACCGAGATGATTCCCGCAGCAAAAAAAATCCGCATCCTTTTCTCCGCCACCCTGGTCGGGCTGACGGCTTCGTGCACGATGCTCGAAGAGCCACCGATCCCTCTGCCACAAGGCAAGTGGGAATTGCTGTCTGCCAGCTTTACTGACATCGGACGGATTCCCGGTGTGCCTCGTGCAACACTGGAGATCAGCGGTGACCGCCTGTCGGCTTTCAGCGGCTGCAACCGCGGCACTGCAGGCGTCGCGTCAGTTGAGGGGCGGATGGTCATCACCGAACTGGCTGCGACCCGCCGCGCCTGCGTGGAACCGCTCAGCAGCTTCGAAACCCGGTTGTTCAGGATGCTGCGCGACAAGCCCTATTTCCGCACTGAAAACGGCGTCATGACGCTGGCCGCAGGCGATCTGAGTGCCCGTTTCCGCCGCCTGCCGGACACACAGGCAAAACCGGTACAACCATGACTGAAAAAACGCTGGCCGCGCTGCGCCGTGAATACCAGGGACAGCCGCTGAACGAGGCTGACGTCGCAGCCGAACCGCTGGCGCAGTTTCAGCGCTGGTTTGATGAAGCCGTCGCCGCGCAGGTACCGATGGTTAACGCCATGACGCTGGCCACCGTCGATGCCGCAGGACAGCCCTCGGCCCGCGTGGTGTTGCTGAAAGGAATTGATCAGGATGGATTCGTGTTCTACACCAATTACGCCAGCCGCAAAGGACGTGAACTCGAGGCGAACCCCCGTGCAGCCCTGGTGTTTTACTGGGGCGAACTCGAGCGTGAAATCCGGATCGAGGGTACCGTAACCCGCACCTCTGCCGCGGAAGCCGATGCCTATTTCGACCAGCGCCCGCTGGGCAGTCGTCACGCTGCGATTGCATCACCACAGAGCGAAACCGTGGCGGACCGGACAACGCTGGAGCAGCGTTTCGCCGCCGCCGCGCAACTCGGCGACCGCCCGCGCCGTCCGGCGCACTGGGGCGGCTACCGGCTGGCGTCGGCCTCGCTGGAATTCTGGCAGGGTCGTCCCAACCGCCTGCACGACCGGCTGCTCTACTCCAGCGAAACGGGTCGCTGGAAAATCAGCCGCCTGGCGCCCTGACCGGTTCCGCCTTGCCGTGCCGCCGCTGCCACTCGGACTCGAGCTGGGCATCGGTTTTGTAATGCGGGACCCGGAAAATGTAGCGGTACCAGTTTTGCAGCCGGACTGG
>JAYQOT010000110.1:0-1711 GCA_038144955.1 Burkholderiales bacterium | reverse complement strand
TTTCGTTCTCCCAGTACCAGTCCCCGAGCTTGATGTTTTTCTCCTGATCCATTTCCCAGTGCCGGCGTGAACGCGGACCGCCAAACAGGTAGAGCCTGCCGTCGACAACCTTGAAGGTGTTGGCCCCGATGTTGGCTTTCAGCGCATAGGGTGCGCCACTGGCACAAAACCCGCCGTAGGCCGGGACGTAGCGCTGCGGCGACGACTGGAACTGCCGACGGTGTTCCTCGCTGACGAAACGATAGGTGGCACCGTCATGTTCAGCCTTGATCCGCGGATCGCCCTGCACTGCCTTGCCCAGGGTGTGATAGGCCACCGGATCGTTTCCGCGCAGCATCAGGCTGGAATCGTTACCATCAGCCACCACGTTGATCGTGGAACAAGCGGGCAGCAGAATCAGAGCTGCCAGTGCAATCCAGCGGAACACGGGATTTTCCATCATTGCGCAAACCCTCCTCCCGCGCATATTACGCCAGCGCAGGCGCAGGTATACTGCGTGCCTTTCCGTCCCTGACACCAGACTTTTTTGGTTTCTGCACTCTCCATACACACTCGGGATACCCTGCTGGCATGGTATTTCGTTTCGGTATGGGGTTCGGGCTTTCTGGCCACCAAGATCGGCCTGCAGCATGCCCCGCCGTTCACCTTCCTGACCCTGCGCTTTGCGTTCGGCATACTGTGCCTGCTGCCTATAGTCCTGATCGTCAAGCCGAGATGGCCGGCCAGCCGCCATGAATTCGGCCACATCATCGTCGCCGGGCTGCTGATGCATGCCATACACCTCGGCGGCAGCCATTACACCCAGTATCTGGGCATGTCCGCCGGCATTACCGCCGTGCTGCTGTCGATACAGCCGCTGTTGACCGCGGTGATCGCAGGACGCTGGATGAACGAACGGCTCGGCACCCGCCAGTGGCTGGGCATCGCGGTAGGACTTGCCGGCGTGGCCCTGATCGTCTGGCACAAGATCGATATCCGCGAGGCTACGGCGGGCGCCCTGACGGCTGTCGTCATATCGCTCGCGGGCGTCACCGCCGGCACGCTCTACCAGCGCGCGTTCTGCCCCGCGGTCGATCTGCGCTCGGCGGCACTGCTGCAATTTGCAGCAACCATCGTCGTACTCGCACCGCTGGCCTGGATTGTCGAAGACGCTGCCATACGCTGGTCATGGTCGCTGGCCGCGGCCATCGTTTTCCTGGTGATTGGCGCCTCGATACTCGCCGTGAATGCCCTGCATGTGCTGATGCGTCGCGGACAGGCCACCCGCGTAACCAGCCTGATCTATCTGACGCCGGTTTTCGCTGTGGCCCTCGAGCTGGTGATGTTCGGTGTCGTACCCACGGCCCTGTCCCTTGCCGGGATCGTCATTACCTGTGGTGGCGTTGCCATGGTGTCATGGCAGGGTGATGGGCAAAAAAAACGGGGCGCCTGACGCCCCGTTTCCCGTGTTTCGAGAAAACGCTTACTTGAGGTGTTTGTTGACCAGTTTGGTCATCTCGAACATCGATACCTGTTTCTTGCCGCCAAACACTTCGCGGAGTTTGTCGTCGGCATTGATGTTGCGACGGTTCTTGCTGTCCTGCAGGCCGTGACGCTTGATGTAGGCCCAGATTTTCTTGGTAACTTCGGTGCGGGGCATGGCGCTGTTGCCGATAACCGCTCCGAGCGCTGCGCTCGGTTGCATTGCCTTCATGAATGCGGCATTGGGTTT
>JAYQOT010000109.1:0-3556 GCA_038144955.1 Burkholderiales bacterium | reverse complement strand
GTGGTGCGCGAGATCAGTGGTGAGCCGAAAGCCAATGTCATCGGCTATTGCCTTGGCGGCACGTTGCTCGCGTGCACAATGGCCTGGCTGGCTGCAAAGAAGCAGGACTGCATCGCCAGTGCGACCTTTTTTGTGACCATGATTGACTTCGAACGGCCCGGTGAACTGGAAGTGTTCATCGACGAGCAGCAGGTGGGGGCACTGGAGAAGAAGATGCAGAAGCGGGGCTATCTCGAAGGCTCGGAGATGGCGACCACCTTCAACATGCTGCGCGCCAACGATCTGATCTGGTCTTTCGTGGTCAACAATTACCTGCTGGGCAAGGATCCATTCCCGTTCGACCTGCTGTACTGGAACGGCGATTCCACCCGCATGCCCGCGGCGATGCACAGCTTTTACCTGCGCAACATGTATCTGAAGAACCAGTTGCGCGAACCGGGCGGGATTACCCTGGCGGGCGAACCCATCGATATAACCAGCCCAAAGATCCCGTCCTATTTCATTTCCACCGTGGAAGATCATATTGCCCCCTGGAAATCAACTTATGCGGGGGCGCGTCTCTTGCAGGGTCCCGTGCGTTTCGTGCTCGGCGGTTCCGGGCATATCGCGGGCATCATCAATCCCCCGGCAGCCAACAAGTACTGCTACTGGACGAATGACAAGCTGTCCACCGATCCCGATGCCTGGCTGGCGAAGGCGAAACAGCATTCAGGCTCGTGGTGGACCGATTGGGCGGAGTGGGCGGGCGGTCATGCCGGAGGCATGATCGCAAAGCGCAAGCCGGGTTCGCGCAAGCACCCGCCGCTGGAAGATGCGCCTGGCTCCTATGTGCAGCAGCGTATCGGCAAATAAGGGCGCGCTGTTGCTGTCATCACGGAGGAGGGCCTGATGGCTTTTCAGAATCTGCTGCTGGAACAACCCGAACCGGGCATTTATCTGCTGACGGTCAACCGCCCCCAGTCCCTGAATGCTCTCAATGCGCAGACGCTTCAGGAGCTGGAACGGGTGACGCAGGAGCTGGCAACGGATACAACAGCCCGCGTGCTGCTCATAACAGGTGCCGGGGAAAAAGCCTTTGTCGCCGGAGCAGACATTGCCGAAATGCTGCCGTTATCCGGGGAGCAGGCGCGAGCATTTTCTGAACTCGGCATGCGTGTCATGCATGGGCTGGAGGCACTCCCGTTTCCGGTTCTTGCCCTGGTCAACGGCTATGCGCTGGGTGGCGGTTGCGAATTGGCAATGGCCTGTGACTGGATCATCGCTTCGGAACGAGCAGTCTTCGGCCAGCCTGAAGTGAATCTGGGCATCCCGCCCGGGTTTGGCGGTACGCAGCGGCTGGCCCGCTTGGTCGGTTTTGCCCGTGCACTGGAACTGGTGACCACGGCCCGCCAGATCACGGCCGCGGAAGCATTGAACATCGGGCTGGTGAATCAGGTATTACCCGCAGACGTATTGCGTGAAACAGGGCTCAAAATGGCGAGAACCATTGCCGCCAAAGGACCAGTGGCGGTGCGACTGGCCAAGCAGGCTGTCTACGGCGGATTGGACCGTCCTTTGGTCGAGGCTTGTCGCATCGAGACCGGCGCTTTTGCGCAGGCCTTTGCGTCCGAGGACCGCCAAGAGGGCATGCGCGCATTTCTTGAAAAGCGTCCACCCCGGTTTACCGGGCGCTGAAGTCCCCAAGGGGCTTCCGGTGCGGGGGATGTTGCGGTGCGTCAGTCGATGCGCCGGGCACTAAATGCAGACGTTATAATTATTCATCCCAACGCGACTGCAGATCAGGCACCATAAGTGCCGGAATTGACGCGAAAAACTGCCTCAAAAAGGTACTCGACATGGATTTGAACGACATCCAGCGTGATCTGGATCCCGAAGAAACCCGAGAATGGCTGGAAGCCCTGAAGTCGGTGCTCGAGCGCGAAGGCGCCGAGCGCGCAAATTATTTGCTCGACCGGCTGGTTAACGAGGCGCGCCGTGCGGGTGCGTACATTCCCTATAACGCCAATACGGCATACATCAACACCATTCCGCCGGAGCGCGAGGAACGCTCCCCCGGCGATTCCGAAATCGAGCACAAGATCCGCTCGCTGGTGCGCTGGAACGCGATGGCCACCGTCATTCGCGCCAACAAGGAATCGTCCGAGCTTGGCGGACATATCGCCAGCTTTGCGTCGGCGGCGACGCTGTATGACGTCGGCTTCAATCATTTCTTCCGCGCGGCCACCGATAATTTCCGCGGCGACCTGGTCTACATCCAGGGGCATTCGGCGCCGGGCGTTTATGCCCGCGCGTTTCTCGAGGGCCGCATAACCGAAGAGCAGTTGAGCAATTTTCGCCAGGAAGTCGATGGCAAGGGCCTCTCGTCCTATCCCCATCCCTGGCTGATGCCCGATTTCTGGCAGTTCCCCACGGTTTCGATGGGACTGGGCCCGCTGATGGCCATTTATCAGGCGCGTTTCATGCGCTATCTGAAGGACCGCGGATTGATTGAGCAGCAAGGCCGCAAGGTCTGGGCGTTCATGGGCGACGGCGAGATGGACGAGCCCGAATCGCTGGGTGCGATCTCGCTGGCCGGTCGCGAAAAACTCGACAACCTGATCTTTGTCATCAACTGCAACCTGCAGCGGCTCGATGGTCCGGTGCGCGGCAACGGCAAGATCATCCAGGAACTCGAAGCCCATTTTCGCGGCGCCGGTTGGAACGTGATCAAGGTGGTCTGGGGCTCGTACTGGGATCCCCTGCTGCTCAAGGACAAGACCGGGATATTGCTCAAGCGCATGGAAGAATGCGTGGATGGCGAATACCAGGCGTTCAAGTCGCAAGACGGCGCGTTCGTGCGCAAGCATTTCTTCGGCAAATATCCGGAACTGGCCGCACTGGTTTCCAACATGTCCGATGACGACATCTGGCGGCTGAACCGTGGCGGTCACGATCCGCACAAGATGTATGCGGCCTATGCAGCGGCGATGAAGCATACGGGCCAGCCGACGGTGATCCTCGCCAAAACCGTCAAGGGCTACGGCATGGGTGAATCCGGCGAAGGCCAGAACATCACCCACCAGCAGAAAAAAATGGGAACGGCCTCGATCCGTGCTTTCCGCGACCGTTTTGATGTGCCGATTCCCGACGACAAACTTGAAGAAGTGCCGTTCTACCGGCCGCCGGAAGATTCTCCGGAGATGCAGTACCTGCGCAGCCGCATCGAAGCCTTGGGCGGTTCACTGCCAGCGCGCAAGCGCAAGGTCGAATCGCTGGAAGTACCGCCGCTGTCGGCTTTCGAGGCGCAGTTGAAGAGCAGCGAGGATCGCGAGTTTTCGACGACCATGGCCTTCGTGCGGATACTCAACACCATCATCCGCGACAAGAAAATCGGCAAGCGTGTGGTGCCCATCGTTCCCGACGAATCCCGGACTTTCGGCATGGAAGGCATGTTCCGCCAGCTGGGCATCTATTCGCATGTCGGCCAGCTTTACACGCCGCAGGATGCCGACCAGCTGATGTTCTACAAGGAAAGCCAGGGCGGGCAGATCCTGCAGGAAGGCATCAACGAAGCGGG
>JAYQOT010000108.1:0-3591 GCA_038144955.1 Burkholderiales bacterium | reverse complement strand
TTTTCAGCAGCGGGGTTGCGCTGCGCAGCGGCCGCGATTCCAGTTGCGCGACGTCGCCGCTGATTTCCGCCCCTTCTTCGATCTTGATCCTGCCGTAGCGGATTTTTCCGGACACCCGTCCCGTGGCGTGGATGATCAGCTGGTCGCGGGCGGTGAGTTCGCCGTCGAAGCGACCGCGGATTTCAGCGATGTCGATGCTGACCTTGCCGCTGAACATGCCCTGTTCGGCGATCTGCACCACGCGGCTGTCCATCGATGCTTCGACGGTGCCCTCGACCACCAGCGTGTCGCAATCGGTGATTTCCACACCTTTCAGCTTGATCGCGGGACCCACAATCAACCGGCTGGCCGGCGTGTTTTCCGTTTTTGCGGGTTCGGGCGAGGGGCGATCGACGAGACGGGTGCCGCCGGCATCGGCGCCCTGTCCCAGGGCTCCCAGCGCCGGGGTGACGTTGACGTTGCGGTTTTCGCGGCGGGCCTGGTCTTCACGTTTTCTGAATAGCGTTTCTCTGTGCAGCATCGGTTGCTCCTTGGGATATGGCCGATCAGGCCGGAAATGGGGTGATCTGCGCAATCCAGAGGCAATATCCGCACCAGAAAAAAATAATAAATAAAAACAATAGGTTATAGAGATCCGGTCATTGGCTGCCGTCGTCATCCAGAGACGCCGGTCAGTGAAGCACCCGCAACCTGTTGTTTCAGCGACTTTTTCGGGGTCGTCCCGGGGAGACGGTGCATCCCGGGTCAGGGATAAAAAAAACGCCGCGCGGGTGGCGCCGCGTTTACTCGCACAACCCGGTGGGGCCGTGCGGTGACCCGGGGGGAGGAGGAGGGACCTCCCGGGTCAGGACTTACCCTTGCGGGCAGTTCAGTGCTTGATGCCCGGTTTCAGGAACAGCTGGGCACCCAGCTGCTCGACCTTGTGCGTGATCCAGACGATGGCGTCGACCAGCATGTCGGCGTCCTGCATGGCCTTGATCGCGGTCAGACGCTCGCCTTCAGTCAGGCGCATCTCGTTGATCCTGTCATACACGACTGAGCCAAATTTAACTTGAGATTCCTTGTTCATTCTCTTAACCCTAACCTTTCCAGTAGTTCGCCGTCCCGGCGTTGATTACTCATTTCCCTGTAAGTCAATGAGTTCGGACTGAATTATAGACCTGGTCTCGAGCACTTTGTTGCACCGCAACGGATGATAGTTTGTCAATTTTCGATTAAATTCTGCTAAACTGAAAGCCAACTATGTCACAGCGCCTGCCTCCTCTGAATTCGTTAAAGGCCTTTGAGGCCGCCGCCCGCCATCTGAGCGTGAAGAAGGCGGCGGTGGAACTTAATGTGACGCCGGCTGCAGTGAGCCACCAGATCCGCACGCTGGAGGAATATCTGAACGTGCAGCTGTTTCACCGCTACAACCGTGCGCTCGAACTCACGGATGCCGCACGTGCCTGCCTGCCCAAGCTGCGTGAAGGATTCGATTGCCTGGCGCAGGCGGTGGAGCGCCTGCGCACGCATACCAGCGGTGGCATGTTGACCGTAAGCGCAGCGCCGTCGTTCGCCGCGCGCTGGCTGATGCCGCGCCTGCACCGTTTCATCGCTGCACACCACGAGATCGATGTTCGCGTGTCGGCGCGCATGCGCCGCGCCAGCGTCGATGGCAAGGTGGATGTGGCCGAGCGTGCCACCGTCGAGAACTGGCTGGACGACTCCGACGTCGCGATCCTCTACGGCCACGGCCATTATCCCGGCCTGGAAGTGCACAAGCTGCTGGCGCTGACGGTGACCCCGATCTGCAGTCCGCAGGCGCTGTCGGGCGAGCATCCGCTGAAGACGCCGGAAGATCTGAAACATCACATGCTGCTCCATGACGACACCGGCGAAATGTACGATGGCGTGTCGTTCTGGGAAGTGTGGCTCAAGGCTGCGGGGGTGAAAGGCATCGATGCCAAACGCGGCGCCCGCTTCAGTCACGCGGTGCTGGCATTCGAAGCGGCGATGGATGCTGTGGGCGTGGTGGCATCGATGCCCGCGCTGGCCGCAGAAGATCTTGCCGCTGGCCGGCTGGTGATGCCTTTTGACCTGAAAGTGCCGTTGGAGTCGGCGTACTACCTGGTGTCGGAAGAGCATGCCGCGACCCGTCCCGCGGTGGCGGCCTTCCGCGACTGGCTGATCGCCCAAGCTGCCAAGGACTCTGCCTGATCAGGCCGGTTTGGGTACGCTGCGGACGATCTGGCGGTCGTCGATTGGCAGGTTGAGCAGCGCGGCGACGATGCCCATGCCGATGGTCAGCACCCACATCACGGTGTAGGAGCCGGTGGTGTCGAATACATAGCCGCCGATCCATACGCCCGCAAAACTCCCCACCTGGTGGAACAGGAAAGCGATGCCGGTCAGCGTCGATAGGTATTTGACGCCGAAGACGTGGGCGATCAGCCCGCCGGTCAAAGGCACGGTGCCCAGCCACAAAAAGCCGATCGCCGCGGAAAACAGGTACACCGTCAGCGGCGTCACCGGCAGCAGGATGAAGATCGTGATCACCACCGAACGCGTGAAATAGAGCAGCGACAGCAGGTATTTCTTGGTGTGTTTGCCGCCGAGCCAGCCCCAGGCATAACTGCCGATCATGTTGAAGAAGCCGATGAGTGCCAGCCCCAGCATCCCGGTTTCCGGCGACATGCGCTGGTCAACCAGGTAGGCGGGGAAGTGCACGGCGATGAACAGCAGCTGGAAGCCGCACACGGTGTAGGCGGTGCACAGCAGCAGGAAACCGCGATGGGCGAAGGCTTCACGCAGCGCCTCTCCGATCGATTGAACCTGCAGCGACGCGGCCTGCGCTTTCTTGTCTTCGACCAGTGCGGTCGACAGCGGGATGATGACCAGTACCGTCAGCGCGAGGATCACCAGCGCCTGCGACCAGCCGACCTGGTTGATCAGCCACTGGCCGTAAGGCAGCATCACGAACTGCCCGAACGAGCCTGCGGCACCGGCAATGCCCAGTGCGACGCTGCGCTTTTCCGGCGGGAACGAGCGGCCGATGACACCAAAAACGATGGAAAAGCCGCTGCAGCCCAGCGACGCGCCGATCAGCAGCCCGGCGCTCAGTGTCAGTTCCAGCCCGGTGCTGGAGACCGACATCAGGTAGAGGCCCAACGCATAGCAAAGTGCGCCGCCGATGAGCACGCGCGCCGTGCCGAAACGGTCGGCGATCATGCCGGTGAGCGGCTGCGAAATGCCGTAGAGCAGGTTCTGGATGGCGATCGCGAAGGCGAAAGTCTCGCGGCCGATGCCGAGGTCCAGGGTCATCGGCTGTAGATAGAGGCCGAAGTTGTGGCGTACGCCGAGCGCGACGGTCAGTATCATGCCGCCACAGAACAGCACCATTGCAGGTGAACGCCAGCGATCGAGGTTCATAGGTCCGATGCGCACAAAGCGCGCATTCTAGCGCCACGCGGATGCGCTGCCCCGGCGAGTCCACATTTTCCGGTAGAATGCGGGCCTTGCGACTCAGGGTGTAGCGCAGCCCGGTAGCGCGCCTGCCTTGGGCGCAGGAGGTCGTGGGTTCGAATCCCACCTCCCTGACCAGCAAACTGTCCA
>JAYQOT010000107.1:0-3697 GCA_038144955.1 Burkholderiales bacterium | reverse complement strand
GCTGCGCACCGTGCCCGTTGTCCAGGTTCGCGAAGGCGAACGCGAAAGCCTGGCGATCTGGCTGGCCACCGATTACCGCAACCTGCCGGTGCGCATCCGCTTCTACAACCGCGACGGTGAAGCCGCAGGTGAACAATTGGTCAGCGAAATCCAGGTCAGCGAACGATGAAACCAGCCGCACCCCTGCCCGAGAAGCCGGGCCCCAGCGCCGCGCGCATTGCGGCCGCCACCGCTGCACTTGAGCGGGTACTCACCTTCGGATATCCGGCTGACGGGGTACTGAGCCGCTATTTCCGCGAACACCCGGCCTTGGGCCGCGTTGAGCGTGCCTTTGTTGCCGAGACCGTATTCGGTGTGCTTCGCCGCAAACTGCTGCTCGACCGGCTGGCGCCCGATGCAACGCCGCGTCAGCAGGTGCTGTTGTGGCTGGCCCGCGTTGCCGGCTACAGCGGACGCGAACTGGGCGCCCTGATCTCCACTGACGAATCACAATGGCTCAACGCCACACGTGCGCAATCCGCCATGCCGCTGGCCGTGGAAGCCGACCTCCCGCAGTGGATCATCGACCGCTTGCTGCAACGTCATGATGAAGCGTTCATCCGCGACCTGGGCCGCGCGCTGCAGGAATCTGCCCCCCTTGATCTGCGCGTCAATACCTTCCGTTCGGACCGCGCAACCGTGCTCGCCGGCCTGAAGCAGGACGGCATCGAAGCAGCGCCCACGCCTTTTTCACCCATAGGCATCCGGCTCAAGGGCAAGCCGTCCCTGAATCGTCACCCGCTGTTCGTCAACGGGACCGTCGAAGTTCAGGACGAAGGCAGCCAGCTGCTGGGCTTTCTGCTGGCCCCGCGGCGGACGGATCTGGTCGTCGATTTCTGCGCCGGCGCCGGCGGCAAGACGCTGATGCTCGGCGCCATGATGAATTCGCAGGGACGGCTTTACGCTTTCGACGTCTCACCCAAACGCCTGGCCAATCTCAAACCGAGACTCAAGCGTTCCGGCCTGTCCAACCTGCATCCCCAGGTCATCGCCCACGAAAATGACACCCGGATCAAGCGCCTGGCGGGCAAAGTCGACCGCGTGCTGATCGACGCGCCCTGCAGCGGCCTGGGCACACTGCGCCGCAACCCCGATCTCAAGTTCCGGCAATCTTCCGAAAGCGTCACCGAACTGGTTGCAAAACAGGCATCGATACTCCAGTCGGCAGCACGACTGCTCAAACCCGGCGGACGCCTGGTGTATGCCACCTGCAGTCTGCTCGAAGAGGAAAACCGGCTCGTTGTCGAAAACTTCCTCTCCACCCATCCGCAATTTCGCACACTGGATTGCCAGGAACTGCTGCAACGGCAGAACATTGCCCTCGAATGCGGCCCACAACTGCAGTTGTGGCCTCATATTCATCATACCGACGGTTTTTACGCGGCGGCACTGGAACGGGGCCACGGCTGAGCGCTGTCCGTTGATGTTAAAATGCGGGTGATGTTTCCGTTTCCGCGCTCGCACCACGTGGATGTTTTCCCGCCTTCCCCGGCACACCGCTGATGTCCACCTCGACTGAATTCCAGGCAATGCTGCTCGACCTGTGGGTCGACCTGCACAGCATAGACGTGCTGTGGCAGCTGGGCACGCTGGCGATCTGCGTCGCCGCAGGCTGGTTTCTCTCGCGCCGGTTCGACCGGCGCGTCCGTGCGCGTGCCCCGCTGGATGCCACCCAGGCCCTGGGCATAGGCAGCATGCAGCGGATGATGTTCCCGGTATCAACCCTGCTGCTGGTTCTGGTCGCCAGATCGGTACTGGGTCTGTGGCACAGCACCCACCTGCTCAAGGTCGCAGCCACGTTGCTGCTGGCGATGGCGCTGGTGCGACTGACCATCTACGCCATGCGCCACACTTTCGCCCCCAGTGCCTGGCTGCGCGCATCCGAGCGCTGGATCAGCTGGCTGGCCTGGCTGGCAGTGGCAATCTACGTGACCGGTTTGTGGCCGCAACTGAGCGACGCCCTGCATGACATCGGTTTCAAGGCCGGAGACAGCAGGATTTCCCTGCTGCTGGTGCTGCAGGGTGCGATCTCGGTCATCACCACCGTGCTGGTCGCGCTGTGGCTGGGACGGCTGGCGGAAAACCGGCTGATGCGTGCCACCACGCTGCAGGTCAACCTGCGCGTGATGTTCTCCAAGCTGGTGCAGATCACACTGCTGCTGCTTGCCCTGCTGATCGCTCTGCCGGCGGTGGGAATCGATCTGACCGTGCTTTCGGTATTCGGCGGCATGCTCGGCGTCGGCATCGGCTTCGGGCTGCAGAAAATCGCCGCCAACTACATCAGCGGATTCATCATCCTGCTCGACCGTTCGGTCAGCATCGGCGATCTGGTCACCATCGGCGACCACACCGGCACGCTGACCAAAATGACCGCGCGCTACGTGGTGGTGCGCAGCCTGGCGGGGCTCGAAGCCATCATCCCCAACGAATCGATCATCACGGCAACGGTGATCAACCACTCGCTGACCGACCGCAAGGTGCGGGTCGGGGTGCCGATACAGGTTGCCTATTCGACCGATCTCGATGCGGCACGGGGGATCATGGTGCGCGCGGCGGAAAAAATTCCGCGCATACTGAAGGATCCGGCGCCCTCGGCGCTCATCATCGGCTTCGCCGACAGCGGCATCGATCTCGAAATGGGCGTTTGGGTGGACGATCCCGACCAGGGCGTCTACGGGCTGCGTTCCGACCTCTATGCCGACATCTGGCGCGAATTCCGCAAGGCGGGCATTGAAATCCCCTATCCGCAGCGGGAAATCAGGGTCTTGGGGAGTGTCAAATCCCTGATCGAACGTCAAGATTAATATTGTTTATAAACAATTAGTTAAAACTGAATCTCGGAAAAAAACCGGGGTCCAGACTATCCCCGGATAGCTAACTTCGGTACACTTCAACGGTCACAAAACCCGTCCATGACCGTAACAACCACTATAACCACAAGAGCGAGGATCTGAATGTATACAGGGGTTCTTGATATGCCGTGGTGGGGCTACGTGGTCTACACGCTGGTCCTGACCCACATCACGATCGCGGCGGTAACGATCTATCTTCACCGCCACTCGGCGCACCGTGCGCTCGATCTGCATCCGCTGCCGGCGCATTTCTTCCGCTTCTGGCTGTGGCTGACCACGGGCATGTTGACCAAGCACTGGACTGCAATCCATCGCAAGCACCACGCCAAATGCGAAACACCCGAGGATCCCCACAGCCCGCAGATATTCGGCATCCGCAAGCTGCTGCTCGAGGGCGCAGAACTCTACCGCAAGGAAGGCCGCAACCAGGAAACCCTGGATCGTTACGGCCACGGTACGCCTGACGACTGGATCGAACACAACATCTACAGCCATGACCGCTGGGGCATCTCGCTGATGCTGATTACCAACGTCATCCTGCTCGGACCGATCGGCATCACCGTCTTTGCCGTGCAGATGCTGTGGATTCCTTTCCTCGCTGCCGGCGTCATCAACGGCATCGGCCATTACTGGGGCTACCGTACTTTCCAGCCGGAAGATGCCAGCACCAACATCGTGCCCTGGGGCATCCTGATCGGCGGCGAAGAACTGCACAACAACCATCACGCCTATGCGACCTCGGCCAAGCTGTCGAACCGCTGGTTCGAATTCGACATCGGCTGGCTCTACATCCGCATCCTCGAGAC
>JAYQOT010000106.1:0-3769 GCA_038144955.1 Burkholderiales bacterium | reverse complement strand
ACTCAACGCCAAGACGCAGGAACACCGCGCTGGCTGGCAGCGTCCGCAAAAGAAAAAAGCCAAATCCTGACGGAGTTAATCTAGCCCATGTGCGGAATCGTAGGCGCCATTGCGGCCAGGAACGTGGTCCCGATCCTGATCGAAGGATTGAAGCGTCTGGAGTATCGCGGCTACGACTCGGCCGGAATCGCTGTCATCAACGGCAAGCTGCGCCGCGTACGCAGCACAGGGCGGGTAGCGGAGCTTGAACGCGTCGCGCAGGCAGATAAAGTCTCGGGCCATGTTGGCATCGCGCATACGCGTTGGGCGACGCATGGCGCGCCCTCTGAAAAGAATGCCCACCCGCACGTGTCGGGGGGCATCTCGGTGGTGCACAACGGCATCATCGAAAACCACGATGAAATGCGGCGCAGCCTGCGCGCCAAGGGCTACACCTTCGTCTCCGACACCGACACCGAAGTGATCGCCCACCTGGTGCATTTCCATCGCCAGTCCGCACCGACGCTGCGCGACGCGGTGATGCAGGCGATGCGGGAGCTGGTCGGCGCTTACGCCATTGCGGTCATCGAGGAAACCGACGCCGGTCGGCTGGTGGTGGCGCGCATGGGTGCGCCGCTGCTGCTGGGCCTGGGTCAGGGAGAAAACTTCGCCGCCTCGGACGCTTCAGCGCTGGTGCAGGTCACGCAGCGCGTGATCTATCTCGAAGAAGGTGACTGCGCTGAACTCACCGGCGCGGCGTTGCGGATTTTCGACCAGACCGGTGCCGAAACGCAGCGTATCGAGCAGAAAACCGAAATCAGCGCCGAGGCCGTCGAGCTGGGTCCTTACCAGCACTACATGCAGAAGGAAATCTTCGAGCAGCCGATGGCAGTGGCCAACACGCTGGAGATGGTGACCAACGCGAAAGCGATTTCTCCTCAACTCTTCGGTGCGCGCGCAGAAGAAATATTCAAAGAAATCAACAGAATAGTGATACTTGCCTGCGGTACCAGCCACCATGCCGGGATGGTGGCCCGCTACTGGCTGGAAGGCGTGGCAGGACTGCCCTGTTCAGTCGAAATCGCCAGTGAATATCGCTACCGCGATACCGTTCACGACCCGCAGGCTCTGGTGGTGACGATCTCGCAGTCCGGCGAAACCGCCGATACGCTGGCGGCGCTGCAGTTTGCCAAAGCCAAGGGCCATCGCTACAGCCTGTCGATTTGCAACGTGCCTGAATCGGCGCTGGTGCGCGCCTCCGACCTGCGTTTCCTGACCCGCGCCGGACCGGAGATCGGTGTGGCCTCAACCAAGGCGTTTACCACGCAACTGGCGGCGCTGGTGCTGCTGGCGATGGCATTGGCCAAGCAGCGCGGCCGACTGAAAGCCGCCCAGGAAGCGGAATGGCTGCAGGCACTGCGTCACCTGCCGGCGGCGTTGACCCATGTGCTGCAGACCGAGCCCGCGATCCAGGAATGGGCGAAGGTGTTTGCGCGCAAGCATCACGCGCTGTTCCTCGGCCGCGGCATCCATTACCCGATCGCGCTGGAAGGCGCACTGAAGCTCAAGGAAATCACCTACATCCACGCCGAGGGCTACGCCGCCGGAGAACTCAAGCACGGTCCGTTGGCGCTGGTCGATGCAGACATGCCGGTGGTCGCGGTCGCGCCGAAGGATGCGCTGATCGAGAAACTCAAATCCAACCTGCAGGAAGTGCGCGCGCGCGGCGGCGAACTGTACGTGCTGGCCGATCTCAATGCACAGTTTGCCGACGGTGAAGGTTTGCATGTGATCCAGATGCCCGATCACGCCGGCCTGCTCTCACCCATACTGCACAGCGTACCGCTGCAACTACTGGCGTATCACACGGCCCTGCACCGCGGCACAGATGTCGACAAGCCGCGCAATCTGGCGAAGTCGGTTACGGTGGAGTAAGCCATTTGGCTATCTCTCGTTAGTGTCGAATTGAAATTGAAAAAGATTCAAGAGACTAGTTTTCGTTTGCGTGCAACTTCTTTAAGAACGTACCAAGCATCAAAATTAGTTAATTCTGAAAAAATTCGAATACAGCCATTACTGGTAAACAGTTGATCAAGTTTGGTTTGAGCCTCTGTGTAGTTATGTTCAACGGTTACGACTGATGGATGATATTTATTGAAATTAAAAGCGGATAGTATTTTATGTTCGGACCCTTCAGTATCTACTGACATATACTCAATTGGCTCTCCGTTAAAGAAATTTTCAAAAACATCGTTTAATGAAATTGTTGTCACTTCAACTTGGTTGTACTTATCTAGCCGCAGCTTCGCATTTCCAGCGAGAGGACCATTAGCATCATCTTGCGCGTGTGCTTTCAGGCTAGATAAAACTCCTGCTGCGCTAGAAATAAACGGCATTTTTTGGCCAGACTGACTGTATATGCAGTCAGTAACAATCTTTGCATCTGGCCGATTTTTAATAAGAGCATCGTGCCATTGCGGATCTGGTTCAGCCAGCACTCCACGCCAACCTCTCTCCGTTTCGAGCATAAGAGAATTAGATAACTCAACGCCGTTGGTTGCGCCAAACTCCAAGAATCTTCGGTTTTTTTACTTCAAGAACACAAAATCAACAAAAGTATCTTGAAATAACTGCGATTGAGATGCGTAACCTTCCGTAAGCTTCCCTGAATTCCGGACCAGCGCAAAGTAGAGCTTTCTGGCATTGTTTTAACAGCCAGGAGGTTCAGATGAAGAAGTCGAGATTTACGGAAACCCAGATCGTTGCGGTGCTGAAGGAGGCGGATGCTGGCAAGCCGGTGAAGGAGATCTGCCGGAGCCACGGGATCAGCGATGCCACCTACTACAAGTGGAAATCGAAGTATGGGGGGATGGAGGCGTCCGACCTGAAGCGGGTAAAAGAACTGGAGGCGGAGAATGCGCGGTTAAAGCGCCTGTTTGCGGACATGGCGCTGGAGCACGCGGCGATGAAGGACCTGATCGCAAAAAAGCTCTGAAGCCGGAGGGGCGGCGGGAGGCGGCGCGGTATCTGGTGGACAGGCACCAGGTCTCAGTGCGCCGGGCCTGCGATTGTGTAGGACTGGCCCGTTCGGCGTATTACACGGAATCGGTGAACTGGCTGGTGCGGGACGCGGAGCTGATGGCGGCCTTAGCCCGGCTGGTCGAAGAGCGGCCCAGCCGGGGCTTCTGGAAATGCTGCCAGCGGTTGCGGCTGGAAGGCTGTGGCTGGAATCACAAACGCATCTATCGGGTGTATCGAGCGATGAAACTCAACTTGCGCCGGGCTGCCCGGAGGCGGCTGCCGAAGCGGGAACGAGCGCCGCTGTATGTGCCACGGTTGCCGGACTCGGTCTGGTCGGCAGACTTCATGGCCGATGCGCTGGCCTGTGGCCGGCGGTTCCGTCTGTTCAATATCGTCGATGACTTCAACCGGGAAGTGGTGCATATCGAGGTGGACACCTCGATCACCTCGGAGCGTCTGGTGCGGGTGTTTGAACGGCTGCGCCAGGAGCGGGGCTTGCCCCAGGTGCTGCGCACCGACAACGGCCCCGAGTTCCTGGGCGAGGCCTTCATCACATGGGCCAAGGCGGCCGGCATGGCCATTCAATACATCCAGCCCGGCAAGCCGAACCAGAACGCCTACATCGAGCGGTTCAACCGGACGCTGCGTGAGGAATTGCTCGATGCCAACCTGTTTATGCGTCTGGATGACGTTCGGGAAGCCGTCTACTGGTGGCAGATCGAATACAACGAGCAGCGCCCGCACGATGCCTTGGGCGGCATCCCGCCGG
>JAYQOT010000105.1:0-3773 GCA_038144955.1 Burkholderiales bacterium | reverse complement strand
GGGTCCACCCATCGGGAGGACCCGACATGTCACGTATCGCTGATTGACGATATGTTGCATTGTGATACACCTCGCATACGGACTTACGTCGACCCACGAATGGCGTAAGTCGTTTGGCTGCGTGTCACTCGCACCTGAGTTTGAAGCGATCTGTGAACGCCTTGGTTGCGTCCGTTGGCGTGAACGTGATTGTCACTTGGTACTCATCCCCCGCTGCTGCTGGAGTCAGTGTAGGGGCCACGTCCCATTCGAAATTATAGCCAGTGCTATGCGGCCACCCCTCCCCAGTCTGCAGTGTGTCAAACACCGCTGTTGAGATTGCCAGTGTCCCTGTGCCGACGCTGCTGCCGTCGCTGGTGTCTACCACTGCGTATGCGATGCTGGTTAGCGACGCCTGAGTGATGGCGTCTGCGTTGTGGTTCTTGACCTGTGCCTTGAATGGGAACACGCTTCCCGGATTGACACGATATGTCGGGTTCAACGGTCTAGGCGTTGCCACGGTCGCACCCCGCATCTGTTAGCACCGCACCGGGGCGGAACGATGCCTTGTACTGACTGCCAATTGAATAAGCTGCCGACAGCACAGCGCCCGGCCTGAATGCTGCTGTTCCGTCGACGCAGAACGGCCCGGAAATAATCACTGCAGTCAACCCGACTTTCGGGTAATACCTCGGAGCGAACATCCGGTTCGCAAACATCCGGCTTGGAAACATCGGTTAGCCCGCCGCATTCAAGGTGACTGCCGATCTGTTGCCGTCGCTGTCCACAGTGGCAGTGATACGGTCTGCGGAATCGTCAGCCGCGCGAATCGTGATTGTCGTGGTCGCCGCCCCGCTTAGCTTGCCGGAGAGGGCGGCCAGGCAGAGTTTCAGCGTCTCTTCCAGCGTGTAGCCGTCGATGTCCCCGCCAGCGAGGATTTCGGCGAGCGTCGGCAGAGCGTCTGCGGTCGTCTGCAGCGTGGTAATTGTTGCGGGAATCGTCGTTCCGGTGTCCGTTAGAATCGACTGTGCCGTCGCCTCCAGTGCCAGGCCGTTCTGAATCTCGGCCACAGCGTCGGCAGCCACTGCGGCAGCGCTGACCGAGTTTGCAGCCAGAACAACCCCGTCAGTCCCGGTGTCGGCCAGGATTGCTGCAGCGGTCGTCGGCAGGTCGGCATCGTCCATCGTCTTGATACGTTCCCACAGGCTGCCGCTGGTCGGACTGGCTGGCAGTGCGAGGTTGTTGACGTGGTACGAATTCACAGTCGTTCCGCTGCTATTGTCGGTTACGGCACCAAACACACCGTAGATATTGACCGTTCCGCCTGTCCCATTGATCGTGATTGGGCAGCCCGACCACATCACGATATTTGTCACAGCCGAACCGCTGGTTGTCAGGACAACCGACTTCCAGACGCCACGCACTTCAGCGTTTCCGCCAGCGTTTGTCAGCGTCAGCGTCCCGTTCCCGAGTGCGCCGCCAAGCGTCGTGGTCACAAAGGAATTCATCGACACCGTTATGCCGCCTGCCCATCGCCGCAGGTTGAAGTACGTCGTCTTCGTGACACCCGACAAATCGAATGTGGGCGAACCAGAACCGGAAACTGCGCTAACGCAGTCAATCAGGTGAACCGCGTCATCGCTGACGCCTGCCGTGCTGGTCAGGGTTAGCGTCGACGAGAACGCGCACAGTTGTATGTAACCATACGCCGACAGCGTGGCTGTCCCAAACGCGCATTGCTGGAACGTGTAGCTGGAACCGTTTGTCGTTGTTCCTGTGCCGCTTACGTTTGTTGACTGGAAGACGTAGGCACCGGCGATGGACTGCCCACCGAGCGCCAGCGTCCAGTTGTGACCGAGGAAGTTTCTGTTCGCGGCAGATGACGTCAGCGTGATTGTCGTTCCGTTGGGAATGCCACCAACCGCCACCGCATAGCTGACGAGGATTCGGTCGACGTACAGAGTTGCCGATGTCAGTCCGCTTGCGGCGTAGAATCGGATACGGACCTTTCCGCTGTTCGACCCGGTGCCGACATGCGCCACCAACAGGTCGTATACGTTAGTTTCGCTTGTCGCTGCCGACTTACCGACCAGCGTTCCAACTTGGTCCCAAGATGTTCCGGACCAATTGTAGGCGTAAACGCCGAGGTTGTCGTTGACGCCAGTGACTTCGCCGTCCAGCTTCACGCTGACCGGAATTCCGTCAGAGCCGACGTCGAACTGATAGTACAGTTCCATCGCCCCGGCGGTGTCGGTGTGCTGATGAGTTGTTCCGTCCAGTGCGGTCGTAGACGAGACTGTGCCGCTGGACTGTGTGCCGGTCGTCAGCGTATACGATTCTGCCGTGACGTTGATTGCCGAACTGGCAACGGCGATGGCACCAGCCTGTGCTTGCGTGGCCGGGTACGTGTCTCCGGTGATGCCGGTTCCGTCGTACTGCAGTTCCAGGTTGTCTGCGGCAGTCGCGTCCCCGCTGACCTGCACCACATTGACGCCAAGCTGCGCCGACGACGTGCTGACTGCCGATCCTGCGATGTGCGTCGTGTTGACTTCAGGGCGACCGCTGGCGAATGTTCCGGCAGTTCCGCCGAACTCGGTTACGCTAACATCCAGCACGTCTCCGCCGTCAATCAGGGCATTGTTCAGCGCAGCCGCCCGGAAACAGATCGTCGGCCCACGCCACGGCAGAACCCCGGTTGCGTATCCAGTGAAGTAGCCGAATCCCTCCGTGTCATTGTTGATGCTGGCACCGCCGGAAGCGGGAATCTCGATGGTATACATACCCTGACCGGCGTGCGCCCAATCGTAGGTGCCTGCCGTCGTCGGAGTGACTGCCGTTGTCGTTTCCACGCCTGCTGTCGTGACGAAATGCCAATTCAGAGCCATGCCCGCAGCGTTGTAGGCAACGGCAGTCTCTATCGTCTTGAAGTCCGTGTCATCGGTCAGCGGAACGAGATTCACCGGAACCTCGGTCAGCGCCGTGTCGACGTCCATGAAAATCGTCATACTGCCGCCGCCTGTTGCTGGTAGTAGTAATGCGGTGCCCCTGATGAAGCCGCAGCCGGAGCCCATACCGCCGCAGCATAGCCGTAATTTGCGCCAGTGGACCACGAGACAGTTTCGGTGTCTGGGTCCGATGATCCAGTTTTTGAGCCGCTCGACACGTCTACCAGCGACTCAATCTGTGCCTCGTAATCTTCGGTTGCCGCCGAAAATGACGCCAGACCCGTGTTCCCGTGCAAGTGACCATAGATCGCGAATCCATTCGCAGGAAACGACAGTGTTGCCGTCAAGCTCGTCGGAGAAGCCGCACTGTATCCCGAGTCGGTATCCGAGGGAGTTGTCGATGCGTAGCCGGTAACGAGATAGACCTGGCACGCTGCACGCAGCGCCGTGGAACTATAGTTGACGACAACAGTCCTGCTTCCGTCGGACACCTCTTTCACGGCAATGCAGACAGGGTTCTGAACGGCTGATGGGTTACTGTTATCCGATACGATTGTTGCGGACGCTCCGTCCACAGTGACGGACGATACTGAGATGTTTCCGCTCGCTCTCGCCTCAGCCACAACGACAATCATTCCCGCAGAACCCAGCGAGAATGAGCCGAAGTTGTACGACGATGCGTTCGCCGTATCCGTTGCGCCGTTGATGAATGCGCCGGAAATAGCCATTCAGTGACCTTTAGCGAAACTTCGCGAACGCCTGCAGCAGAGCCGCGTTGACTGACGACACTTGCGCATCGGTGTTTAACTTCGCCATCAGCGAATTTAATTCATTCCACGCAGATTGCGC
>JAYQOT010000104.1:0-3822 GCA_038144955.1 Burkholderiales bacterium | reverse complement strand
GGCAGGGTTTTTCCATTGCCGCCAGCGAGGGTGTCCGTTTCAACCAGCAGTCCGCATCGAGCAGTGTTCTCAATCGCGTGGTCGGGGTCAATCCGTCGTCGATCCTGGGAACGCTGCAATCCAACGGCCGGGTTTTCCTGGTCAATCCGAACGGCATCACCATCGGGCCCGGTGCGAATATCGATGTCGCGGGGTTTGTGGCTTCCACGCTGAGTTATTCAGACAGCAATTTCCTCGCAGGTCAGCTGAAATTTTCCTCGAATGCCGATGTCGGCAGCGTGGTGAACCAGGGCGTCATCAAGACGGCGAGTGGTGGGATGGTGTACCTGATCGGCCAGGATGTGCAGAACAGCGGCATCATTCACAGCCCGAAGGGGGAGATCATCCTCGCGGCCGGAAAAAGCGTGGAACTGGTCGATGCGCAAACGCCGGAAGTCCGTGTGCAGCTGACTGCGCCGGACAACCAGGCACTGAATCTCGGGCAGTTGATTGCGGCCGGCGGCAACATCGGCATGTATGGCGCCATGGTGAAGCACAGCGGCGTGGCCAGTGCCAATACCGCGGTCATGGGTGAGAACGGCAAGATCGTGTTCAGGGCCGTCAAGGATGTCACGTTGGCCGCTGGCAGTGTTGCCTCGGCCAGTGGACCGGAAGGCGGCAGAGTGACCGCGCAGGCGGAAACCGGCACGCTGATCGCGGCCGGCACGATAGAAGCCAAAGGTGAGGCCGGTCAGGGTGGCGCCGTGCAGTTGATGGGGACCCAAGTCGGATTGGTCGGCAGTGCGCAGGTCGATACCTCAGGTGAGGCCGGCGGCGGTACCGTGCTGGTGGGCGGCGATTTCCAGGGACGCAATGCCGAAGTTCAGAATGCACAGCGGACCTTTGTCGGGTCTGATGTCCGGATTGCCGCTAATGCGGTGACATCCGGTTCCGGCGGCAAGGTGGTGGTCTGGGCGGATGGGGATGCGCGGTACCACGGTCAGATCACCGCCAGGGGAGGTGCGCAGTCCGGTGACGGTGGTTTCGTCGAGGTGTCCGGCAAGGAGGTCCTGAATTTTTACGGTGGAGTTGATGTCGGTGCGCCGTCAGGCCGCTCCGGGACTATATTGCTTGACCCACGTGACATTACCGTAGCGGATACGGTCACAGGTGGCGGTGATAATGCTCAGGTCAGTGACGGTTCGATATTGTTTGCCGATGGCGCGACAGCCAATACCAATTTTACGATCAGCGACGAAGCGCTGGAGGCGCTGTCCGGGAATATCATTCTGCAGGCCAGTCGTGATATCACGCTGAACTCCGGTTTGAGTGGTGGTGGTCTTGTGCTGACGAACCAGACTGGTGCAAATCGCGTGGTACTCCAGGCCGGCCGGCATGTCCTCGTCAATTCAAACCTGATCACCTATGGTGCCCCGATCTGGCTGGAGGCCGATTCTCCGCACTCCAACGGGTACCCCGCAACGGCCGGGACCGTCGGCAGTGACGGTGCCGGTGCGGTTCGGATTGGGACTGGCGTCGTGGTGCGATCTTTCAATACCGATGCGGCGACCGGCGGGAAAATTACAATGATTGGCGGTTCCAACTCCAAGGGCGGAACCAATGGTGGTGGGTTTGACCTCAATGGCGATGTGAATGCCGGCGCCGGGGGGATTGATGTTGCGCTTTCCTCTGAAGCGGTCGGTGAACTTTCTTTTCTTATCGGATCATCAGGTCAGGCGCAGTTTACCAGCACAGACACCGGGCAACTGAAGAGCACTGGGCAACTGAAAATTGGGGAGGCGACGACCGCGGGGTCTGATGGTCTGGGACCCGGCGGACTGAATGATCAAATTACGATCAAGGTCGACAGGATCAGTATTGGCGAGACTGCTGGTGGTCCCGTTGACTTGGCCAGTGATGCGGGTACCTCACTGATGTTTACGGCGGGCGATGGCGGCATCCGGGTTGCCAGGGATTTGTCAACCAATCAGACAACCAGCATTAATACCACGGGCCCTCTGACTATCGAGGCTCCGTTGGATACCAACGGGTCGACCCTGAATATTTCAGCGGCCAGTGTCAGCGGCGCCGGCAATATTGCACCAGGGACGACCATCAACTGTACCGGGACCGGGTGTCCCGGTGCGACGATCATCACGTGGGATGGGGGTGGCGGTGATCTCAACTGGTTCACGGCCAACAACTGGAGCGGCAATGTCGTTCCGACATCCAGCGATGCGGTGGAGGTACTGAGCAGCACGGGTACGATCTTGATCTCGGGTGATGCTGCGGTTGCCAAAAGCCTGATTGCGGATGTGCCTTTCTCCATATCGAATACTGGATCGCTCAGTCTTGTGGAGGGTTCCCAGTTCACCAGAACCCTGACCCTGCAGGGCAGTTTGCTGGGCAACGGGGCAGTTTCGGTGAGCGGAAGCTCCGGGGTTCTTTCGTGGAATACCAATGGCAGCACAATGGGGTCAGGTGGCTTATTTACCCTCGGAGTGGGCAGTTCCGGAACGCTGAGCGGATCGCTGGTCCTGAATCGGAATTTCCAGAACAGCGCAGCGTTGACATTGTCCGGGGCGAGTATCAGTGGCACTGGCACACTCACTAATTCGGCTACGATGACGGCGGCGGCCGGCACATCGAACACGGTAAGCACCGCTTTTACGAACGACCAGGCTGGTTCGCTGATTCAAGTGCTGGGTACCTTGGTGGCGTCCAATCTGACGAATCAGGGTGTAATCAGTGTTGGAAACGACGGTGCGTTCGGCACCGCAGGAAATGCGCTGACCAATACCACCTCGAGTTCCGTCCATATTGATGCGGGCAATTTTTCCACGACAGCGGGCAACTCGGTTGTCACTGACGTTAGCGGAAATCTGTCCGTCACCGGGTCGTTGAGCGCGGGTTCGATCAAGCTGCTGGCGGGCGGCAGCGGCGGAGTGATACTGAATTCGGGCGGTAACTTGACGGCGACGGGATCCGCGAGTGATTCGATCGTGGTTTCCGGTGCTACGTTTACCAACAATGCCGGTTCCGGAGTGTTGGTCCCGGGTTCCGGGCGCTGGCTGATTTACAGCGCAGATCCGGCTGGCAATACGTTCGGTGGTCTTGCGAGCGGCAACAAGGCCATCTGGGGCGTGAGTTACCCGGCAGCCGTATCCGACACCGGCAATCGCTATGTGTTTTCCGATCCCGGGGCAGTGACGGTCACGACCACCAATGCGAACAAGACATACGGTGATGCCGCCATTGATCTGTCTGCAAATTATGCGTTGACCGGGAAGCCGGTGAACGCGTTGGCCTACGGTGATGTTTATCTCAACTCAACAGTTAGCGACATTTTCTTTTCAGGCCCGGCTATCGCCTCAACCGGCAATACGGCCACTGCGGCCGTGGGTGGAGGAGGAGGTGCCGGTGGTGCTTATGCCATTACGGCCAGCGGAGTGGCCAACACGGGCTATGGTTTGACATTCGTTGATAGCGGTTTGTTGACGATTGACCCGCGCGCGATCACGGTAAAAGCGGCTGACCAGTCACGGGCGTATGGGGATGCGAATCCGACGACGGGTGGCTTCACGCTGGAGGCGGGCACGCTGGTGAACGGGGACACGATCGGCTCGGTGAACGTGTCGAGTGCCGCGACCGGGACCTCGAACGCGGGCACGACGCACGCGCTGAGCAACGATGGCTCCAACTTCACCTCGGGGCTGTCCTCGAATTACAGCATCACGGCGCAGAATGGCGTGCTGACGATCGGCCAGCGCGCGATCACGGTAAAAGCGGCTGACCAGTCACGGGCGTATGGGGATGCGAATCCGACGACGGGTGGCTTCACGC
>JAYQOT010000103.1:0-3926 GCA_038144955.1 Burkholderiales bacterium | reverse complement strand
CCGTCTATCACTCGATGTCGTGGTTCAACGTCACGCCCAAGGCTTTGCCGGTGCAGATCGGCGAGAAATTTCTGCCCGGCGTGGTGATCATCGGCGCGCACTATGCGGGCTGGCTGGTCGCAACCGTCGCGCTACTGGTGCTGGCGGGGGTGTTCTGACATGGCCAAATCCAACAAGCCGGTGGTGTGGGGGCTGTTCGCCGCAGGCGGCACGGCGACCGCTTTTATTACGCCGGCGCTGGTATTGCTGACGCTGTTGCCGGCGTTTGGCGTGATGCCCGAATTGCTGGCCTACGACAACCTGCGCGGATTCGCAGGGCACTGGTTGGGCAAGCTGGTATTGTTCGGCATCGTTTTCCTGTCGTCCTGGCATGCGGCGCACCGCTTGCGCATTACGTTGCACGATTTCGGCGTGCGTGCCGATACTGCGGTAGCTGTTGCGGTTTACCTGGCTGCTGCTGCTGCCACGTTGTCTGCGGTTTATTTTCTGTTGAGGATCTAGATGGCCAAATCAGCCGCTGTCCGCCGCACCGATCCGGCTGCCGTCACCGTGCAGGCGCAGGCACTGAAAGCGCCGGTGCCGATGCCGCAATATCTTGAACAAACCTACTGGTGGGCTTACGTGCATCCGAATGCGGTGCGCGTGTTCGAGCGGCAATGGCTGGTGAACCTGATCCTGTGGGGCAATTACAACCGGCTGCGCGATGCGGTGTTCCGCGAACTGGATGCGCCGGTATCGGGCAGGGTGCTGCAGGTGGCCTGTGTCTACGGGGATTTCACCCAGATGCTGGCGCGCCAGTTGGGACCGCACGGCACACTGGATGTCGCCGATGTCGCGCCGGTGCAGCTCGACAACCTGAGGCGCAAGATGAAAGGCCATCCGCGGGTGATCGTGCATCACCAGGATTCGGGTGATCTCGATTTTGCTGACGCCAGCCATGACACCGTGGTGCTGTTTTTCCTGCTGCATGAAATGCCGGAAGCGGTGCGCGCTCGCACCGTGGCCGAGGCGCTGCGGGTGGTGAAACCCGGCGGCAAGGTCATCTTTGTCGACTACCACCGGCCGCACTGGAGCAATCCTTTCCGCTACCTGATGACGCCGATACTGGCCTGGCTGGAACCGTTTGCGATGGATCTGTGGCGCAGCGAAATTTCCTCCTGGATACCGCGCGGCGTGCCCTGCCGGGAAGTGCGCAAGCAGACTTTCTTCGGTGGTCTCTACCAGAAGGTGGTGATCAGGCGCTGACAGTCTGATGAAAAGTGATGCGCCGGCACGAGAATACGGAGCCGGGTTACAGTCTTGCCCATAACAAAACGGCCCCGCAGGTTGCCCTGCGAGGCCGTTCGTGTTTTGGCTGAAACGAAAATCAGTTGAGGGTGACCTTGGCAGCCTTGACGACTTCACCCCACTCGACGACTTCACGCTTGAGCAGTTCGCCGAAGGCTTCCGGCGTGCCGCCCGCGGGTTCGAGTCCGTCCTGCGCGATGCGCTTGGCGAAATCCGGGTTGGTGATGGCTTTGTTGATTTCGCTGTTGAGCTTGTCGATGACCGCCTTCGGCGTTCCCTTGGGAGCGATCACGCCGTGCCAGTTGTTGACCTGGTACTTGTAGCCGGCTTCCATCACGGTGGGAATGTCCTTCAATGCCGGCAGCCGCTTGGGTGAGGACACCGCGAGGCCGCGCAGGCGGCCGTTGCCCATGTGCCCGACGACGGCAGACACTGCGGCGACCATCATCTGGGTGTTGCCTGCGATGGTGTCGATGACACCGGGTCCGGTGCCCTTGTAGGGGATGTGGGTGATCTTGATGCCGGTACGCATGGCGAACAGTTCGGTGGCCATGTGGGTGATGCCGCCGTTGCCGGTGCTGGCGTAGTTGAGCTGGGTGGGTTTCGACTTCGCGAGCGCCACCAGTTCCTTGACGGTTTTCACCGGCAGCGACGGATGCACGGAGACCACGTACGGGCCGTTCTCGGTCTGGATCACCGGAGTCATGTCGGTGAGCGTGTCGTACTTGAGGTTCTTGTAGAGGCTGGGCGCGGTGGTGTAGCTGCCGGAGATCAGCAGCAGCGTGTAGCCGTCAGCGGGGGATTTCAGCGCAATTTCGCTGCCCAGCGTGCTGCCGGCGCCGGGCCGGTTGTCGACGATGAACTGCTGCCCCAGCGCCTTGTTCAGCGGTGGCGAGATGGCGCGGGCAATGAAGTCGGAACCGCCACCGGGGGCAAACGGAACGATGATGCGGACGGGCTTGGACGGATAGTTCTGTGCTTGCACCAGGCCGGCGCACAGGGCCAGTGCCGTAGCGGCAAGCAGACGGGTGTTCATGGAGTGATCTCCTGAAGGGGTGAATGGGGTGTGGTGGGGCGCGCGATTATACCGCCGCGCAGGCCGCCTGTTCGCAGACGGTGCGCCGGGGCCCGTCGTGGGTTATCCTTCGTCCTTCGTGCGTGACAAATAATCGATGAGGAGAAAAATGATGAATTTCAAGCTCACATGCCGCTGGATGGGGCCGGTAATGCTGGCTGCCTCGGCGCTGGCCGTGGCGTTGCCGTTGCACGCCGCTGATTATCCGAGCCGCCCGGTGCGCATCATCACCCCGGCCAACCCCGGAGGCACCACGGATTTTCTGGCACGGATACTTTCCGGACATCTGACCAAGGCCTGGGGCCAGCAGGCGATCGTCGACAACCGCGGCAGCGCCTCCGGTGTCAACGGCGCCGAGATCACCAAGGACGCCGCAGCAGACGGTTACACGCTGTTCATTCCCTATCACCAGCACACGGTCAATGCGGCGCTGATCCGCAAGCTCCCCTACCACCCGGTGAATGACTTTACGCCGATCACCCAGATGACCGAAGGCGGGCTGATGCTGGTGGTCAATCCGTCGCATCCGGCGAAGACCGCGAAAGATTTTGTGAACTGGGTCAAGACCACCAAGGATCCGATCAACTTCGGTTCTGCCGGTATCGGCAGCGGCGGTCATCTCGCCGGCGAACTGCTGATGCTGACGGTCGGTGGCAAGGCGCAGCACATTCCCTATCGCGGAACCGGCCCGGCGATCGTCGGTCTGCTCGGCGGCGAGTACCACTTCAATTTCATGGGTCTGACCGGCGCCTTCGGTCAGGTGCGTTCCGGCAAGCTGCGGGCGATTGCGGTGAGTGCACCCAAGCGGCTCGAATCGGCCCCTGAAATTCCGTCAATGGGTGAAGTGCTGCCCGGTTTTTCGGTGGTGGGCTGGTACGGCGTGATGGCGCCGGCCAAGCTGCCCAAGCCGCTGCTGACCAAGATCCACGCCGAAGTGGTGAACCTGGTGAAGTCGCCTGATTTCATCAAGACCATGCGCAACAACGGCTCCGAGGCAGTCAGCAGTTCGCCCGAGGAATTCCGCAAGTTCATGCTCGACGACATGAAGAAGTGGGCGGACGTGGTGAAACGCGCGGGGATCAAGGCGCGGTAACACTGCCGCAGCAGCACATCAAAACAAAAGGGGCGGAGAAATCCGCCCCTTTTTAATTATCAGGCAGGGACTATTTGAACTTGACCACCTTGGGGTCGAACTCGAGGCCAAAACCGGGGCGCTGCGGCACCGACAGCATGCCGTCCTTGGGTTGCGGCACGTCGCGGAACAGCTTCGATGACCAGGGCATGTATTCGACGGTGAGGCCGTTGGGTACCGCTGCAACCAGGTGCACGTGGATTTCCGGTGCCAGGTGGCTGACCACCGGGACGTTGAAGGCTTCAGCCATGCCGGCGATCTTCAGCCACTGGGTGACGCCGCCGGCGCGCAGGATGTCAATCATCACGATGTCCACCGAGCGTGCTTCGAGCATCTGGCGGAATGGCGCGATGCCATAGACGTACTCTCCACCGGCCACCGGGGTATCGAGGGCATTGGCGACGCGTGCGAGACCGTCATAGTCGTCACAGG
>JAYQOT010000102.1:0-4152 GCA_038144955.1 Burkholderiales bacterium | reverse complement strand
ATCCACTTCGAGTCTTGTCCGGCCGGCGTCGGCGAAGACCAGCGCTTCGCTCACCCGGGAGCGGGTCACGTAGTCCTTATAGAACACGGTGGCGACCGCCGCCAGCACGCCGACGATGGCGACGGCGACAACGATTTCGATGAGTGTGAAGCCCTTGGTGGGTGACTTGATCATGACAGCTAGTTTTCTGTTTGATTTGATCGAAGTTGAAGAAGTCTCAGCAATGCCTGGTGCAGCGATTCGTCTGTTTCATTGACATCGTAGCTCGGCGCAGCATGCTGCTCAAGCAATCTTTTCAGCTCAGGAGAAGCCTCCGTGTACTTGCTCGTCGTTCATCGTAACTTATACTCGGTGCTTTGGGCTGGACGTAGCGTATTGTTGCAGTTCGGGCCAATGCAGGCAAATCTACAAACAAAGTTTAGGTGCTGATTGCCTACACCGACTGTGTCGCACTTGGTGTTATCCGCGGAGTCCTGCAACCATTGCGTATTGGCCCACTCCGCATTCGCACAGCCTCGAAGCACGGACCTTGTACCATCGAGGTGATTCATCACCTGCGTCCCACAGATATTGTTTGGCCATTTGCAGGTTGTTGATTGATGTAAAACTTCGCAGAGCACGGGAGGGCCTGCACAGACGTGACATTGGCGATCAGCATATTCCACATTCGTCTGCAATACCGGGTTGCCATTGCCGGCATAGAGACACTCCCCCTTGCTCACATCGATAGGCTTAACATCCTGTCCGGGCCCAAATAAGACGCCATCAGTCAGCCTATAAGAGGTACCTGGCGGACAGGTATTCGCATCAGGTTTTCCACCGGTTGGAACGACGGGTGTCGCACAAACCTTCACCAATGAACATCCTGTGGGGTTGGGTTTATAACCGGCCGGGCAAGGTAAGGCGCTAACTTTCGCGGCAGGCAGCGACCCATCCGCATTCAGCGCTGCACAACCTGCCTGGCCTGACGGGGCTTGCGGCGGTTGTGCCGCAGGGGTTGGCGCCACGGCGGGCGGCTGGGCTGCAGCAGGAGGTGTCGATGAGCATTGGGAGGATCCTGCAATAAAGTACCAGCCAACGTTGCACCGTTTAAAGCACCTCCCCATACTGATACTGAATGCCTCGTTGGGTTGGCAGTCCGCCTGCGAAGTTGGTCGTCCGGCCGGCGCATCACAGCGGCTCGGATCCTGCGCGTTCCGTGTCTGGCCCGCAGGGCAGGCGGGCAGGCACAAGGAGATCGCAATCCCCTTGGCATCGGTCGTCTGCACCTTGTCCTGACCGGCCGGGCAGGCAACGGCCGGCGCCGCGGCCTGACCCGTGGGCGCGACGGGTTGCGACGCCGGGGCACCGACCTTGGCCACGGCCACTCCGTCACGGCACTGGGCAGGCAGGTATTTCTCGTCGAGCGATTCCTCCGGCTTGGCAAAGCGCGCCGCCCCGACGCAATGCCAGTCGCCCGTGCTTCTCAGTTCGAGGGCCAGCACCTTGCGTTTGCCAAAGCCCGGCAGGTTCATCTCCGCCATGATGTAACCCACGTAGGCATCGGCAGGAGTGCCGCGAACCCAGGTCAGCCCGGTCATCATGTCGACCGGCTTGCCGGCCGCGTTCAGCAAATCCTTTTGCTGACCACTGCGCTGGTCCGCGGCCCAATCCACTTCGAGTCTTGTCCGGCCGGCGTCGGCGAAGACCAGCGCTTCGCTCACCCGGGAGCGGGTCACGTAGTCCTTATAGAACACGGTGGCGACCGCCGCCAGCACGCCGACGATGGCGACGGCGACAACGATTTCGATGAGTGTGAAGCCCTTGGTGGGTGACTTGATCATGACAGCTAGTTTTCTGTTTGATTTGATCGAAGTTGAAGAAGTCTCAGCAATGCCTGGTGCAGCGATTCGTCTGTTTCATTGACATCGCAGGCCGGTGCGGCATGCTGCTCGAGCAATGTCTTCAGCTCAGGCGCAGCATCCGCAAGCAGGAACAGTGCCGGCAGCCCGGACCAGGCCAGCGACTGGCGCAAGCGCGTCAGCCACGCCTCAGGATTTTCATTGCCGCAAAGACGGGTGTCGATCACCAGCGCGATGGCGCGCTGCCCCGCATCGAGTATTGCCGCTGCGGCAATCTCGTCAGCCACAGTCTCGACGTCGAAAGTGGCGAGGTTACGCAGTCGTTCCGTTGTTGCAGGGTCAGCCGACAGCAGTATCAACTGCATCTTTTGTCCGCCACGGACGTCCTCCGCAAATGTCATATCTTGTGGAAGCACATCCGTTCCCGTCTCAGCAGCCAGTTCACTCCAGAAATGTGTGCCGATTACGCGTTGCACCTCAGCGGGCGTGGTCAGCCCCGACACGATGAGATCTCGCGCGCTGGCTGACATGCTGCGCCGGGTCGGTTGTGCCGCTGCCTGGAGCGAAGCCGAACTCGTGGCGCCGTCCAGGACGGCCCGCCTTAATTGGGTTGAAACCTCGATACTTTCGATGATGGGCAGCCGCCCTTGAAAGCCGGTGAAGGAACACTTCTGACAGCCGCTCGGGCGGAAGCCAGGCCATTCGCCCGTCAATTGATGGAACAAATTTTCCTGCGGCAGGTAGGGAGGGGCGACGGGGTGCCTGCACTGTTTGCAAAGAGTGCGCACCAGCCGCTGCGATACCATGCCGATCAGGGCGTCGGCAATAATGCTGGGCTCGAGACCCAGATCCAGCAGGCGCGGCAGCACGCCCAGGGCATCGTTGGTATGCAGGGTGGAGAGGACCATGTGCCCGGTTAGTGCCGCCTGGCAGGCAATGCGCGCCGTTTCGCCATCACGGATTTCCCCGATCAGCACAATGTCCGGATCCTGACGCAGGATAGCGCGCAAGGTGTCGGCGAAAGTGGTCCCCTGTTTCTCGTTTACCTGAATCTGTGAAATGCCCGGCAGTACATATTCGACCGGGTTCTCGATCGTCATTATATTGACATCAACCCGGTTCAGTTCGGAGAGCAGCGCGTAGAGCGTCGAGGTCTTGCCCGAGCCGGTCGGCCCGGTCAACAGAATCATGCCGACGTTGTGCGAGGCGAGGCGGCGCAGCGTCTGCTGGTCTATACTGGAAAGCCGGCTGCCGCTCAACGAGAAATTCCGTCCCTGATCGAGCAGGCGACAGACGATGCGGTCGCCATCGAAGGCCGGCAGCAGTGACAACCGAACATCAACTTCGCGATTTCCTGCCACCAGGCGCATGCGGCCATCCTGAGGCTTGAACGGGTTGATCGCGAGGCCGGCATTGGATCGCAGATATCGTGAAATATCGCGCAATTTTTCGTCCGGGATGGTCGCAATTCGGCGCAGAACACCATCAACCCGCATTCGAATGACACCACCGCCGACAAATGGGTGGATATGGATATCGGATGCATTCTTCTCCAGCGCCGAACGGAAGATCGCCTTGACCAGCAGAACCGTGTGCGCATCCGTCTCTCCGCTTTTGTTACTGTCCAGATCGATCGTTGTCGTCAGGCCAGCACTGTGCGCAAGATTCGACGAAAAAAGTCTTGCCAGACAGGTATCGATGTCGTCGGGCGACAAGATTACGATCCTGATTTGCAAATTGGCGGCAAACCGGATTCGATTGCGACGATCGTCGTTAATGCGTGGATCGGAAACGGCTACGACCAGAGTGTCGCCGTCCAGATATAGCGGTACAAGCTGAAGTTCCCGGCAAAGCTTTTCCGGGATGCGATTCGCTGTAAGCGGCTGGAATTGCCTTAGGTCTCCAAGCGGAATATGGTGATGAGTAGCTACTGCCTGAGCCAACCCATGCGCATCCAGACCAAATATGCCGGCAATTTGCATCCACGCGTCGGTGAGTTCAGGCGCAATTTGTATGTCCGGGGGCAGTTGGATTTCCGGCCGGACTTGCTGAGCGGCTTTCAGCAGCCAAGCGTGTTGTTCCAAGGGCTTATCCATAGTCCGGAGTTTAATAGATTTTCGGCTTCCGGCGGTCGGGTATGAAGTTGTCGCCTTGACAACTGATCAAGCGCTAGATTTCTTAGGCACTTCCATTCGATTAAGTTGTCATGGACATGAAAATCGCGCATTCTACAAGCTTGGCCCGTGAATCGCCCCCGGTTTTCTAGACACTGGCGAGCCTCTCGAAATACTGCTTCTCGTAGTTTACCGGT
>JAYQOT010000101.1:0-4178 GCA_038144955.1 Burkholderiales bacterium | reverse complement strand
CGACCACGCCTACCCTGTCTTTGAACGTCTCAAGACAGTTTCCGAAACCGCCATTATCACGGGTGATACTGATGCTGATTCACGATCCGACGCTGTGGCACGGTTCCGCAGCGGCCAGATTAAGTACCTCGTCAACGTGCAGGTTTTGTGTGTGGGATTCGACGCTCCGAACGTCGATTGCGTCTGTCTGCTGCGCCCGACGCTGTCGCCTGGTCTTTATTATCAGCAGGTGGGTCGCGGCTTCCGCATCGCGGAAGGAAAAGTGGATTGCCTCGTGCTGGACTACGCCGGAAACGTGCGACGGCATGGCCCGATTGACCAGATCGTGCCAAAGCCTCGCAAGGTCAGCGGCTCGGACGGCGAAGCGCCAACAAAGGTCTGCCCGGAATGTGACAGCGTAATGCACGCGGCAGTAACGGTCTGCCTCGACTGTGGCTGGATATTCCCGGAAAAGCCCGTCAAGCACGACGCCAAGCCTGACGCCGCCGGCGTGTTGTCCGGTGACTTCGAGGACGTGGAATATCCGGTTAAGGATGTGCGATACACTAAGCACGTCAGCAAACAGAGCGGGTCAATCACGCTGCGTGTTGACTACAAGCTGTCTCCGGTGCGTTGGGTGTCGGAGTGGGTCTGCATCGAGCATGACGGATTCGCCAGACGCAAGGCGTGTCTGTGGTGGCGTGCCAGGACTGACGACCAGTTCCCGGAAAGCGTGGAACGTGCCATCGACATCGCGGAAGGCGGCGGGCTGGCGATTGCCGAGACGATTACCGTCCGCGAAGTCGCTGGCGAGAAGTGGCCGAAGATTGTCGGCGTCAAGCTGGGCCCGAAGCCGGAACCTGTCGATGCTGGCGAATCTGACTTTGAGTTCCCGACAGGCTTTGAACAGACAGAAGAAATAACCGAGGACACGGAAGGGCTCCCCTCGTGGGTTCATACGCAATGGTAAACGCCGCCCTGCGGCTGGCGAATCTTGGTTATCGAGTCTTTCCTTGTGTGCAGGGCGGCAAGCAGCCGGCTACGCAGCATGGCTGCCTGGACGCGACGACCGACGAAGAACAAATTCAGGAGTGGTGGGAACAAAACGAAAACTACAACATCGGCGTATCGACCGATGGGCTGGTTGTCATCGACGTTGACCCGACCGGAGACGGCAGGCACAACGAATGGGCTAACGAAATAGAACACCTGGCTGACCTGCTGTCAGGTGCCGGCACGATTACGCCGCGCGGCGGGAGTCACTTCTGGTTTCGACAGCCTGAAGGCATCGAACTGCGGAACACTGCCAGCAACATCGCGGAAGGCGTCGACACACGGGCCAACGGCGGCTACGTGCTGGCCCCGCCGTCTGTCATCGCAGGTGTCGGCGGTTATCACTGGCAGCCAGGCTACTCGCTCGACTACGCACCGCACGACCTGCCGACTCCTCCGGCGTGGCTGATGTCTGCGTTGACCGGAGAACACGAGGCAGAACACAAGGAACCGCTGCGCGTCGGTGGCGAGATTCAGGAAGGGACGCGAAACGACACGCTGGCCCGACTGGCCGGCGGGATGCGCCGAATGGGGATGACTGAGGCGGCAATCCGGTCAGGTCTGCGAGCTGCAAACCTGGACCTGTGCCACCCGCCGCTGTCGGATAAGGAAGTCGACAAGATTGCGTGGAGCATCGCACGGCACGAACCGGACCAGCTCACACAGGCGATGATTGAGGGATGGTACGACCAGCAGCACGCGGAACAGGTCGCGACATGGAAGCCGGAGGAACAACCGGAGAAGTTTCCACGGCGGTTGATGCAGGTTGGCGGGCTGATGCAGGACGTCATCGCCTGGAACCTGTCGTCAGCGTACAAGCCGCAGCCGGAACTGGCGCTGGCCGGCGTACTGTCTCTGATGGGTGCCGTGACTGGTCGACGCATTACCGACGAAATGGGGACGCGGACTAACGTCTATTGCATGGGCGTCTGTGAAAGCGGTGGCGGCAAGGAACACGCCAGGAAAATCAACAAGGCGATTCTGTCACAGTCCGGGCTGGCCGATCGGCTGGGGCCAGAAGGCATCGGCAGTCATGCGGGGCTGACGTCGTGCCTGGGAACGTCGCCAGAAGTGTTGATTCAGATCGACGAGATGGGGCGATTCTTGCGGGTGCTCGGGAATCCCGACCGCAGCCCGCATCTGTACCAAATCGTAACCGTTTTGCTGAAACTGTTTACATCTAGTAACAGCCAGTATGTCGGGGATTCATACGCGGACCAAAAAAAGGTCGTCAGGCTCGACCAGCCGCATTGTTGCCTATACGGGACCAGCGTTCCGAAATCTGTGCTGGAATCGCTGACGACGGAGTCGCTGTCGGATGGCTTTCTGTCTCGGTTTCTGATTTTCGAGGCTGTGGACAACGACCCGCCGGAGAACGAAGCGGCGGAGATGTCTGACGTGCCGCGCGACATTGCTGAGCGGTTCAATTGGTGGGCCGGCTACCAGCCTGGCGGCAACCTGTCGAGCGTGACGCCGCAGCCGCGCCGGCTGGTGCCTGCGGAAAACGCGGTTGAAGTCTTCCGCGCCTTTCGCCAGGAAGTTGCCATTCGGCGGAAGGCGGAAAGCGGTGACTCTGTTTTGTGGACGCGGGCGTACGAAAAGGCACGCAAGCTGGCCCTGCTGCATCAGGTCAGCCGGTCGCGTGAAGCGGCCACCATTGACCGTCAGGCGGCTCAATGGGCCTGCGACGTCGTCGAGTCGCTGACGGTGCGTCTGGAGTGGCTGGCGGAACAGTGGATCAGCGACGGCGTGTTTGATGCGAAGTGCAAAAAGGTGCTGCGGATTATCAGGCAGTCAGGTGCCAGGGGCGTCACGACCAGCCAGATTTGTCTGGCGTCTCGCAACCTTACACCACGTGACCGGCAGGAAGTTTTGAATTCTTTGGTTGAGGCTGGGCAAGTTGTGAAGTCTACGGAAAAAACCGCAGGCCGTCCGGCGATGGTGTACAAGGCCGTCGCCGAGAAAATATCACCCTAGCGCAATTATGTAAAAGAAGTCCCGCCACTTGTTTGTTGCGCGCCCTAGAAGATAGATCGGCAGAAGGTAGACAAGATGCTGAACGAAATCCCCCAGATTCACCAGTGTGAAGGACGCGTCCCGCGTAGAGCAGAATCACCCCAGCGCAAGTAACAAAGAAGGTATCTATAAATAATATATATATATGTATAGTCTAGTACAGTCCAGACACGACACACACACTACACATCGACGCATCGTTATGCGTTTATGCGACTCAGGACATGGAGGCGGAATGGCAATCAACAGCAAACGCAAGGGGGCACGCGGCGAACGGGAGTTGGCGGCCCTGCTGTCGGACCTGCTGGGCATCGAATGCCGACGCGGGCAGCAGTTTGCCGGGAGTCCTGACAGCCCGGACGTCGTCGGACTGGAGTGCATCGGCCTGCATCCCGAATGCAAGCTGGTAAACAGGCTCAACATCGAGGACGCCATGCAGCAGGCAGAACGCGACTGCGGCAACCTGGCCCCGGTCGTGTTCCATCGCCGCGACCGGACAGCGTGGAGCGTAACGGTTCGGCTGGCGGACCTTCCCAGAGTGGCGACGGCGATTTACCTGGCGATGGCAGGAGGTGCGAAATGAAAAATTTCACATGCCTGTTCCTGTGCGATGTATCAACCGTCATGGCTCAACCGTGGGCGTCTGCCGGCTACGAATGCTGGTGCGTTGACCTGCAGCACGAGCCAGGCATCAGCCGCGATGGAAACATCGTCCGCGTCGGCTGCGACCTGTTGCATTGGATTCCTCCGCGCCGCGACTACAGGTTTGCGTTCGCGTTCCCGCCCTGCACGAACCCGGCTGTCAGTGGTGCCAGATGGTTTAAGGACAAGGGACTGGCGGGGCTGGCGTCAGCACTGCACATCGTAGAGCGTTGCCGCGACATCCTGGAATGGTGCGAGTGTCCGTGGGGACTCGAAAACCCAATCAGCACACTCAGCACGTATTGGCGCGAACCCGACTACAAGTTCGACCCGGCAGACTATGGCGACGGATGGACGAAACGCACCTGCATCTGGGCAGGGAATGGGTTCGTGATGCCGCCTAAGAACAGAGTTGAGATTACACAGCCTGGCCGCATTCACCGGATGCCACCTGGACCGATGCGGGCAAAGCTGCGGAGCGAGACGCC
>JAYQOT010000100.1:0-4221 GCA_038144955.1 Burkholderiales bacterium | reverse complement strand
ACACGCACAGTTTGTTGCATAGGTGCACGGATGGCTGCCAAACAAGACACACGGCAGAACATCGAAAACATTGAAGAGCGAAAACGCATGATGGAGGTGGGCACGATCCCACCACCAACAAACGCAGCCCGCCGTGAGTTCTGCCGCACTTCGCTCTTAGACTTCCTCGTGCAGTATTTCCCGGAAACCACCGGCCTTGCAGAATTCAGCGGCGACCAGAAAGCCGCAATCACACGCATTGAACTAGCCATGACGCAAGGCGGCGGGCGTGTGCTGAACCTGTTTCCGCGTGGATTCGGAAAGACCACAATCAGCGAAAATGCAGCACTCTGGGCCATGCTTTACGGCCATCGCAGATTCATTCCGATTGTGGGCGCAGACGAGCACGCAGCAAAGGACAACATCGAGAGCATCAAAACGGAGCTGATGACAAATGAGCGGCTGCATGAGGATTTCCCGGAGGTCTGCGCCTGCGTCCTGCACCTTGAAAACAAGGCCCAACGAGCACGCAGCCAAACCCACAACGGAGAACCAACATTCATCCAGTGGGGGCAGGACACGGTTGTTTTCCCATCGGTCAAAATCGACGGCAAGTGGTCAGATTCTGCGGGGTCTATTATTACTGCCCGGGGACTAACCGGCCGTATTCGCGGCATGGCACACAAACGCCCTGACGGAACGAAACAGCGGCCTGACTTCGTTATCATCGACGACCCGCAGACAGACGTGAGCGCGATGAGCCCCGCGCAGTGCACAAAGCGTCTCAACCTGATCCGCAAGGGCGTGCTCAGGCTGGGTGGTCACAACGAACAAATCAGCGCGGTGATGAACGCCACGTGCATTATTGAGGACGACGCCGTTGACCAATTGGCAGACCACCTGAAGCACCCGGAATGGGAGGGCCTGCGTATCCCGATGCTGCGGCGATACGCAGACAGCCACGAGAAATTCTGGCTGGAAGAATACGCCGAGATTCGCCGAAACTATAACCCCGAGGACCCGCACGATAGGCGGCGAGCAATTGAGGACAGTAACAAGCACTACCTTGCAAACCGCGAACGTGCAGACGCAGGAGCGCAAGCCACGTGGGCGGAATGCTACGACCACAGCGCCGAGCACAGTGCGATCCAGCACGCCTACAACATCCTCATTGATGACGGCGAGGACGTATTTGCGAGCGAGTGCCAGAACCAGCCAATGCGGCTGAATCAGGGCGGTGATTTCCTGACAGCCGGGGAGATAAACCGGGACCGCGTGGGCACCTGGCAGAAGTTCCCGGCAGACGTGCAGGCGGTGGGGTTTCATGTCGACGTGCAGAAACGCCTGCTGTACTGGTGCGCGGTCGGCATCACCGCCGATTTCCGAATCTACCCGGTATATGGCACCTATCCTGAGCAGCGGCAGCGGTCTTTCGAATATCGCAGCGTAAAGCGCTCGATTCAGCAGGCTCACAAGGGCATGTCTGAGGAACTGAGCATACAGGCAGCTCTCGAGACCCTGCTCCCGCAACTAATCGGCAAAGCATGGGAACGCGAAGACGGCACCACAATAGAAACAGACTGCGGGCTAATTGACGGCGGTTACCAGACCGGCAGCGTACGCGCGGCGATTCGCGCGAACCCTCACAGGTCGCGACTATTTGCCATGTTCGGCCGTGGGGTGAAAGCCGCAGACGTACCGATGCTGCAACGCAACAAGGGCAAGGGCGAAATCCGGTCAACAGATGCGGCCGTGCCGTGGATAATGAAGCCAGACGCCAGCGAGCGCGGCACACGCAACGTTTTCAACGACACGAACGGGCTCAAAACATTCCTACACCGTCGCATTGCAACCGACAGCGGGCGTGCAGGATCATTCGAGCTGAGTAAAGGCGATCACCGCCGATACTGTGAACACCTTGCATCAAGCGAGTACGCAACCGAGACAAGTGGGCCACACGGTACGGTGCTCGAATGGCGCCAACTCCCGGGCAGTCCTGACAACCATTGGCTCGACGCAACCTGCGGTGCAATTGTTGCGGCCAGCATTTCACAAAAGGTACACTTCAGCAGGATGGCGCAGGCTGTTTCACGGGGGAGCGGCGGCAGCAGATCCAAACGAAATCGGGTGAGCTATTTATGAGCACGACACGACGGGCACGCAAACCAGCTGGGCAGACAGAAACCAAAAGGCCATACCGCAAGTGTGAGACGGTGCGAGTGCGCCCGCCAGCGTGCAGCCGGTGCGGCAGCACTGAGGGCAGAGTAAACCGCACGACTCGACAGGAATACGGCGGCACGCTCAGCGACGGGCGTGTGTTTACCCATATTGTCAGGCGGTGGAAAGTCTGCGAGTGCGGCAACCGTTACGTGATTGTCAGCCACGAAAACCACGTGGAAGCAGTCCCGGACAATTTTGAAAAAACATCGGAATCAGACGGGGAATAATGTTGCAATGTTCGTCAGAATGACGATACTACCAACATGAGGCACGCACGAACGCGAGCCGCAACTAACCCGCAGCCATGAAAGGCCAGCAACAATGAAGAAGTCAACCGCAAAACTGATTGCAGCTCTGGAAGCCGAACTCGTAGCAGTAATCGCAGAAAAGAGCGTAGCAAACGAACTGATGGACGACGCCCGATTTTACGCAGCGTGTGACAGGGTGTTAGAAATTCAAGACGAAATTGCACTGGCACGACGCGGCAAGTTTACCGGCTGCAGCATTTCCCGCGAGCTGGCTTCCGCGAACATCGACTGACACCCCGCCAAGCAAAGCGAAACCCCGGCAACCCCGGGGTTTTTTCATGCGCTGATAATGCTGTGACAGATTGTGACAAGTGTCACAAAGTGTCACGCAACCCGTAACACCGCGTAACATTTCGTAACACCTGCGGATTCTTTCCGCCCCGTGGAAACCCCATGTTCCACCCGTAACAGCCCGCGAGCACACTGCCCAACATGGCAGACCTCGCAACACTCAAAGCCCGTAGAGACGCATTAGAAACCGCCCTCGCAAGCGGTGTCACCAGCATCAGCGTGGACGGGCAGAGCACAACATTTGCCAGCCCTGCGGATCTGCGCCGGGCACTCCGCGACATCCAAGCCGCAATCGCTCGATGCACAGGCGGTGCCGTTGCTCGACCCGTTTCCGCCACTATCAATTTAGGGGCGGGACCATGAGCGAGGCCACAGCCCTGCAGCGGTTTGGCGACCGCATCGGCAAAATGTTTACCAGCGGTTACGACTCGGTGCGCAACAGCACGAAACGCAAAGCCGCAAGCCCGATCCTGAAGCACGAAGACGAGGAGCTGAAGGGCCGCGACCGGCACAGCATGATCGGTGCCACGCGGGATCTGGCACGCAATTTTGCCGTGGTCGCGTGGGCAATCCGAAAACATCTCGACTACGTTTCAATGTTCGACTTCCAGAGCCGAACCGGCGATGACTCGCTCGACACGCAGATTGAAACACTGATGCGCGATTGGCAGCGCCCGCAGAATTGCGACGCAGCCGGGCGGCATTCGTTCCCAAAGATGCTCAGGTTGTTTGAAGCGGCCCGCACCCGTGACGGCGACGTGTTCGCCCTCAAATTGCAATCAATGCAACTGCAGGCGATTGAGGCAGACCGCATCCGGCAGCCCACAGACGGCAGCGATATCAACGGCGGCACGTGGGTCAACGGTGTGCGTGTTAACCGTGCAGGCGGTGCGGCAGAATACGCATTGTTCAACCGCGCAAACGGTCAGAATTTTGAGTGGTCCCGTAACGTACCGGCCAATCGGATAATTCCTCACGGATATTACGAGCGGTTTGACCAAGTGCGAGGGATTTCGCCGCTTGCAAGTGCAATCAATTCCTTTCGGGACGTGTACGAGGGGATTGACTACGCACTCGCAAAAATGAAGGTCGAGCAGTTGTTTGCGTTGGTATTCAGCCGCGACGCAGACGCATCAGCAGCCCCGTTGGAGGGCGACGAGCGCGAGGGATACAAGATTGATTTCGGCCGTGGCCCGGTGCAACTGGACTTGAACGACGGCGACCGCGCGGAGTTCCTCAAGAGCGATAACCCCGGCAGCAACACACAGCAGTTTCTTGAGGTGGTGTTGGGCATCGCGCTGCACTCGCTCGACCTGCCGATGAATTTCCACGACCCCAGCCGAACCAATTTCTTCGGCAGCCGTGCGGCGTGGCTGCTGTACGACCGCAGTTGCATCAGCAAGCGCGCAGACGTGGCTGAGTT
>JAYQOT010000099.1:0-4248 GCA_038144955.1 Burkholderiales bacterium | reverse complement strand
GCGTACGCACGATCCGCGGCCTGGGCTACCTGCTCGAAAAACCCGCGCATGAATAAACTGCGCACGTTGCGCAGTCGCCTGCTGGTCTGGGTCAGCGTGCCGCTGATGACGCTGTGGATCATCAGTACGCTGATCGATCACGACGTGGCCAAGGGTTTCGTAAACCTGAACTACGACCGCGCCCTGCTGGATACCGCGCTCGACCTCGGGCGCAATGTGCGCGAGTCCAAGGGACAGCTTTATCTCGACCTGCCACAGCCGGTCATCGAAATGCTGATCAGCGGCGAGCAGGGCCGCTTCTTCTACCGCGCCAACGGTCCAACCGGGGATTACATCACCGGTGATCCTGATCTGCCGGACCCGCCGTCTGAATCCCAGACCGAGCGCGTGGTGTACTACGATGCCACTTACCGCGACCGGCCGGTACGGGCCGTTGCAGTCCGCGTGCCTGTGCGCCCCGGTTCCGGCAGGGGTGCGATGTCGATCATCGTCGCCGAGCGCTCCTCGGCACGCAACGAATCCGCTCGCCAGATCATGCTGCGCATGATGGTGCCGCAGGGCATCCTGGTACTGCTCGCATTGCTGGCCATCTGGTTCGGAGTGGGCATCGGCCTGCGGACTTTGGCCTCGGTGCGCCGGGAAATAGCCAGTCGTTCGCACGTAGACCTGAGTCCCATCAACAGCAAGGACATCCCCAGCGAGCTGTTGCCCTTGATCGACGCCATGAACGATCTGCTTTCGCGATTGGGCGCCGCCCTGGTTGCCCAGCAGCGCTTCATTGCCGATGCCGCCCATCAGCTGCGCACCCCCGTAGCGGCACTAAAGACCCAGACCGAGCTCGCGGTGCGGCAGGTAACCGACGAGAAAGCGCGCCAGACGCTGCAACAACTGCACACGGCAGCCGACCACGCCAGCCGGCTGGTTTCGCAGTTGCTGACGCTGGCCAGGGCCGAGCCGGGTTCACATCGCAGCATCGTGCGCGAAGCGGTGAATCTCAGCGAACTCGCCCGGCAAACCACCGGGGAGTGGGTGCCGCGTGCGCTGACACGCGGTCTTGATCTCGGATTTGACGATCAGTCGCCTGATGCCAACATCAGCGCCGATCCGTTCCTGCTCCGGGAAATGCTCAATAACCTGATTGACAACGCGCTCTGCTATACCCCCGGGGACGGCAACATCACGGTTCGTGTTCGCAGCGAAGGCCAGAAAGTAAGACTCGAAGTGGAAGACAACGGCCCCGGCATCCCCGAAGCAGAGCGGGAAAAGGTATTTGAGCGTTTTTACCGGATCCCCGGTGGCTCGCCTGAGGGTTGCGGTCTGGGACTGGCCATCGTCCGTGAAATCGCGCAAGGCCATGGTGCAACGACTGGAATTACCACAGGATCCGGCGGCAACGGTACCTGCGTATCCGTCTGCTTCCCTTTGTCACGCTAACCAGCCCGGCGCTTGGCGTCTTCCTGCTGCTGCAGCGCCCACATCTGTGCATAGGCCCCCTCCTTTGCCAACAGGCTGGCATGGCGGCCACGTTCAATGATGCGCCCCTGATCAAGAACAATGATCTCGTCGGCATCCATGACGGTTGACAGCCGGTGTGCAATAACCAGCGTGGTTCGGCCCTGCGCGATACCGTTGAGTTCCTTCTGGATCGACTGCTCGGTGCGTGAATCCAGCGCCGAGGTTGCCTCGTCAAAGATCATGATGCGCGGATTTTTCAGGATCGCGCGAGCGATCGCCACCCGCTGCTTTTCGCCCCCCGAAAGTTTCAGTCCGCGCTCCCCGACCATGGATTCGTAGCCATCGGGGAGTCCCTCGATGAAGGCGTGAATGTGGGCCGCCTTCGCGGCGGCAATGACTTCATCGCGCGAAGCCTCGGGCCGGCCGTACTGGATGTTGTAAAAGATGGTGTCGTTGAACAACACCGTATCCTGCGGCACGATGGCTATAGCCGCACGCAGGCTTGCCTGGCGCAGCCCGCGCAAATCGATCCCGTTGACGCGTATTGAGCCACCGGTCACGTCATAAAAGCGGTACAGCAACCGCGACAGCGTGGATTTGCCGGCGCCACTGGCGCCAACCACCGCAACTTTCGCGGCAGGCGGTATCGTAAACGTCATGCCATGGAGGATCTGCCGCCGCGGGTCATAACCAAAATCCACGGTGTCGAATTCCACCATCGCGGGACCTTCCGGCAGGTCGCGGGCATCGGGAGTGTCATCAACTTCGCGATGCTCCTCCATCAGGCCGAACATGCGCTCCATGTCCGTCAGCGCCTGCTTGATTTCACGGTAAGCCATGCCGAGGAAGTTGAGCGGAATATAGAGCTGGATCAGCAGCCCGTTGACCAGCACCAGATCTCCCAGCGTAAGTTCCCGCGCGACCACGCCCTGGGCGCACAGGATCATCAGCAGCGTCGCCGCAACGGCGATGATGGCCGCCTGGCCGACGTTGAGCAGCCCCAGGGATGCCTCGTTGCGCACCGCCATCACCTCGTAGCGCTGCAGGCTGTCGTCATAGCGCTGAGCCTCATAATCCTCATTATTGAAATACTTGACCGTCTCGTAATTGAGCAGACTGTCGATGGCCCGGGTGTTGGCCTTGGAATCCAGCTCGTTGGCCCGCTTGCGTATGGCGGTACGCCATTCGGTGATTCCGATCGTGAAGGCTATGTAGACGATGACCGCAGCAAAAGTCACGGCGACAAACCGCCAGTCAAAGCGCGCAAACAGCACGGCCGCCACCAGCAGGAACTCGAGCACCACCGGAATGATCGAGAACAGCATGAATGAAAGCAGCGTGGAGATACCGCGCGTGCCGCGCTCGATGTCCCGCGACATGCCGCCGGTCTGGCGGTCTAGGTGGAAGCGCAGCGAAAGCGCATGCAGGTGGCGGAACACGGCCAGCGCGATGCGTCGCGCTGCGCGCTGTGTCACCGGCACGAAGACTACATCGCGCAGTTCGGCAAAAAGCACTGTGGACAACCGCAGAACACCGTAAGCCACCAGCAGCGCCAACGGCAGCACCAGCACTGCCTGCGTCGAATCGAGGCCGTCGACTATGGATTTCATGACCAGCGGCACGCCCACGTTCGCCAGCTTGGCAGTCACCAGGAATACCAGCGCTACCGCCACACGCCAGCGGTATTCCCACAAATACGGCAGCAGCATCGGCACCACGCGCCAGTCATTGCGCAGTGCTGGTGACGGCTTGCGGCCCGCGCCCGTGGCAGAACTTGCAGTCTCAGCAGTCATGCTGCAGGACACAGTCGGAAAAATAAATTTTTATCATTTAAAACAGATACTTAAGTTAAATTTGGCGGCTTCGGCTCACGGCATTGCAGCGCACCGGGGTATGTCATGCAGCGCGCCGATTGTCTCACCCGCAAAACCCAGCCCCCGTATGTTCAGGCACACAATTTTTCCAGATCTGCAGTCAATGGCGCGTGGTCCGACATCCGGCCCCAGTGCCGTCCATGGTGTACTCCGGCGCTGCGAACTGCAAAACCGCGCACGTAGATGCGATCCAGCCGCAGCACGGGCAGCCATGACGGATAGCTGCGCGCGGGACTGCCCTGCAGCAGCTCAAATACCTCGTGCATGTTCAACGGATGCGCCAGTTCATGGGTTGCACGGTGACGCCAGTACCAGTCGTTGAAGTCTCCGGCAACAATCAGCGGGGACTCTGCAGGCACCAGACGCTCTATGCGTTGGCGCAAACGCTGCAACTGGAAGCCGCGACCGCGTGCCGTCAGTGCCAGATGCACGCACACGCAATGCAGGTTCTGCGGCCATCCCGGCACTTCGATCTCGCAATGCAGCAGGCCGCGGCGCTCGAAGCGGTGCGCGGACACATCCTCGTTATCCCACCTGACGATCGGAAAGCGCGACAGCAGCGCGTTGCCATGATGACCGGCGTCGTACACCGCGTTCTTGCCATAGGCATGACTGCTCCACAGGCTGTCGGCAAGGAATTCATACTGGGTCTGCGCGGGCCAGTCGCGATGACGGGCGGCATGGACGGAATGCTCGCCGATGACTTCCTGCAGGAACACCAGGTCGGTGTTGAGCGCGCGCAACTGCTCGCGCAACGTGCGCAGTACCGGGCGCCGCGCCAGCAACGGCGTGACCGAAAATCCCTTGTGGATGTTGTATGTCGCGACGCTCAGCCGGGCCGCCGTCATGGACGGCTCCGGATCAGGACACTGCAAGCATGCGTTCCAGGGCTACCCGCGCGAGTTCTGCTTCGTAGGAC
>JAYQOT010000098.1:0-4348 GCA_038144955.1 Burkholderiales bacterium | reverse complement strand
GCCTGGGTCAGCGCGATATACGGCTTGCCGCTGCCGATCAGGCGCATGTTGTCGACCGAGCCACCGGTCACTTCAGCGGTCGCGGTCATGCCGGGGATAGTTTTGGAAAACACGTTGGCCATGCCGCCGCCCAACGGGTAGTAGACGCCGCCGGTACCGCCAGTAGCGATGGACAGATTCACGGATCCAGCAGGCGCCGATTGGGGAGCTGGCGCTTGGGTCGTCTTGGGGGTCGGTGCTGGAGCGGGTTTGTCTCCGCAGGATGTCAGACCAACCGAGAGCAACGCGCCTGCAATCAGCGCGATAACTTTTGGAAATGAACGCATGATGCTCCTTCGACAGGGTTATTGAATATACGGTAATTGAAGTGTAGGAACATTTTCCTGTGGCGGTCAACCTGTCCGCAAATGTTTTTTCTATTTGGCAAAAAGCTGGCCGATATCCCCAAAAGCTTTGAATTCCAGGGCATTGCCGCAGGGATCGAGAAAAAACATCGTGGCCTGCTCACCAACCTGACCCTTGAACCGCACATGCGGCTCGATCACGAACCGCGTCCCGGCCTGCCGTAGCCGATCGGCCAGCGCCTGCCATTCATCCATGGACAGCACCGCGCCGAAATGGCGCACCGGCACATGATCGCCATCAACCACGCTGGTGCTGCGATGGCCGGTTTCATCCGGCGCGAGATGCGCCACGATCTGGTGGCCGTAAAAATTGAAATCCACCCATTCCGGGGATGACCTGCCCTCGGGACAACCCAGCAATCCGCCATAAAAGGCACGGGCCTTGGCCAGATCGTCTACCGGAAAAGCCAGATGAAAAGGGGGGGTACTCATTGCGGACCTGTGCGCTTAAAAATCAAAACGCGTATTCTACGGCCCTTGCCTTCTCCTGCGCATCCCTAACCCTCGTTACTCCAATGTCACCTGATTCGATCCCCCTGCTCACGGCGCATGGCTGCGCCATGCCGCAAATCGGTTTCGGCACTTCCCAGCTTGGCGACTGCGCCGAGCTGGTGTCCACTGCACTGAAGACTGGTTACCGTCACATCGACACTGCCTGGAAATACGGGTCTGAAAAGGGCGTGGGCGCCGGTATCCGTGCTTCCGGCGTGCCGCGCAGCGAAATTTTCCTGGTAACCAAGGTTTCGCATGAATACCTGCGCGCTGACGCCTTCGCCAGTTCGGTCGAAGAAAGCCTGAAAAACCTGCAGGTCGATTACGTCGACATGTTGCATGTCCACTGGCCGAGCATGGATCAGGTGCCCCTAAAGGAAACCATGGGCGCGCTGGCGAAAGCAAAGCGCGACGGGCTGACCCGCCATATCGGTGTCGCCAATTTCAACATCGCCCTGCTCGAAGAAGCGCTGGCCGTCTGCCCGGAGCCGCTCGCTACGCTGCAGGCCGAATATCACCCCTATTTGGACCAGACCAAAGTGCTCGACTACTGTCGTCGCAAAGGCATGATTTTCACCGCCTATTGCCCGCTGGCGCGGGGCCGTCTGTTCAAGGACCCGGTACTGGCAGAGATCGCCGCCACCCACGGGAAATCCGTCGCCCAGGTCGCCCTGCGCTGGATCGTGCAGCAGGGCGCCATTGCGCCCATTCCGCGCTCCTCCAGTCCGGAACGCAGTGCGAGCAACCTGGAAATATACGACTTTGCATTGACCGCGGATGACATGCGCCGCATACATGCACTGGCGCGTCCTGATGGCCGCATTGCGAACCCTGTCGGTCGCGCACCGAAGTGGGATTAAAATACGCACGCATTTAAACCAACGACTCGAGGAAGACTGATGATCTCGCTGAAACCCTCACTGGCCGCCGGCCTGCTGGCTGCACTTGTTGCCGCACCCGGTGCCATCGCACAGAACTTTCCTTCCAAAAACCTGCAGATGGTCGTGCCCTATACTGCCGGCGGTTCCGCCGATGCGATGAGCCGCGCCATCGCCCAGCGCCTGGGCGCGGCCTGGGGCAAAAATGTCGTCGTCGACAACCGGCCCGGCGCCAGCGGCATGATCGGTACGGAAATCGTTACCAAGGCCGACCCTGACGGGCATACCCTGCTCGGCCACACCTCGTCCTATCCGGCCACTGCAGCCACCCGCGCCAAGCTGCCGTTCAATCCGGAGACGGCCATCATCCCCGTGGGCACCATTGCCCGCGCACCGATGCTGGTCGCCGTGCATCCCTCGGTGCCGGTCAAAAACATCAAGGAACTGATTGCACTGGCGAAGAAAAATCCGGGCAAGTTCAACTACGGATCCTCGGGTACCGGCGGCAACAATCATTTCTCCGGTGCGCTGTTCGGAGCCGCCGCCGGCATCAAGATGGAACACGTGCCCTACAAGGGCATCTCGCTAGCGGTCACTGCCGTGGCATCCGGTGAAATCGAAATCCTGATTTCGAGTTCCTCGGCTTTGCTGCCGGTGACGCAGGGCAAGCGCGTGAAAATCCTCGGCGTCACCAGTCTCGAAAAATCGCCGATGTTCCCCGACATTCCGACGGTAGCATCGCAAGGCGCTCCCGGCTACGAGTACCAGCTGTGGTGGGGCATCTTTGCGCCGGCCGGCATGCAGGCGGATCGCCTGGCCTTCATCACCGCGGCCATCAACAAGATCGTCGCCAGTGCCGACATGAAGAAATTCCTCGACGGACAGGGTGCCGAGCCGTGGACCCTGCCGGCCGACCAGTTGGCTTCACTGCTGCCGCGCGAAATCGCCCGTTACCGGAAAGCCGCACAAGTCGCCGGCATCAAACCGCAGTAAACCTTTCGGTAATCTGCTGGAACCCACGCCGGCCGCAATGGCCGGCGTTTTTGTTCAGGCTGTTGTCAGCCGGCCACTCTGGTAATCGCTGATCGCCCGCTCGATTTCTTCGCGGGTGTTCATCACGAACGGGCCGTACTGCACCACCGGTTCGCCCAGTGGTTTACCGGCCAGCAGAATGAAACGTCCGCCCCGGTCACCGGCGGTGACCATGACTTCGTCGCCCGCGGAGAGAATGCCCGCGCTGCGGCCCGGCAAGGCGCGCGGCGGCTCGCCTACTTCGGCGTCACCTTCGTAGACATAGAGGAAGGCATTGTGGCCGGTCGGCAACCGGTGCCGGAAGATCTGCCGTGAGCCGAGATGCACATCGAAGTAGATGGGCTCGGTGCTCAGACCCTGTATCGGCCCAGGCGTTGCCTCCCCTGCTGCCTCCAGCGTTCCGGCAATGACCTTGACACTGCCGCCACCGGCCAGTTGCACTGACGGAATTTTTGCTGCCGGAATGTCACAGTACGCTGCGGGCTTCATTTTTTCGGCAGCGGGCAGGTTGATCCACAACTGGAACCCGCGCATGCGCCCTTCCAACTGCTGCGGCATCTCGGAGTGGATGATGCCGCGGCCCGCAGTCATCCACTGCACATCGCCGCTGCGCAGATCGCCGCGGTTGCCCATGTGGTCGCGATGCAGCATGTGGCCGTCGAGCATGTAGGTCACCGTTTCAAAACCGCGGTGGGGATGATCGGGAAACCCGGCGATGTAATCATCCGGGTTGTCAGTGCCGAATTCATCGAGCATCAGAAACGGATCGAGCCGTACATTCTGCGACTGGCCGAGACTGCGACGCAGTTTGACGCCGGCGCCGTCGGAAGTTTCCCGGGCATTGATGACCTGCTGCAAACTTCGAATGCTCATATTTATCAATTAAATCATATACTTAAATAATATCAAAAGAGCGATCGGACGATCCCGCCATCCACCCGCTGCGCAGCGCCGTTGATGGCCGCTGCCCGCGGGGAACACAGGAACACCACCTGCGCCGCGATTTCTTCCGGCGTCGCCCAGCGCTGCAGCAACGACGTAAGTCCCGGACCATCGAAATAAGCGGTGCGCATCTCGGCCAGGGTCTTGCCCTCCTTGGGTGCGATCTTGGCCAGAAAAGTTTCCACCCCTTCGGACCAGGTCGGCGCCACCAGCACGCTGTTCACGGTGACCCCGGTGCCGCGGGTATTCTCGGCCAGTCCGCGCGCCAGCGATACCTGCGCGGTCTTGGTCATCGCATAGTGCAGCATCTGGGGATGGGGCTTGACGCTCTGCTCGCTGGCTATGAACACCACGCGCCCCCAGTTGCGCTCGAGCATGCCGCCGAACAGTGCGCGCGTCAGCCGCACCCCGCTCATCACGTTCAGCTCGAACATCTCCAGCCAGTCACTGTCCGAGATTTCCGCGAACGGCTTGACCTCGAAATAACCGGCATTGTTGATCAGGATGTCCACATCGCCGATGCGGGCAGCGGCATCGATCAGCTGCTGTGCACCTTTCGCAGTAGCCATGTCGGCGGCGCCGCCGTGCGCCTCCCCCTTT
>JAYQOT010000097.1:0-4357 GCA_038144955.1 Burkholderiales bacterium | reverse complement strand
GTTCAACTGGATCCCCGGCTGGATCTGGCTGGGGCTGAAGACTTTCATCATGGTGTCGATGTTCATCTGGTTCCGGGCTTCGTTCCCGCGCTATCGCTATGACCAGATCATGCGGCTGGGCTGGAAGATTTTCATCCCGGTGACGCTGGTCTGGCTGGTCGTGATCGCGATCTGGATGCAGACGCCCTGGAACATCTGGAACTGAGGCAAGCCGCAAGACCATGCAAGCCGTCAAGGATTTCTTCTCCGCCTTCCTGCTCACCGAGCTGCTGAAAGGCATGCGCCTGACCGGGCGGTACTTTTTCGCACGCAAGATCACGGTGCAGTATCCGGAGGAAAAAACTCCGATGTCGCCGCGTTTTCGTGGAATGCATGCGCTGCGCCGCTACCCGAATGGCGAAGAGCGTTGCATCGCCTGCAAGCTGTGCGAAGCGGTGTGCCCGGCGCTGGCAATCACGATCGAGTCGGCGGTGCGAGAGGACGGCACTCGCCGTACGACCCGCTACGACATCGATCTGACCAAGTGTATTTACTGCGGCTTTTGCGAGGAGTCTTGCCCGGTCGATTCGATCGTCGAGACACACATTCACGAATATCACGGCGAAAAGCGCGGCGACCTTCTGTTCACGAAGGAGATGCTGCTGGCCGTCGGAGATCGCTACGAAGCCGACATCGCCGCTGCCAGGGAGGTCGACGCCAGGTACCGCTGACCGGTGCGCGTTGGCTGCTTTGCCGGCCGCCGCGCAATTCCTTGTGACCGGACGCGACCGCGCACCCGGCCGCGACGTCAGCAACAGGCTAGAGACAAAACGCCATGGACGCCAAGACGATACTTTTCTACATCTTCGCTGCGATCACTGTGCTCGCGGCGCTGCGCGTGATCACGGCGCGCAATCCGGTGCACTCGGCCCTATTCCTGGTGCTGTCGTTCTTTACCGCTGCGTGCATCTGGATGCTGCTCAAAGCTGAGTTCCTGTCGATCACGCTGGTGCTGGTCTACGTCGGCGCGGTGATGGTGCTGTTCCTGTTCGTGGTGATGATGCTCGACATCAACCTCGATGAGATGCGCCAGGGTTTTTGGCGCAATCTGCCGGTTGCTGTGCTGGTCGGTGGTCTGATCGTGTTCGAACTGGCTGCGGTGATCTTCCAGTCGTTCTCTGCGTTCAAAGATTCCGATGCGCCGCTGCAGCCGGCTGGCTACAGCAATACCAAGGCGCTCGGCGAACTGCTCTACACCGAATACGTGTATCCGTTTGAGGTGGCTGGCGTCATCTTGCTGGTCGGTATGGTCGCGGCCATTGCGTTGACTCTTCGCCGGCGCAAGGACACCCGCACCAACGACCCGTCGGTTGCAGTGCGAACCAAGGCGCGCGACCGCCTGCGCATTGTGAAAATGCCTGCTCAGCCCAAGGACCCGGCCCAATGAGCCTGACGCTTGCCCATTACCTGACGCTGGGCGCGATCCTGTTCGCGATCAGCGTGGTCGGTATCTTCATGAACCGGCGCAACGTGATCATCATCCTGATGGCGATCGAACTGATGCTGCTCGCGGTGAACCTGAATTTCATCGCGTTCTCGCATTTCCTTGGAGACGCCGCCGGACAGGTGTTTGTGTTCTTCATCCTGACGGTGGCGGCCGCCGAGGCGGCGATCGGCCTGGCGATCCTGGTCGTGCTGTTCCGCAACCTCGAAACCATCAACGTCGAAGACCTCGACGAGCTCAAGGGCTAGGGGACCACGGCGCATGAAAACCGCCTATCTGCTCGCAGCGTTCGCGCCTCTGTTTGGGGCCATCATCGCCGGTCTGTTTGGTCGGCAAGTCGGCCGTACTGGCGCCCATACGGTCACCATCCTCGGCGTCCTGGTTTCGTTCATTGCGTCGGCGATCACGCTGATGGATGTGCTCGAAGGCAACACCTTCAACGGTGCGCTCTACACCTGGTCGGTGATCGGCGACGTGAACTTCGAGGTCGGATTCCTGATCGACACGCTGACCGCCACGATGATGTGCGTCGTCACCTTCGTGTCGTTGATGGTGCATGTCTACACAATCGGCTACATGGCCGAAGACCCCGGCTACCAGCGATTCTTCTCGTACATCTCGCTGTTCACGTTCTCGATGATGATGCTGGTGATGTCCAACAATTTCATGCAGCTCTTTTTCGGCTGGGAGGCGGTGGGGCTGGTGTCGTACCTGCTGATCGGGTTCTGGTATACCCGACCGACCGCAATCTACGCGAACCTGAAGGCCTTCCTCGTGAACCGGGTTGGTGACTTCGGCTTTGTGCTCGGGATCGGTCTGGTGCTGGCCTACTTTGGCAGCATGGATTACGCGCAGGTGTTCAAGGCCGCCCCTGGGCTCGCCGACAAGAGCGTCGAGTTTTGGCCCGGCACCGCCTGGTCGCTGATGACCGTGACCTGCATCTGCCTGTTCATCGGTGCGATGGGCAAGTCGGCGCAGTTCCCGCTGCATGTCTGGCTGCCCGACTCGATGGAAGGTCCGACGCCAATCTCGGCGCTGATCCACGCGGCAACCATGGTCACCGCAGGTATTTTCATGGTGGCGCGGATGTCGCCGCTGTTCGAGTTGTCCGACACCGCACTCGGCTTCGTGATCACGATTGGTGCGATCACTGCGCTGTTCATGGGTTTCCTGGGCATCGTGCAAAACGACATCAAGCGGGTGGTTGCGTATTCGACGCTGTCTCAGCTGGGTTACATGACCGTGGCGCTTGGCGCGTCCGCCTACAGCGTGGCGATCTTTCATCTGATGACGCACGCCTTCTTCAAGGCCTTGCTGTTCCTGGGTGCCGGCTCGGTGATCATCGGCATGCATCATGATCAGGACATGCGCAATATGGGTGCGCTGCGCAAGTACATGCCGATCACCTGGATCACCTCGTTGATTGGTTCGTTGGCGTTGATCGGCACGCCGCTGTTCTCGGGTTTTTACTCGAAAGATTCGATCATTGAGGCGACCCGTTACGCGAACGTGCCTGGTGCGGGCTTTGCCTACTTCGCGGTGCTCGCCGGAGTGTTCGTCACGGCGTTCTACTCGTTCCGCATGTACTTCCTGGTCTTTCACGGCAAGGAGCGCTGGGGTCAGGCGCATCACGGCCATGACGACCATGCGCATGATGATCATCACCACGGCCTTGCTGCCGGATATAAGCCGCATGAGTCCCCGGCAGTCGTCACGGTGCCGCTGGTATTGCTGGCGATTCCCTCGGTCCTGATCGGACTGTTGGCGATTGGGCCGATGCTGTTTGGCGATTATTTCAAGGGTGTGATCACGGTTGCGGCAGATCGCCATCCGGCGATGACTGAAATCGCACAGCACTTTCACGGCTGGTTCGCGATGGCGCTGCACGGGCTCTCAACGCTGCCGTTCTGGCTGGCGCTGGCCGGCGTGGTCAGTGCCTGGTACTGCTACATGATCAACCCGGCCCTGCCGGCCGCCATTGCGCGTTCGGCGTCCGGAATTCATCGATTGCTCGAGAACAAGTACTACCTGGACCGTTTCAACGAGATCGTTTTTGCCGGTGGTGCCCGGCTGCTGGGCCGTGGCCTGTGGAAGGCTGGCGACCAGGTTCTGATCGACGGCATTGCGGTCAACGGCAGCGCCCGGTTGCTCGGATGGATCGCCTCGCTGGTCCGCTGGGTTCAGTCCGGATTCATCTATCACTACGCGATCGCGATGATCCTCGGCGTGGCAGTCCTGCTGTGGTGGTTCGTCCCGCTGGTCAAGCGTTGAGAGAGCACGTCACGCCATGAGTTCAGCCTTTCCGATTCTGAGTGCCGCGATCTGGATCCCGATCCTTGCGGGTGCGTTCGTGCTGGCGGTTGGTAATGACCGCAACGCGGGGGTGGTGCGCACGGTGTCACTGGCCGGTGCGTTGCTTGGACTGCTCGCCACCTTGCCTCTGTTCCTCGATTTCGATCGCGCCAGCGCCGACATGCAGTTTGTCGAGCAGGTGCCCTGGATTGCGCAGTTCAGTGCCAACTATCATCTCGGCGTTGACGGCATCTCGGTCTGGTTTCCGCTACTGACCGCCTTCATCACGGTGATCGTCGTGATCGCGGGCTGGGAAGTCATCGAAGACAAGGTCGCGCAGTACATGGCGTCCTTCCTGATTCTTTCCGGTCTGATGATCGGTGTGTTCTGCGCGCTCGATGGGCTGCTGTTCTATGTGTTCTTTGAGGCAACCCTGATCCCGATGTACATCATCGTCGGCATCTGGGGTGGCCCGAATCGGGTGTACGCGGCGTTCAAGTTCTTTCTGTACACGCTCGCGGGATCGCTGTTGACGCAGGTCCCCATCATCTATCAGTATCTGAAGTCCGGTTCGTTCGTGAA
>JAYQOT010000096.1:0-4397 GCA_038144955.1 Burkholderiales bacterium | reverse complement strand
GGCGCCCCCCTGGAAGCCGAATCACTGCCGGCGCTGGTCATTCCGCGCCGCGACCCGATTCCGCTGTTCGGCGTGCTACGCGACTCGCGCCTCGACTTCACCTGATTGCCCGGCCCGACTGCGATAGCCGGCATGGAAATCCGGCGAAATTTATTGCAGCGTGAGGCCCGCGGCCTTGATGACCTTGCCCCAGCGCGCGATTTCAGACTTGATGTAGGCAGCAAATTCCGCCGGGGAACTGCCGACCGGTATCACCGCTTCGGCCGTCAGCTTGTTGGAGATCGCGGCTGATTTGGTAATGGTCACGATTTCGCGGCTCAATCGGTCGATCGCGTAGCGCGGGGTGCCGGCGGGCACAACCACGCCATACCAGGATCCCGTCGCATAATCCTTTACTCCGGCTTCGGCCACGGTCGGGATGTCCGGTATCGCCGGTGAACGCCGATCTCCGGTCATCGCAATGGCGCGCAACCGCCCCGCCTTCACCTGTGGCAGCATCGCCACCGCGCTGGAGAACATCACCTGCACCTCGCCTGCGAGCAGGTCGGTCAGTGCCGGCGACAGTCCCTTGTACGGTACATGCAGCATCTTGGTCGCAGTCATCATGTTGAACAGCTCGACAGCCATGTGCGAGGAGCCGCCGGCGCCGTTCGAGGCATAGTTGATGACCCCGGGACGGGCCTTGGCCAGCGCCACCAGCTCCTTCACCGATTTCACCGGCAGCGAGGGATGCACGACTACCAGCAACGGCGCCGAAGCGATCAGGCTGACGGCGTCGAAATCCTTGACCGCGTCGTACGGCAGTTTGCGACGCAGGTTGGGATTGAGGCCGTGGCTGCCCACCCCTGCGAGAAACAGCGTATAGCCGTCGGCCGGCGCCGTGGCGGCGATCTGCGCGCCGAGCGCACCGGCCGCCCCCGGCCGGTTGTCGACCATGACTTGCTGCCCGGTCGAAACCGTCATCTGCTGACCCACGAGTCGGGCAATGGTGTCGTTGCCGCCGCCGGGCGGGAACGGCACGATGAAACGGATCGCCTTCGACGGATAGGTCGCTGCGCTGTCCGCAGCAAACGCAGAAACAGCAATGCACAGCACGACTGTGACGCCGGCAACGACACGGATGATGGTACGCATATCAGGTGACTCCACTGGAACGCGGTCGCGAAAACCGCATACTGTTAATGAAAAATTCAGACGATCTTAGTTGGCCTCGATGCCGGCGTCCCTGATAACACGGGCCCATTTCTTCATTTCGCCGCGGAAAAAATCGGTGAACTGGGCCTCGGTGTTGCCGACGGCGTCGGTACCCTGCTTGCGCAGGTTATCGCTCATCGAAGGTTCGGTAATGATGCGTGCGATTTCCCGGTTGAGCTTGTCACGCACGGCTTTCGGCGTGCCTGCCGGCGCGGCAATGCCGAAGAATGACACCGCCTCGAATCCCGGCAGCGTCTCCGCCATCGCCGGCACATCGGGCAATGCCAGAGAGCGCTTCAGCGAGGTCACGCCGATTGCGCGCATACGATTGGACTTGATGTACGGGATCACCGGCAGGATCGTGCCGAACATACCTGTCACACGGCCGCCGAGCAGGTCGATGTTGGCCGGCCCCGTGCCCTTGTACGGCACGTGAGTCCACTGGAATCCGGCGCTGGTTGCGAAGAATTCTCCGGCAAGATGCGTGGTGGTGCCGTTTCCGCCGGAAGCAAACGTAAGGCGGCCGGGTTTGGCCTTGGCCATTGCCACCAGTTCGGCAATGTTCTTCGCCTGCACCGAAGGATTTATCACCAGTACGGTCGGAGAGGAAGCCAGTTGCACCACCGGAACGATTTCCTTCAGTGTGTCGTAGGGCAGGTTTTTCTTCAGCGTCGGATTGACCGCGGTGCTCGCCGAAATCATCAGCAGCGTGTAGCCGTCGGGTTGCGAGCGCACCATCAGTTCAGTGCCGATGATGGTGCCCGCGCCAGGACGGTTGTCGATGACCACCTGCTGGCCCCAGGCTTCGGACAGTCTGGATCCCACCAGGCGGGCGAGCACGTCATTGGGGCCCTGCGGCGCAAAGGGTACTATCAAGCGGATCGGCCGTTCTGGAAACTGCGCTGCGACCGGCATCACAGCCATGGCCATCGCTGAAATTACGATCGCTGCGCCTGCCGTCAGTGTATTTTTCATGCTTGCCCTGTTTCGGGGTTAACGTCGAATGCCCTGCGATCGACCGTCGCAGGATGCGGATTGTGCCGCGATTCAGGTGCCGATGACGCGCTTGAAATGATCCACCGCCTCGGACCGCGTGCCGATCCAGACGTCGTCCGCAGCCTTTGCCACCTTGATGATGTCTTCGTAAACGAACAATCCGGGCGAACGGCCGAAGACATGGGTATGTATCGCCGGGTCCATGCGCACCGGTCCGGTTTCGCGATGGCGCGCGCAGTCTAGCCAATGCTCGAATATTTCGAGCATGACCTTGGGCGCGTTGCCGTGGCGCATGTACAGCGGAAGGTCATTGACCTCGGTGTTGTTGGAAAAGGCGATGATCGAACGATCACCGAAATCGACCCGGTACGGCAGGTCATCATTCAGCGTATCGCCGTGCCATTCGTAGCCGGCTTCGGCAAGCAGCCGCGGCGAGCGTAAGCCGGGCGTACTGCGCGGACTGATCCAGCCGCGGGGCCGGATGCCGGTCGCGCGTTCGATCAGTTCCGTCGTGTGCACGATGTTGGCGCGCTCCTCCTCTTCGCTGAGGTAGCACGGGATCATGTCCATGGTGTAGGAATGAGCGACGATCTCGTGGCCAGCCTCGGCGATTTTGCGCACTGTTTCCGGATAGCGCTCGGCCATGATGCCGCTGACGTTGATGGTGGCCCTGATCTTCTGCCGCGCAAGCACATCGAGAATGCGGTGGATGCCGCGGCGGTGTCCGTATTCGGCCCAGCCCACAGCGTTGAGATCCGGCACCCCTGCTTTCAGAGGGTTGCCCATCGGCCCGATGCCCGGCCACTTGCCGTCGGACCACCACTCAAACGACACGCGGAAAAACACCGCAATGCGTTTGCCGCCGGGCCAGCGAAAGTTTTCGGGAACGTGGGTTTCCCTGCCGCCAGCATGAATATCAAAAGCGCTCATCAGCCCGTCTCCGTCAGCCCCGTTGTTTGTTCATGTGGTGATGCCGTCGATGTGGAACGGCTTGCCGTTGACTTCGATGTGGCTGTGCAGGGGCACCGGTTGCACGATCAGGCCCTCGGCAAAGCAGCCGGCCTTGGCATTCTTGATCAGGTGCGCCAGCCTGTCCGCCGGTTCATCGCTGTTCAGCTTGAGATACGTATCCACGCCTTCCCAGCGATTGAACACAGTGCCTTTCAGCACCGACCCGCCGAGATGCTTGCGGAATACCACACGGCAGTTCGCGCCGCTGACCTTCATCTTCATCATGTGCGCGTACCGCGCAACCTGGGTCAGCAGTCAGAATCCCACCGCCATCGCCAGGTAGGTCATCGGCGAAGGATATTTGTCGGTGCCGCCGAGGCGCGGCGCTTCGTCGGTGAATACTTCGAATTTGCCCATGCGGCCGCGCTTGAGGTGCATTTCGCCGGCGATGACCTCGGTGTAAACGTCATTTTCATTAGTAACGCCACCCTCGGGCAACTCTGGTTTGTCGATGATCCGTTCGCCGGGTTTTTCCGACAGGTCTTCATTTCCCAGTGGTTTGCTCATGCGGTCTCCTCCGGTTGAGGCAGCGCTGGCTGCCGGTTGGACATCACGTTTTCTTGTCGTAGACAGTTTTGGGCAGGATGCGATAACTGGCGCTGGCGCGACAGGCCAGCACGCCGTCCTCGCCGATCACCTCAGCCTCGGTGAACATCACGCTGCGTCCGCGCTTGATGACGCTGCCCTTGCAGATGATTTCGCCCCGCGCTGGCGCGAGATAGGTCAGATTCATGGTCATCGTGGCAACACCCATGGCCTTGTCGACCAGCGAGCGCACGGCCTGCGACATCGCGGCATCGACGATGGCGGCGACCGTGCCGCCGTGGACTTCGCCGCGGGAATTGCCGAGGTGCGGCTGGAATTTGAGTCGCACCTGTGAGCGACCGTCATCCAGCGCATCGAGTTCGAAACCCAGATGTATGTAAAGCGGAACGGTCGAACGCCACTGCGCGGTCACCGGGTCGGGTCTGGCGGTCATGGATGATTCCGGATCGGGATCAGGCAATGTTACACCGCGCGCAGCGGATTGCGGACTTGAGTACACGTCGTGCCGCGGGCATGATGCGCCCAATACAGACGGAGGAATGGATCATGAAGATCAAACGCATTGAACACGTGGGCATCGTCGTTCGCGATGTGGAAGCCAGCCGCAAACTGTGGGAAGGCTGTTTCGGCATCAAGCTGGGCGGCGTCGA
>JAYQOT010000095.1:0-4478 GCA_038144955.1 Burkholderiales bacterium | reverse complement strand
GACGGAGAAATCTGCGGAATGCCGGCATCGGAGTAAATCTTGGAGGCCGGGATCGAGGCGCCGGAGTTGAAGTGGCCGACCACGGCCGCGACCTTGGCGTCCGCCAGTTTCTGTGCCACGGTGGTGGCCTTGGTCGGATTGGCTTCGTCATCCTCGGCCACGATTTCAAACTTTACCTTCTTGCCGCCGATTTCGATGTTGGCGGCGTTGGCATCATCGATCGCGAGTTGTACGCCGTTGCGGATATCGACGCCGATGTGCGCCTGGGGCCCGGTCAGCGGCGATGCCGAGCCGATCTTGACGGACAGTGCCTGCGGCGCGGCGGGGGCTGCGGCTTTAGGCGCGGGTTGCGGCGCTTCCTTGCCACAGGCGGCCAGCAAAGCAGCCGCAATCAATGCTGTCACCAAGGAATTGGGAAATTTGTTTTTCATGTGGGCTCCGTGTGTGGATTCGGTGGGGCGAAGGTGGCGCAATTTCAAGGCCGGACAATCCGCATTTAACTCTTTGTTACTGAAAGGAATTTGCCGATTATCGGCGCTGCTTTACCTGATGTCAATTTGACGTCGGCAGCAATGAAAAAGCCGGCAACAGCCGGCTTTTCGGTGTACAGCGTGGCGGAACGATTACTGCGCCAGAACCCAGCGCGTCAACGTCTTGATGTCGTCATCCTTGACATGAGCATTCGGCGGCATCGGGATCGTGCCCCAGGTGCCGGTACCACCTGCCTTGATTTTCTGCGCGAGCTTGGCTTCCGTGCCCTTGTCGCTTTTGTATTTGGCGGCGATTTCCTTGAAACCGGGGCCGAGGACTTTTTTGTCCACTGCGTGGCAAGTCATGCAACCGCTGGCCTGGGCCAGTTTCTGGTCGGCTGAGGCGCTGCCGGCGACGAGCATGCCGGCGGCGGTCAGTGCTGCGAGAACGTATTTCATGAATACTCCTTGGGTCGGTTCAAATTTAGAGAGCGGCGATTGTAGCCGAAGCGGATTTAACGTGGCGGTCTGAACAGAGGGGCTGAAGGACGGGATTGCGTGGCGGGCCGTCGCGTTCAGGCGGGCGGAAAGCATCGAGCGTGGCAGTGCGCCACGGGGAGATTGATATAAGCATATGATTTAATTGATAAAAAACAGTGCGCCGTTGCTGCATTACCCCAAGAACAGGGTGAAAAGATGATAGGCCAGCAGGAAGGCGGAAAGCAGCAATCCGCCCCAGGGAATCCAGGCACCGTATATTCGCGCTCCTGCCGGGTGTGGCACGCGCCGCTTGATGCGGATCAGCGCGAGGTTGATCAGGATGAATATCACCAGCACCACGGTGCTGGTTGCCTTGGCCAGTGTGACCAGCGGTAATGCCAGCGCCAGCAGCAATACGCAGCAGGTTGCAACCACTGTGGAAAGAACCGGGGTGCCGGTACGTGTACTGACACTGGAAAATGCACCGGGTATCCAGCCGGCCGCGCTCATGCCATAGAGCATGCGTGCGGCCATGATGATCTGGATCAGCGCGCCGTTGACCACGGCAAACAGGCTGATGGCCGAGACCAGCAGCGGAGCTTTGCCATCGTACTGTTCCAGGATCAGCGCCAGCGGGGCATCGGTTGCGGCAAGCTGCTGCGGCGGCAATGTCAGGACTGCGACCAGCGCAACCAGTACGTAGAGCGCGGTGGACAGCGTCAGTGCCAGCAGAATGGCCCTGGGCAGATTCCGTTCAGGGTCTTTCACTTCCTCTGCAACGTTCACCATGTCTTCAAAGCCGATGAAGGCATAGAAGGCGAGGAATGCCCCCAGCATGATGCCCGACCAGATGTTTGCGTCGGCGGGCAGCAACAATTCGGGCAGGCGCTCGGGCAGTGCCTGCAGGCTGGGCGATGCCACGGCAATGACAATAACCAGCCCTGCAATTTCGATGACAGTGGCGATGGCGGCTGCCCATGCCGACTGCAGTATCCCCCATGCCGCCAGCAGCCCCAGCAGGAGCACGATGCAGACGATGACGGGGGTTGCCGGCAAGGACACGAAAACATTCACGTAACCGACGAACCCGTGGGTGATGGTGGCCGCTGACACCAGTCCGGCCGCTGCCGTCAGCAGGCCGACAATGATCGACAGTTGGCGGTAACCCAGCCCTTCCTCAACATAGACCGCCTCACCTCCCGACAGCGGGTAGCGTGCCCCCAGTTCAGCGTAGGCAAATCCGGTGAGTGCGGCAATGGCTGCCGCAATCAGGAATGAAACGGGGGCATGGAATCCGGCGCTGCCCGCAACCTTGCCGATCAGTACGTAGATTCCTGCGCCAAGTATGGTGCCGAGTCCGTACAGCGTGATCAGCGGCAGGGACAGCACGCGGCGCAATTGAGGCCGCTGCACGCGGTCCGTCCCGGTTTTATCTTCTTGTCTTGGCTCGACCGCCAAACCTCAACCCGCTGGGCGTGCAGCAAGCAGGCTGCGGATCTGGCGGACCAGTAGCCCGGGATTGAAGGGCTTGGTCATCACCAGTTGCGCACCGGCAGCCATGCACTGTTGTTCAAAATCACGGCCGTGATTGGCCGTAAGAAAAATCACCGGCACGGAAATCAGCGTTTTTTGGGTGCGCATCCAGCGCAGCACCGTCAATCCGTCGGCCACCGGCATGTTGCCGTCGAGAACTACCAGGTCATAGGGATGCTGCGACAGCTCGGTCATGGCTTCGCCACCATCGGCGCAGGCATGTACCCCGGCGTTGCGCATGTTTTTCAGGTAGAACGAAACGATGCGCGCGATGTCGGGGTTGTCCTCTGCAATGAGGATGCGGATGGCGGCTGAAGCGGCCGTGTCGTTCATCTTTACCGCTCAGTCGGTGACCGCACCTTTGCTGGCGGTCGACACCAGGCGTGCGAATTTGGCCAGTGCGCCGCGCGTATAGCGCGGCTTCGGCTGTTTCCATTTCTTTTTGCGTGCTGCGATTTCCTTGGCCGGCACGTTCAACTGAATCAGTCGCTTGTGCGCATCGATGGTGATCGAGTCGCCTTCCTTCACCAGCGCGATCGGACCGCCTTCAAAGGCTTCCGGCGCGACATGGCCGACGACCATGCCCCAGGTGCCGCCGGAGAAGCGGCCGTCGGTGATCAGGCCCACCGATTCACCCAGGCCCTGACCGATCAGCGCGCCGGTAGGTGCCAGCATTTCCTGCATGCCGGGACCGCCCTTGGGTCCTTCGTAGCGGATCACGACGACATCGCCGGCCTTGATCTTCTTCGCCATGATTGCCTTCATGCTGGCGACTTCCGAATCGAATACGCGTGCAGGACCGGTGATTTTGGGCGACTTCAACCCGGTGATCTTGGCCACGCAGCCTTCAGGGGCGAGGTTGCCCTTGAGGATGGCGAGATGGCCTTGTTTGTAAAGCGGATTTGACCATGTACGGATTACATCCTGGTCGGCACGTGGCGTATCTGGAACATTCTTCAATTCCTGCGCCAGGGTTTTTCCGGTGATGGTCAGGCAGTCGCCGTGCACCAGCCCCTGCTTGAGCAGCATCTTCAGCACCTGAGGCACCCCGCCGGCACGGTGGAAATCGACCGCGACGTAACGGCCCGACGGTTTGAGATCGCACAGCACCGGCACTTTCTTGCGCACGCGCTCAAAGTCGTCGATGGTCCATTTCACCTGCGCCGCGTGGGCGATCGCGAGGTAGTGCAGCACGGCGTTGGTCGAGCCGCCGGTGGCCATGATCAGCGCCACGGCGTTTTCGATCGACTTGCGGGTGACGATGTCGCGCGGCTTGATGTCCTGCTTGATGGCATTGACCAGCACCTGCGCGGATTGTGCGGCTGAGTCGGCCTTCTCGGGATCGGGAGAAGCCATCTGAGAAGAGCCGAGCACGCTCATGCCCAGCGCCTCGAATGACGAAGACATGGTGTTGGCGGTGAACATGCCGCCGCAGGCACCGACCGACGGGCAGGCATGCTTTTCGATGCCGATGAAATCCTCGTCGCTCATTTTGCCGGCGGTGTAGGCGCCGACGGCCTCGAAGGCGCTGACCACGGTGAGGTCCTGGCCTTTCCACTTTCCAGGCTTGATGGTGCCGGCATAAACATAGATGCCGGGCACGTTCATGCGCAGCATCGCGATCATGCCGCCGGGCATGTTCTTGTCGCAGCCGCCACACACCAGCACGCCGTCCATGGCCTGGCCGTTGACGGAGGTTTCGATGCAGTCGGCGATGACTTCGCGCGACACCAGAGAATATTTCATCGCTTCGGTGCCCATGCCGATACCGTCGGTGATGGTGGGGACGCCAAACACCTGCGGCATCGCTCCCGAGGATTTCAGCGCCGCGATCGCGCGATCAACCAGCGGCTGGATGCCGGCATTGCAGGGGTTCATCGTCGAATGGCCGTTGGCTACACCGACGATGGGTTTCACAAAATCGCCGTCGCCGAAGCCGACCGCGCGCAGCATCGCTCGATTCGGCGCGCGTGCGACGCCGGCGGTGATCAGTTG
>JAYQOT010000094.1:0-4556 GCA_038144955.1 Burkholderiales bacterium | reverse complement strand
GGTCAACCAGCCGGTGCGGCTGTCCCGCACACCGCACGAAATCCGCAGTGCGACACCTGATTGCGGCCAGCACACCGACGAAATCCTGCGCGAGCTGGGTTACCGCGACGGCGACATCGCCGATCTGCACAAACGGAATGTTGTTTAAGGGTTCCTGAGCGGGCTCGCATGATCCGCGTCGTCCACGATGACGCGCCACCCGGCGCGCCGGTATTCACCACGGTGATCCCGGTGCGCTGGGGCGACATGGACGCCGAGGGCCATGTCAACAACACCGGCTGCTTCCGCTTCATGGAAGAAACCCGCATGCGCTGGATATCCGGCATGGGTATTCCCACGGTGCCGCCGCATCCGGTAATTGTGTTGCTCGATGCCGCCTGCCATTACGTGCGTTCAATCGATTATCCGGCGACGCTGAGCGTGGCGCTGTCCGCGGGTCGGGTCGGTCGCACCAGCCTGCAGACGCATTACACGCTGACCCATGTCGAGTCCGGTGCGGTGTGCGCCCATGGCTACGCAACGCTGGTGTGGTACGACATGGTGCAGCAGAAAGCCGTGCCGCTGCCGGACCTGATCAGGAAAGCCTGCAATCCCGCCTGATGCGCGTCTTCAGCGCCATCCTGTGTTGTGTGCTGGTCCTGCCTGCGGCCGGGTACGCCGCCGAATCGCGCGATATGGCACTCGCCGGCTTTCACGACCTGCAGGGCCGCGGCGCCTACCAGCCGGTGATCCATCCCCAGGGTAATCGCTGGATCGCATACATCGGGCTGCATGCCGGCAGTGCACAGAATCCGCTCACCGGACAGAACGAAGCCAACGGCACGCTGCTGGTTGATGTCACCGATCCTGCGAAGCCGCGCACGCTGCACCACATCCCGGGACCGCCGGGCGGCGAAGCGCAGATGGTGCGGGTGTGCGATGGCAAATTACTGCCGCACGCAGCGCGCGACCGCCATTACCTGCTGCGCAGCCGCGGCCACGATGCCCACGAGGTGTGGGATGTCACGCTGCCGGGTCCGCCGCAGCGCGTTGCCGTGGTCGCCGACAATCTGCACGGCACGCACAAGAGCTGGTGGGAATGCGATACCGGCATCGCCTGGCTGGTTTCCGGCGTGCCGGGCTGGCGCACTTCGCGGATGACGCAGATTTTTGATTTGAGTGATCCGCTCAAGCCGCGCTTCATCCGCAATTACGGACTCGAAGGTCAGCAGCCGGGCGCGTCGGGTCGCGTGCCCACCGGGCTGCACGGTGCGGTTTCCACCGGCCCCGTCGGCAACCGCGTTTATTTCGGCCACGGCACGTCCAGCGGCGGCATCCTGCAGATTGCCGACCGCGATAAATTGCTGAAGGGCGCTGCAGCCGATCTGCGCGGTCCGCAGGTCGGGCGCTACGACCTGGATCCCTCATATGGCGCGCACACCGCGTTTCCGCTGACCGGCATGGAAGTCACGGGTAGCGACGGTAAAAAAACAAAACGCGATTTCGTCGCGGTGACCAACGAAGCGCTCGCCGATGGCTGCGGCGGGGCGCAGCAGAAGGTGTGGTTCATCGACGTCAGCGAAGAAGCGAAGCCCAGAGTGGCCTCGACCTGGGCGCTTGATGCCAAATCCGGGGATTACTGCAGCAGGCCGGGACGCATCGGTGCACATTCATCCAACGAAAGTTTCACACCGGTCTATTACCGCCGCATCCTTTTTATCGCCCATTTCAATGCCGGCGTGCGCGCACTCGACATTCGCGATCCCTACCGGCCGCGCGAGATTGCCCATTTCGTGCCGGAGAGCAGCGGGCGGGCAGTCACCACCAACAATGTTGAAGTCGATGACCGCGGATATATCTACATCGTCGACCGCCACGGCCTCGGGCTGCACATCCTGCAACTCAGCGGCGCCGCGCGTGCCGTCGCGCGGCTGCCCTGAATCAGTTTTCCTGGCGAATGCCTGCGGTACGGTCCGAGGGAAACTTCGACGAACCGTAGCGGATCACCAGTGTTGCCAGCGCCAGCACCAGGATCGCACCCGGAATATATAGAATCTTCATCTCCGGGTTGTGGTGGGCCTGGATGTCTGAAATCAGCATCCGCGTCAGCGCCGTCATCGCCACGTAGATCAGGAAGCGCACCGGCATGTGGTTGGTCTTGAAGTAGATGCCGACCATCGCACCCAGCTCGAGGTAGATGAACAGCAGCAGGATGTCGTCGATCGAGGCCGCGCCCTTGCCCATCATCACGATGAATGCGTGCACCGCCGACCACACGATGGTGCCGCCGATCGCGAACAGTGCGAAGTTGTGGAAGACGTCCACCAGCAGGTTGCCGGCGGAGCGGGCCGCGGTATTGGTGCGCACATCGGCGCGTTCCAGCCAGTTGTTCATCGTCTAGTCCCCCTTGAACGCTGATACGGCCAGTTTACTGCGTGGCGCCGGCCTGCGCGCGGTCGCATCCCATAAATATTTGTTTTATAAACATTTTTATTCCTTATCGAACCACGCCTGCCAGTTCGCCGGCAGCGCGCGCATCCCGGTCAGCTCGAGGAATTTTTGCGGCGGCAGCGGGATCGATTTGAAATCGCCCTCGGCGAGCAGCTTGCCTTCGCTGTCGCGCGCCTCGGTGTGCACGGTGATGGCATGCCACGGGTCCTCGGTCTGTTCTGCAATGGTTGCCGAGAGTTCCAGTGTCTTGCCCTGGAAGGCGGGCCGGTGGTACTTCATCACCGCCGAGCGCAGGATCCAGATGGCTTTGGTTTTCCTGATTACCATGCCGCACCAGCTGCCCATGCAGTCGAGCGCGGTGTAGATCATGCCGCCGTGGGTGATGCCGGGAAAGCCGGTCATGTGCGCCGCGGGTTTGAAGGTGCCGAGGATGCGGTTGCTGTCGGCGGGATCGAGCCGCACCGTGATCTGCAGGCCGTGCGGGTTCATCGGCCCGCAGCCGAAACAGTCGTTGCCGGGGAGGAAGGAGTGGGTGAGGTCGGTGGGCATGGTTTGCTTTAGTCGCGACAGTTGCGGTGAGTGGAAGTTTAAACGCATGTCTGGCCGGGGGCAGCCCGGCGGCTGGTGACTTTCTTTTGCGTGCCCAAAAGAAAGTCACCAAAGAAAAGGGCACCCTCTTCGCCGCCCTGCGGGTGCCCTGCGTTGCTCGCGCAGCCGGGCGGCTGCGGAACTCGCGCTACGCGCTCAGACAGTCCTCGCCGACTGCCCCCGGCCGCGCTGTGCTACTCGGCGGCTCAGAAGGGCGATCGATCGAGGACGGTCCGGTTGTTTCACCCGATTCAGCGATCAATCCGCCGCGAAGCAGTAGTACAGGCCACCGCCGCCGGTCTTGGCAAGCTGGCCGAGGTTGCAGCCGATCGACGGATGCGCCGAGTTCCATGATACGGCCCAGGCGTCCGTGGTCGGGCCGGCGCGGTCATGGTGGCCCAGCATCACCGCGCCCTGTTCGGCGCCGCTGGTCCAGTTGCTGCAGGTCATGTCGCCGAAGCGTCCGCTCGGTGCCAGCGCGGTGCCGTCGGGGCGCGAGCCGGTCATGATGTCATGCTTGTTGGGTTTCTCGGTGCGGCCGTTGACGAGCTGGCCGCGCTCATCCACCGCGGTTTCCTTGGTGACGTTGTTGCCTGCCGAGTGCAGATCCGCGAGGTCGCGTGCGACGCGTACGCCCTTGGCGTTGTACCAGGGGCCTTTGCCGATGCGGTCGCGGGCATGGATGATGCCCTTGTCGGCCAGTTCCTTGCCCTGCGTGCTGAGATAGGCGCGCCAAGTGCGGTTGCCGGCGCCCGCTGCGGTGGCGAGCGCATTGCAATGCGCGTCGGCGCCGGCCAGTCCGCCGAGGTCGCCGCCTTTGCCCGGATTCTTGCTGGTGACAAAAAACGACATTTGGCTTGCGCCGCCATCGCGCTGTGCAGGGCTGCCGCAGCCCAGCAGGGTCAGTGATCCGGCGGCGGCGACGAGGGTCCAGCGTAAGGTGCTATGCATTGCGAAATCCTCCAAACGATTCGGTATCAGGGGTTGAATCCGCCGGGTGGCGGTGCTGATGTCCTCGGGGCCGGTGATCCGGCTTGTTAGTGTTTACAGGATACCTAACAACTGGCTGAGGGGTTTATTCCGGGGAAAGGGGGGTATTACGGTTTTTAATGATGGATGCGGTGGTCCTGATTTGAGGCAAGTGCTTCAAAGTCGCCGGGGGGGCGCCGGCGAGCGGTTCCTTTTCTTGCTCCACCAAGAAAAGGAACCAAAAGGAACGGGCTACTTCTTTCTTACAGTCAGTGATGCGGAGACTCTGCGCACATCTCCTCTCACGGTATCCGACACGAAAGAATAAGTTTTATTTGCGCCCACGTTGCTGCCTTCATCCGAGGGTGACTCGGTTCTTCCGCCTGCAAAAGTGTATTGTTTATTTCTTACCGAAGCGTAAATGGGGTATGAGTTGTAATTCTTGACTCGCCATTGAATCTGCGTGTGTTCCTTTCTGTGAAGAGAGCGATATGAATCGCCCCCGGTTTGATAGACACCTCTGAGCCTTAAACTTGAGGCTAACAGGAGGTGTTATGAGCGGCAAGCGA
>JAYQOT010000093.1:0-4638 GCA_038144955.1 Burkholderiales bacterium | reverse complement strand
CTGCTCTGGAAAGGGCACTGCTCGGTGCACCAGATGTTCCAGGCCCAGCACATCCTGCGCTGGCGCCAGCAGAATCCCTCTGGCGCGGTGATCAGCCATCCCGAATGCAATTTTGAGGTCTGCAAGCTGTCGGATTATGTCGGTTCGACCGACTACATCATCAAGACCATTGCCGCCAGCGCACCCGGTACACGCTGGCTGGTGGGAACCGAACTCAACCTGGTGAACCGCATCGCCGAGGAATACGCGCCGCAGGGCAAGTCGGTGCAGTTCATGGCGCCTACCGTCTGCATGTGTTCGACAATGCAGCGCATTGATCCGCAGCATCTCGCCTGGTCGCTGGAGAATCTGGTTGCAGGCAAGGTGGTTAACCAGATCAAGGTTCCGTCCTACGAAGCAGAACTCGCGCGGGTAGCCCTGGAACGCATGCTTGCAGTGTCCTGATCCCGAGCCGTCCATGACGGCGGCCCGGCTGAGCGTTGCGACGTACAACATCCACAAGGGGTTTTCGGTTACGCCGTTGCTGGCGCGGCGCCCGGTACTGCGCGCATTGCGCGAGCAGTTGCGCACGCTCAACACGGACCTGGTGTTCCTGCAGGAGGTCATCGGCGAGCATTCCACCCATGCGGCCCGTCATCGTGACTGGCCCGCGCAGACCCAGTATGAATTCCTTGCTGACAGCCTGTGGAGCAGTCATGCCTACGGCAAGAATGCGGTTTATGACGCCGGCCATCATGGCAATGCTCTGCTGTCGCGCTTCCCGATCATCAGGTGGGATAACGAGGATGTGTCTGCGCACCGTTTCGAACGCCGCGGACTGCTGCATTGCGAGATCGCAGTGCCGGGGTGGTCGCAGAACCTGCATTGCGTATGCGTGCATCTGGCACTGACGGCCCGTGGTCGCGGCTTCCAGTTGCAGCGACTGCGCCAGCGCATAGAGCGCATGGTGCCTGCAGAGTCGCCGCTGATCGTGGCCGGAGACTTCAACGACTGGTACTGGCGTCACCGCGCAACCCATGAGCTTGCGCATCCGCTGAATATGCACGAGGTATTCGAGCTGTTGCAAGGCAGTCCCGCGCGCAGCTATCCGTCATGGCTGCCTGTGCTGCGGCTGGATCGCATCTATGTGCGCGGTTTTGCAGTCCGCAGTGCCGGAGTACACCATGGACGGCACTGGGGCCGGATGTCGGACCACGCGCCATTGACCGCCGATCTGGAAAAACTGTGTGCCTGATCATTACTGAGCAGAGGCAGGATATTGCGGGTGAGACAATCAGCGCGCTGCGCGGCATCCCCCGGCGCAGGACAGCCTTGGGCCAACGCTGCTGAATTTAACATAAGTATATGTTTTAAATGATAAAAATTAATTTTTACGACTGCGTTCCGCTGCATGGCTGCTGAGACTGCAAGTTCCGCCACGGGCGCGGGCCGCAAGCCGTCTCCAGTGCTGCGCAATGACTGGCGCGTGGTGCCGATGCTGCTTCCGTATTTGTGGGAATACCGCTGGCGCGCTGCGGTAGCGCTGGTATTCCTGGTAACCGCCAAGCTGGCGAACGTGGGCGTGCCGCTGGTCATGAAGTCCATTGTCGACGGCCTCGATTCAGCGCAGGCAGTGCTGGTACTGCCGCTGGCGCTGCTGGTGGCTTACGGTGTTCTGCGCCTGTCCACCGTTCTGTTTGCCGAACTGCGCGATGTAGTCTTCGTGCCGGTGACGCAGCGCGCAGCGCGGCGCATTGCGCTGGCCGTATTCCGCCATCTCCATGCTTTGTCACTGCGTTTTCATCTCGATCGCCAGACCGGCGGCATGTCGCGGGACATCGAGCGCGGCACGCGCGGCATCTCCACGCTGCTGTCGTTCATGCTGTTTTCGATCATTCCGGTGGTGCTCGAGTTCCTGCTGGTGGCAGCGGTCCTGTTTGCGCGCTTTGACTGGCGGTTTGTCGCCGTGACGTTTGCCGCGGTGATCGTCTACATAGCCTTCACGATCGGTATCACCGAATGGCGCACTGCCATACGCAAGCGGGCCAACGAACTGGATTCCAAGGCCAATACCCGGGCTATCGACAGTCTGCTCAATTACGAGACGGTCAAGTATTTCAACAATGAGGATTACGAGGCGCAACGCTATGACGACAGCCTGCAGCGCTACGAGGTGATGGCGGTACGCAACGAGGCGTCGTTGGGGCTGCTCAACGTCGGCCAGGCGGCCATCATCGCCGTTGCTGCGACGCTGCTGATGATCCTGTGCGCCCAGGGGGTGGTCGCGCGTGAACTTACGCTGGGAGATCTGGTGCTGGTCAACGGGCTTCTGATCCAGCTTTATATCCCGCTCAACTTCCTCGGCATGGCTTACCGTGAAATCAAGCAGGCGCTGACCGACATGGAGCGCATGTTCGGCCTGATGGAAGAGCATCGCGAAGTTGATGATGTGCCTGACGCTCGCGCTATGCCGGAAGGCCCTGCGATGGTGGAATTCGACACCGTGGATTTTAGTTATGATCCGCGGCGGCAGATTCTCCACGGCATGACCTTCACGATACCCCCTGCCGCGAAGGTTGCGGTGGTCGGCGCCAGCGGTGCCGGTAAATCCACGCTGGCAAGGTTGCTGTACCGCTTTTATGACGTGACCGGTGGTTCGATACGCGTCAACGGGATCGACTTGCGTGGGCTGCGCCAGTCGAGCCTGCGTGCGGCCATTGCCATCGTGCCGCAGGATACGGTGCTGTTCAACGACACCATTTTCTACAACATTCAGTACGGCAGGCCCGAAGCTTCACGCGATGAGGTCATTGCCGCTGCCAAGGCAGCCCACATTCACGCCTTCATAGAGGGGCTCCCTGATGGCTACGAATCCATGGTCGGGGAGCGCGGATTGAAGCTTTCGGGCGGCGAAAAACAGCGGGTGGCGATCGCCCGGGCGATACTGAAAAATCCGCGCATCATGATCTTCGACGAGGCAACCTCTGCGCTGGATTCGCGCACTGAGCAGTCGATCCAGAAAGAACTGAACGGCATCGCGCAGGGACGAACCACGCTGGTCATTGCACACCGACTGTCCACCGTTATGGATGCCGACGAAATCATCGTTCTTGATCAGGGGCGCATTGTTGAGCGCGGCCGCCATGCCAGTCTGTTGGCGAAGGAGGGGGCTTATGCGCAGATGTGGGCCCTGCAGCAGCAGGAAGATGCCAAGCGCCGCGCCGGTTAGCGGGACAGCGGGAAACTGACCGATACGCAGGTTCCGCCGCCACCCACTCCCGCAGTAATCTCAGTTGTGGCACCGTGTCCTTGCGCAATCTCGCGGACGATGGCCAGCCCCAGACCGCAGCCCTCGGGAGAACCGCCGGGGATCCGGTAGAAACGCTCAAATACTTTTTCCCGTTCTGCTTCGGGGATCCCCAGACCGCTGTCTTCGACTTCGAGTCTGGCTATATCGCCGTCTGTGCGAACCCGAACGGTGATGTTGCCGTTTTCAGGTGTGTAGCGGAGCGCGTTGTCAATCAGGTTGTTGAGCATTTCCCGGAGCAGGAAAGGATCGGCACTGATGTTGGCTTCAGGGGACTGATCCTCGAAGCCGAGATCGAGTTTGCGTGTCAGCGCCCGCGGTACCCATTCCCGGGTGGTTTGCCGGGCAAGCTCGCTGAGATTCACGGATTCGCGAACGATGCTGCGATGAGAACCCGGTTCTGCCCGTGCCAGCGTTAGCAACTGCGAAACCAGCCGGCTGGCGTGGTCGGCCGCGGTGTGTAACTGTTGCAGCGTCTGGCGAGCCTGCTCGTCGGTTACCTGTCGCACCGCGAGCTCGGTCTGGGTCTTGAGTGCTGCCACGGGCGTGCGGAGCTGGTGGGCGGCATCGGCGATAAATCGCTGCTGGGCAACCAGGGCGGCGCCCAGTCGTGACAGCAGATCGTTCATGGCATCGATCAGAGGCAACAGTTCATTGGGGATGTCTTTGCTGTCGATGGGACTCAGATCGACGTGCGAGCGGCTGGCGATTTCGCGGCGCACCGAGGCCAGTGAACGCAGACCAATACCCACCCCGAACCAGATGGCCAGCAGAGCAAGGAGGACCAGGATTCCTTGCGGTACCATCATGCGCAGCATGATCTGGCGAGCGGATTCGTTGCGGGCAGAGGAGCGCTCGGCGACGATGATCGACATGGCTCCTCTGCCCGAACCGGGGCGGACAGGGACGCGGACCGCAACAGCCCGTACCGGCCGGTCGCGGTAAGTGGCATCGTAGTAGACCACGCGCTCGGTCTGTGATTCAGATGGAGGGTCCGGTAGATCGGGATCACCGGTGATGTAATCCCCGCTTGGACCGTTGGCACGGTAGAAGAAGCGGCCCTGCTCGCCGCTGATCAGCATTTCGATGACCGGTTGTGGCAGGTCGAGATAAAGCTGTCCCTTGGACTCGCGCACATTGCGCCCGAGGTCGAGCGCGGTATCCAGAAGGGCGCGGTCGTAGTTCAGGTTTACGAATCCCTTGGCCACGTCGTGATCGATCAGCGTACTGATGATCCACAGCGTCATCAGCGGCACACTGACCCATACCAGCAGACGACTGCGCAACGTGCGCAGTTTATTCATGCGCGGGTTTTTCGAGCAGGTAGCCCAGGCCGCGGATCGTGCGTACGC
>JAYQOT010000092.1:0-4685 GCA_038144955.1 Burkholderiales bacterium | reverse complement strand
CCCATCACCACGCCGTCGTGGATCATGATGAAGTCGGGATCGGGATGGACGACGTCCCCCGGACGTACGGCAGTCTTGCCGCTTTTCAGTGCGAGTATTTTTTCAACTGCTGTCTGCTGTGTGATCACTGCGGCTCCGCAAGAATGGGCCGAGGCTATGTTTCCTCGCCGGTACTGTCAAGGCAATGGACAGCCGGGACACGGAGGCGCACACTGGGCCGCAAATGGGCCTCGCTTCCCTCAAGCCGCTTCCGCTCCTGGTGACCGGATTGCTCGCGTTCGGCCTGGGTCTGCCGCTGCACGCGCAGCAGGCCGGTGTCTCCCAGTTCGATGTGCTGGCACGCAGTCCCTTCATCCACTGCGCTTTCTACCGGCAATACGATGTAGATCCGAAGACGGGTGACCTGTTACTGGTCGAAGGCCGTTCCGATTCGCTGACACATTACCAGCGCCAGCGCGGCGGAGAAATCCTCTCCATAGATACCCGTCGCGCGGGGGGCCGCCGATGCCCAGCTCGTGCGCGGCCGCAAATATCTGCATTTCATCGAGCGCAATTCCAGTATGTACGTGGTAACCACCGTTTATGCCTGTCTCGAACGCGACCCGAATACGGATGTCTGCATCAATTACGGCGCGGTCAATGCCCGGCATTTCGACAGTCGCGTGCTGAGTGATCCCGATGCCGTGTTCGAAGAGCTGCAGGCTCGCGCCGAACCCGGATTCTGTGATCACAGTTTCCTCAATGTGATGGAGGCTGCGCGCCGTCCCACGCCTGAGGACAAAAGATAACTCCCTGTTTTAATTTATATTTTTACCGGTTGAGGCGGTGTTGCGATCGACGGTCGCTGTTCACAGCCATGCCGGAGGGGAGACTCAGATTTTCATCGGTTGCTGCGGCTTGCGGCTCGGCCGCCGATTGGCCTGCAGCATTCCCTTGGCCACCCAGGCCAGACAGCCTTTCGCGAGTTCGGCGCGCATTTCCCGGTGTGCTGGGTCGTCCCAGAGATTGCGCACCTCGCCGGGATCTTTGGTTAGGTCGTAGAGTTCGCCGTAGGTGTCATCGAGATACACGACGATTTTCCACTTGTGGTCGCGCCGCATGACGATGAATTCACTGCCCGTCTGGATGTGGTCGCGGGCCAGTTCGGAGTACACGGCCTCGCGCGGGGAATATCCTTGACGATTCTCCAATGCACCCCACAGCGATTTCGCCTCGAAATCCTGCGGCACCGGCAGGCCTGCTGCTTCAAGAATGGTCGGTGCAACGTCGAACAGCTGTACCAGGTCTTCGCGCCGACCGGCGGCGACCGGGAGATTCTTCGACCAGACGAGGAGCGGCACCCGTACCACCGTGTCGTACATGGTCCATTTCTGGATGTGACCGTGATCGCCGAGCGCATCAGCGTGGTCGGAGGTAAAGATGACCAGCGCGTTGTCGAGGTAGCCGCGCGCATCCAGTGCTTCCAGTATCCGGCCGACCTGATGGTCGATCATGGTCACGTTAGCGGCATAGTGCCGCCGCAACCGGAGAAAGTCCTCCGGAGTGGCGTCACGGCGCCAGGCAATCGAGTCGAAGTTGAACGTGATCATGTTGTCGCGGAGGACATGCTGCGCACGCGGCTGCGCGCGGAGTTCAGCCTCGCTGACAGCCGGTAGAGGAATGTCGGTATTGGCGTAGCGTTCGAGCATTTCCGGCAGGGGGTCGTAGGGCGGATGCGGTCCGGGAAAACCGATCTGCAGGAACAGCGGATCATCATTCTTGCGGTCACGGATCCACCAGTCGACAGTGTCGCCGATGAAATTGTCAGGGTGCATGTCGGGATCCAGGTCCCAGACAAAGGCGCCCAGGGCTTTCTTGTAGCCCTCCGGATCGGCGGCGTGGCGGTTGTAGCGGGAGGGTTTGATCAGTTTCCGCGCATGCAGCGCCTTGTCCCATTCATCGTAGATCGCGCGGTCCCTTTCTTCTAGGAACATCGGCCGATCCTTGTTTTCCATCATCAGGCGCTGGTGGAAGCCGCCGGGCGCATCGTAGGGATTGATGTGCATCTTGCCGATGTTCACGCAGTGGTAGCCGTGATCGGCCAGGGATTTCACCCACGTTGGTTCCCAGGGCTGGAAATTGCTGAAGACCTGGCAGCCGTGGGGATACTTTCCCGTGAACAGGCTGGCGCGCGCCCCGACGCAGACCGGTGAGTTGACGAAGCACTCGGTGAATGCGGCTCCCTCGGTCGCAAGCCGGTCGAGATTCGGTGTTTGCATCCACGGGGCGTCGAGCGCGCCGATGGTGTCGGCACGCTGCTGGTCTGTCATGATCAGGATGATGTTGGGACGGTTCATGTTGTGTGCACGTTTATTGCAATGTCAGATTGGCCTGCCCGATGACTTGCTTCCATTTCTGCAGTTCGGACAACTGGTAGGCGAGGAACTTTTCCGGACCTTCGACGAGAATCTCGTCTCCCTGCTCGGAGAGTTTCTCGCGCAGGTTCGGCGTTTTTGCGGCGGCAGCCGTGGCCTGGGCCAGGCGATCGACGATTGCGCGCGGTGTACCCGCCGGAGCAAACAGGCCGAACCAGGCCGACGCCACCACTTCGTAACCGGCCTCTTTCAGAGTCGGTACATCCGGATAGGTGCCTGAGCGTGCCGTGCCCGTGGTGGCCAAAACGCGCAGCCTGCCCGATTTCACATGCGGCAGGACGATCGGAATATGGTTCTGGGAGAACTGCACTTCATTTCCAAGCAATGCGGTGATTGCCTGTCCGCCGCCCTTGTAGGGCACGTGGACCGGCTGGACGCGGACGACCTGTTTGAGCAGTTCGACTGAAAGGTGCGGATAGGTTCCGCTGCCGTTGGATGCGTAATTGATCGAGTTTCCCTTTGCCTTCAACATGTCGATCATGCCTGCCAGGTCTTTTACCGGCGATGTGGCATTGACGCAAAGTGCCAGCGGTCCTTCCGTGAGCTGTGTGATCGGCGTAAAGTCCTTGACCGGATCGTATTGCAGCTGCTTGAACAGGGATGGTGCGAAGGCATGGGTTGCCGCGCCGCTCAGAAGAACGGTGTAGCCGTCCGGCGCCGAGCGGGCGACGCCTGCGGCGCCGATAGTTCCACTGGCGCCTGCCTTGTTCTCCACGATGACTCTCTGGCCGAATTCCTTGCTCAACTGATCTGCGAGCAGGCGACCGGTGATGTCTACTACCCCTCCCGAGGGGTATGGAACAATGAGGTGGATGACCTTGGCAGGATATGACTGTGCAAAGGCGGTGCAGGGCAGGGTGAGGCAAAGCAGGATCAGGCGGACAAAACGGGTAAGGGCTTGCATCGGGCCTCCTCCAGATGAAAGCGCCTCCGCAGGGGCGCGGGAGGCTGTGTGCTCATCATTCTATAGTTAGACAGACTTGTCAATTCATCGCAGGGAGAGCCTGCGTCGTGTAACAGGAGCAGAGATGGCGCGATTTTTTGACCACAGTTCGAGCCCGCTTTATACGCAGGTTGCCGACGTGATGCGTGAACGTATTGTCAAAGGGGTGTGGCCGGTCGGCTCGCGCATCCCGCCCATGCCAGCGCTTTCGCAGGAGTTCGCGGTTGGTTCGATTACGGTGCGCCAGGCGATCCAGATTCTCAGGAATGAAGGGCTGCTGGTTCCGGAACAGGGTCGGGGAACGTTTGTGCGCGGCAAACCCCCGGTGCATCCGCGCATGCAGGTCGCGACTTCGTTGAGCAGGCTCGCCGACCTTTATCGCAAATTGGCGCCGCGGGTGATTCCTCTCAATGAAGGCCGCGGCATGCCGCGGATCGATCCCGGCGAAGGGGAGCCGGCACCGAATTACCGCTTCCTGCGCCGGATACACGCTGGGGAACATCAGCTCAATTCGGTGATATCCGCTTATCTCGACGAACGCATCTTCAAGCTTGCACCGGGAAGATTCCGCAAGGAACTGATCATTCCGGTGTTGATGGACCTCAAGTCCGTCAAGGTTGCCAGTGCACGCCAGACCCTGACGATCTCGACTGCTGGCGCTGAAACTGCGCAGGCTTTGAACATTTCGGTGACAGCGCCTGTGGCAGAGCTGCGGCGCGTGTTTTGCGCACCGGACGGAACTGTGATTTATGTTGCCGAACTGGCTTACCGGGGGGATTTCATCCGGCTCGACATGGATCTGCTCGACTGAGTTTTCATGATCCAGCCATTCCGCTTCCCGAAGGATGAGGCTGGCGGTCGATCAGTCTCAGTGTTTTCGTGTCAGTGCGGCGATCACGCGCTGGCGTTTTTCTTCCATGTCCCTGGCAAATCCCGGGTGTCGCTGTTCGACCAGTCCGGCAGCTATGCCGATTTTGAGCAGGGCCACCGCGAATGTCGCCGCCAGGTCGTCGAGGTCAGGACTGACCTTGGCCAGTTGCATGGCTTCTGCGGTTTCGTCGCACAGTTGCTGCATCGCGTCGTGCATTTCGTCGTCAAACAGTCTGTGGGTATTCATGGAAGTGACGGCAGTGTTGGAGCGGCAATTGTAGCGTGACCTTCCGGGTCGCACGTTTAGAATGGAGCACCATGAGCCGCGTTGTAATCCTCTGCGTAATGCTGGCTGCGGCAGGCCTGCTGTCGACAGTTGCCGGAGCGCAGAATTATCCGAGCCGCACCGTGCGCATCGTCGTGCCGATCAGCGCCGGCGGCGCCACCGACGTGTTTGC
>JAYQOT010000091.1:0-4868 GCA_038144955.1 Burkholderiales bacterium | reverse complement strand
TTGTGGACTGTTTGAGATGTATCTTCGGAGCCGTCCATCAAGGACGGGTGCGCTGTTAGGAAAAACGATACGTGCCGACCAGTGGAGCCGCATCATTGAGTTGAAGCTAGTGCCTCATCCAAACCACCCTCGTCCAGAGATAGTCCAAATGGACTATCCGATGCAAGACGGCGTCTTTACGGTCAAAGTCCGCTCAGCCAACGCGGGCTACATGCTCAGACGATGGAACGTGGACTGCTCCCCGGATCATCACCTCCAAGGTCTTGAGTACGCGCTTTGGCTTCAAGATCCTTTGTCTCTCTACGGATCCTCCAACGCAACAATCGCGCCGGGTTATGAGCCTCCGAGGATCCAGCTGGTGGAGCGAAGAACTGACGGACAGGCAACTGAGGCACCTTAGCCTGAGCTCGGGCGGCACTACACGTTCGATACGGACCGTGTCTTCCGCAAGGACGGCTTAATCTGGGGGCACGCAGAGCGAGAGGTGCCCCAGGCCGCCGCGGCCGTCCTCACAAGGAACAGGATGCTCCAGAGCAAGCATGGTGCGCTCTATGGCCTCCGCACCCTCGGGTGCAGCCAGGCAAGATTCGAAGCTAGGTCAAGGCGGGTCGCGAGTGACCGCAGGAGAAGCCTTCTTCTTCACTGGCAAAAACGGCGCGCGGCGACCTCGCCCTTGAATTACATGTAACCGCTTATGTCGCAGTGAGCCTCGGAGCTCTCGCCGTACTACCTTTGCTCCCCAGTCTCTCGCCCGGCCGCCGTTTCGCGGTCATGTCGGTTTTCCGCGAAATCATCAACCGGAGCACTCAGGCAAGCTACGCGTTGGGCAGCGCCAGACGCGAGGTGTCGCCGTCGCCCTCTTCGTGCACGTCACGCCCGGCATTCAAGCGCGCAATGTCTTCCAGCGTGATGTCACCGGTTACGTACACGCCATCGAAAGGCGATGCGTCAAAACCGGTGAGCTTGGGGTTGAGCGAACCGATGGCCTGCGTCATCGCATCCAGGTCCTGGTAGATCAATGCATCGCAGCCGATGCTCTCGCGGACCTCTTCCACCGTGCGGTTGTGCGCCACCAATTCGTCGGTTGTTGGCATGTCGATTCCGTAAACGTTCGGATATCGCACTGGAGGCGCAGCACTGGCCAGGTACACCTTTCGGGCGCCGGCGTCGCGCGCCATCTGCACGATCTCCCGGCTGGTGGTTCCGCGCACGATGGAGTCGTCCACCAGCAGCACGTTGCGGCCCTTGAACTCGCTGCCGATCACGTTGAGCTTCTGGCGCACCGATTTTTTTCGAACGCCCTGCCCCGGCATGATGAAAGTGCGGCCGACGTATCGGTTCTTCACAAAGCCTTCGCGGTACGGCAGTCCTAGCAACTGGGCCAGCTCCATGGCGCTCGGGCGAGATGTCTCTGGAATCGGAATGACCACGTCGATGTCACTCGGCCGCACGGTGGAGACCACACGCTTGGCCAGAGTCACACCCATGTTCAGCCTGGCCTGATAGACCGAGATGCCGTCCAGCACCGAGTCGGGTCGGGCCAGATAGACGAACTCAAAAATGCAGGGGTTGTGGCTGACCTTATCGGCGCACTGCTGAAAGTGCACCTTGCCTTCCATTTCGACAAACACCGCTTCACCGGGCAGCACGTCGCGGTCGAGCTCGAACCCGTTGCCTTCGAGTGCCACCGATTCGCTGGCGACCATCACACTGCCCTGGTCGTTGTGGCCCACACACAGCGGGCGGATGCCGAACGGATCGCGAAAGGCCAGCAGGCCGTGGCCTGCGATCATCGCTACCACTGCGTATGAACCCTTGACGCGCTGATGCACGCCGCGCACAGCGGCAAACACGTCGGCCGGCTTCAAGGTGATGCCGCGCGTGACCTTCTCCAGTTCGTGCGCCAGCACGTTGAGCAGCACTTCCGAGTCGCTCTCTGTGTTGATGTGGCGGTGGTCAGTTTGAAACAGTTCTTGCTTCAGCGCCTTCGCATTGGTCAAGTTGCCGTTGTGCACCAGCACCAGGCCGAAGGGCGCGTTCACGTAGAAGGGCTGCGCCTCTTCTTCGCTATAGGCGTTTCCCGCCGTGGGATAGCGCACCTGACCCAGTCCGCAGATGCCGGGCAGCGTACGCATGTTGCGGGTTCGAAACACGTCACGCACCATGCCCTTGGCCTTGTGCATGAAGAACTTGCGTCCCTGCTGGGTGACGATGCCGGCCGCATCCTGGCCGCGATGCTGCAGCAGCAGCAAGGCGTCGTAAATCAGTTGGTTGACTGGCGTTTTGCTGACCACACCCACGATTCCACACATGTTTCGATCCCTCAAAAAATCAAACCGTTCTAAGCAACATTTCGGGCCACTGGCTCTGGTAACAAGTGACCTTGCCCCTGTTTTGTGGAGTTCATAACCCACGGTTCACGCGGCCTTTTTGCGCTGTGCCTCGTACCAGCGTTTTTCGTACTGCATCGGGCTGAGGTAGCCCAGCGATGAATGCAGCCTGCGGTGATTGTAGAAGGCCATCCAGTCCATCACCGCCTGCCTGGCCTGCTCTCGGGTCGCGAATTTGTGCCCGTGCACACTGGCCGTTTTCAGCCGGCCCCAGAAACTCTCGGTCGGCGCGTTGTCCCAGCAGTTGCCCTTCCTGCTCATCGATGAGCGCATGCCCCAGTCCTTCAAGGCCTGCTGGAACTCATGACTGCAATACTGGCTGCCCCTGTCGCTGTGGAATATCAAACCAAGTGGCGGGCGTCGGCGCCACTTCGCCATGGCCAGTGCGTCCTTGACCAGGCCCGTCTGCATATGCGGCTGCAGGCTCCAGCCCACCACCTGACGGCTGAACAGGTCAATGACCGCAGCCAGGTACAGCCAGCCCTCGCCGGTCTGGATGTAGGTGATGTCACCACACCAGAGTTGATTGGGCTCCTGCGGATTGAATCGCCGCTGCACCAGGTCGGGCGCCACCGGCAGGCTGTGCTTGCTGTCGGTCGTCACCACAAACTTGCGTTTGGTCTTGGCACGAATTCCGTGCTGCTGCATGAGCTTTCGCACCCGGTCTTTGCCCACCCGGATTCCACGGGCCAACAATTCTTTGTGCATCCGCGGCCAGCCATATTCCCCCTTGACCTCGGCATGGATGGCACGGATGTGTGCCAGCAGGGCTTCGTCGCTGAGACGGTGTGCCGGCCCACCTTGGCCAGACTCACGCCGGTGCAGCCAGTTGAAGTAACCGCTGGCACCGACCTCCAGCACCTCGCATGACACGCTCACCGGGTACTGCCGTCTCATTTGGTGTATCCAGGCGTACCTCGCAGCGTGTCCTGCGCGAAGTACGCCGCGGCTTTTTTTGCGATGTCACGCTCCATACGAAGACGTGCCACCTCGGCGCGCAGACGAGCTATCTCCATCTGCTCGGGGGTGACCTTCACAGCCTTGCCAGTGACGTCCCCACCGTCGAGCTTGCCCTTGGCGGCCAGCCTCACCCAGTTGCTCAGGCTGGCCTTGGGGATACCCAGAACCTTGGCCACAACCGCAATGGCCTGTCCTGCCTTCACTTGGCGAACCGCCTCCAGTTTGAATTCCTGCGTGTACTGCGCACGCACCTGCTTTGCTGCTGTCATTCCTTGACTCCTTGTCGACATTTTCAACAAGGGCTAAGAACTCCACTTTTCAGGGGCAACCTCAAAGTGCTTGATGGCATGCTCCGTGACCACCCTGCCTCAGGCGCCCCCGCCTCTCTTGAACGAGGCGATCGCCACGGCACGCGCGTCTTTGGGAATTTCGATGGTCATGCGTCGGAGCCCCGGGAGATTTTGCTCAGCCGACCCATTGGCGAGCATTGCGCCACATCTGCGTCCAGGCGCTCGGGGCGGTCGGGTCCTGGTCGGTCCAGCTCATCTGGATGTTGCGAAACACGCGCTCGGGGTGCGGCATCATGGCCGTGAAGCGGCCGTCGGCCGTGGTCACGGCGGTCAGGCCGCCCGGACTGCCGTTGGGGTTGAATGGGTAGGCCTCGGTGGCTGCGCCGGTGTTGTCGGTGAAGCGCATCGCGGCGATGGCCTTGGTCGCGTCGCCCCGATGATGGAAGTTGGCATAACCCTCGCCATGGGCGACGGCGATCGGCAGGCGGCTGCCGGCCATGCCCTGCAGGAACAGGCTGGGCGATTCGAGCACCTCCACCATCGAAAGCCGCGCCTCGAAGCGCTCGCTCTGGTTGGTGGTGAAACGCGGCCAGGCCTCGGCGCCGGGAATGATGTCGGCCAGCTCGGCGAACATCTGGCAGCCGTTGCAGACACCCAGAGCGAAGGTGTCGGTGCGCGCAAAGAAACCCTGGAACTGCGCCGACAGCCCGGGGTTGAAGGTGATGCTGCGCGCCCAGCCGATGCCGGCACCCAGCGTGTCGCCGTAGCTGAAGCCGCCGCAGGCGACCACGCCCTTGAAGTCGGCCAGTTTCGCGCGGCCGGTCTGCAGGTCGGTCATGTGCACGTCGTAGGCCTCGAAGCCGGCCTGGGTAAAGGCATAGGCCGTCTCCACATGCGAATTCACACCCTGCTCGCGCAGGATAGCTACCCGCGGCCGCGTTAGATTGAGAAACGGCGCGGCCACGTTGTCGTTTAGGTCGAAGCTCACCCGCGCCTCATTGCGGGTGAGCCAGCCGTTTTGGATACCGCTTTGGTAATACGCCGAGCGACTGGCCGCATCCCCTCGCATGAGGTTGGCAAAGTCGAACTCGACTTCCAGTTCATCGCCATCCAGCATCAAGTCCGCCTCGATAGCCGCTTCCCAGCGCTCGGCCCAGGGCGTCATGGTGTGCATGACGAACTCCAGGCTCTGCTGCTCGATGTTGGAAAACGTTGCCCTGTCCAGGTC
>JAYQOT010000090.1:0-4984 GCA_038144955.1 Burkholderiales bacterium | reverse complement strand
ACCGGCTGCATCACCACCATGGACAAGAACCAGTGGATCGGCAAGGCACACGAGAAAAACTACTCGGTGCCGATCATGGCCGACATCCAGTTCGCTGCGCTGGCCTGCGGCGCCGATCCGTTCAAGATCGTGCAACTGCAGTGGCACGCCAGCCCGTGCGAGGAGGTGGTCGAGAAAATGGGTATTTCCTGGGACGAATCCAAGCGCAATTTCGAGGCCTACCTGAAGGAAGTCGAGGCCGGAAAAATCGAATATCTCTACAACCCTGAATTGGCGATCAGCAGGTAAGGCAATGAACGATACCGTATTGATAGTAGGCGCTGGTCCGACCGGCCTTTCGGCCGCGGCAGCGGTGGCTTCTGCCGGCAAGCGTGTGGTGCTGGTGGAAAAGGAAAACAAGCTTGGCGGCGCGCCGATACTTTCGGGTTACGCCAAGCTGGTGCCTTCCGGCGAGTGGGCGAAGGACGCCATCGGGCGCATGATCAAGCGCGTCGAAGACGACAGCCGCGTCACCATCCACAAAGGCGCCAAGGTCGCCAAGCTCGACGGTGATTTCGGCAATTTCACCGCGACGCTGTGCAACGGCCAGAGCGTGCAGGCCGGTGCGGTTATCCTCGGCACCGGTTTCACCCATTTTGATTCGATCAACAAGCCCGAGTGGGGCTTCGGCACCTACGAGGACGTGGTGACGACGACCCAGGTCGAACAGATGGTGGCCGCGGGCAAGATTGCGTGCCCTTCGGATGGCCGGACCCCGGAGCGGGTCTGCATCCTGCTCTGCGTGGGTTCGCGTGACCGCCAGATCGGACGCGAGTGGTGCTCGAAGATCTGCTGCACCGTCTCGACCAACCTGGCGATGGAAATCAAGGAGCTTTCGCCGAAGACCGACGTCTACATCTATTACATGGACATCCGCACCTTCGGCCTCTACGAGGACAAGTTCTACTGGCGCTCGCAGGAAGAGTTCCACACCAAGTTCGTCAAGGCGCGCATCGCCGAAGTGACCCGTGCACCCGACGGCAAGTTGCTGGTCAAGGGCGAGGACACGCTGGTCAAGCGTCCGATCGTGATTCCGTTTGACATGGTGGTGCACGCGATCGGCATGGATCCCAATCTCGACAACCCGGAAATCGCCAAGGTATTTGGCGTCGAGCTCGAACACCATGGTTTCCTCAAGCGCGGCGAACATTACACCGCCACTTTTTCCACCGCCCGCCGCGGCATTTATGCCGGCGGCTCAGCACTGGCGCCGGAAGACATCGACAGCTGCATTGCGCACGGTTTGGGCATGGCGGTGCGCGCCATCGGCGAGTTGTCCTCCCCGGGACAGAAGGCGGCGTAGGCCGGTTTCATGTTCTGGCTACGCAAACCCGCTCCGGCATCGGTTGCCGTCGTGCCTGCGGACAGCATTGCGCCGGCGGATTTACCAGTTGCGCTGGATCCCGGACTGTTCCGCCGTCATTTCGATGCACTGCTGGCAGGTGCGGAGCAGGATGGCGGCATTGACGGGTACATCTCTGCTTTGGCCGCCAAACGGGATGTGTTTGCCTCTGCCAAGACTGTCGGGCTGGAGGAGATTACCCGGTTGCTGGCACTGGTGTTTACCGCGCGCCGTAAACTGTATCCCGCTCTGGAAACCCTGGGCGGGGATTTCCTGGCCACACTGATCCGTGATCTGCGACAGGGCAAGAACCCGCCCGGCGAACGGTTGCAGCAATTCGTCGATGCGATGCCCGGTGCTGCCGGCAACGACCGCGTGAGCTTGAAGGCTGCCGCGAAACTGCGCCGTGCCGCCTGGGATTTTGCCGCTGAGATACTCCATTTCACGGATTGCGAGCGCTATCCGCTGATGACGCGCTGGGTCTGGGACCAGGGCACACAGAGTGGTGCGCTGCGCGAGTTCATCCGCGGCGGCGAAGCGATGCGCGAGGTGCCATTCAGCAATGATCCGGAAATTTTCGAGGGCGCCCGCCGCTGGCTTGCGGGGCAGCTTGCGGAACAGGGAATCTACCGCGATGAGGCTTTGTGGATCGACCTGGTCCAGGCCCAGGCCTATCTTGCCTATTTCCGCTCGATGACCGAAGGCAGCCTCGGTGCCGATTTCGGCCGTGGGGTCCCGCCGCAGGAGCAATTGAAACGCCTGCTCGGCATCGACGCTGAGCCCGGCATGCGCCATGACCGCGTCAAGAAACCGGGTACTGCCCAATCCATGACTGAAAAGACAGTGCACTGATGGCCATACATGAAAAATCCCTGATCGCTGCCGGCGATCTGATGACCAAAGACAAGCTGGTGGTTGACGGCGTCGACGTGTCCGGACACTGGAACACGATGATGAAGCCGCGCTACGTCAGCGATTACGACCCTGACTTCTACAAGACCATACAGTCGTATCCCGGCGGTGAGAATGTCCATCGCTGCTGGCAGTGCGGCTCGTGCACCAATTCCTGCACGATGTATGCGATCAATGCCGATTTCAATCCCCGCTACTGGATTTACCTGACCAACCTCGGCCTGAAGGACGAGATCCTCAAGGACAAGGACATCATCTGGCAGTGCGTATCGTGCAACAAGTGCACCAACATCTGCCCCAAGGACGTCAAGCCGGAAAGCGTGATGAAGGCGCTGCAGCACTGGATGGAGGACGAAGGCCATGTGCGCAAATCGAGCTCCACGCTGTTCGACGAGGAGTTCACCCGCCAGTGCCTGGAGCGCGGTCGCATCGAGGACACCGAGGTCATCCAGAACTTCTTCAAGAAGACCGGGCAGGACATCGTGGAGATGATCAAGACCGGCTGGCTGGGCATCATGGTGGCGCGCATGAACAAGTGGCCGCTGCTGCGCGAAGGGCGCATCGGCGCCTTTATAGCGCGCATGCCGATTGCGGGGCCGCTGCAGATGGCGCTGGCGATGGTGTTCAAGCCGCGCACCAGATCGTGGGGTCGCACCGGCGAGGTGCTGCGCCAGTATGTCGAGGAACAGAAAGCCAAGGCTGGAACACACGGAGCGGGGACGCACTGATCATGTCGAAAGTCGCTTATTACCCTGGATGCGCGCTCGAAGGTTCGGGCGGCCCCTATGACCGTTCGACGCGGGCGCTGGTCGATGCGCTCGATCTCGAGATGGAGACGCTGCAGGACTGGAACTGCTGCGGCGCGATGGAAGTGAAAAACGTCCATCCCATGCTGCAGACCTACATGTCGGCGCGCAACATGGCGATTGCCGCGGAGAAGATGGGCCTCAACACGGTGATGGCGCCGTGCAACGGCTGCTATCACAACCTGAAGAAGGCCGAGTACGAGTGTGCGACCTCGAGCGAGGCGATGCAGACCGTGCAGGACCTGGCGAAGAAAGCCGACGATCCGGTCTACAACGGCGACGTGCGCACGCTGCACCTGCTCGAATGGCTGATGGAAGAGCTCGGTCCGGAAGGCATCAAGGCGCGCATCCGCAAGAACCTCAACGGCCTGAAGATCGCCAACTACTACGGCTGCATGTACACCCGGCCGCGGCAGATTTTCCCAGAGAAAGACCAGGGGCCCGGTTCGGAGTCGACCAACAAGCCGCATTTCATGGATGACCTGCTCCAGGCTGCCGGTGCAGAAAACGTGAATTTCCCTTTAAAAACAGCATGTTGTGGTGGTGCGCACACGCTGTCCGATTCCGATACCTCGACACAGCTGGTGCTTAACCTGCTGCAGGCCGCCGAGGAATCCGGCGCCGAGGTGATTGCTACTGAATGCCCGACCTGCCACTCCGGACTGGAGATGCACCAGGTGCGTGCCGAAACCCAGTTCGGCATCAAGACCAAGGTGAAGATCGTCTACTTCACGCAGCTGCTGGGACTTGCACTGGGGCTGTCGCCGCGCAAGCTGGCGATTCACGAGAACGTTTCGGATTCGCTGGATCTGCTGCAGCAGAAACAGATCATCTGATCTGGTGCGCTGCGGTTAAACTTGCGGCATGGAATGCAATGGCTGCGAGTTCCGTCACGAGCTGTATTACGACGCCGAGTACCAGATCTGGGTGCGGGTGGAGGAAGGGGGCGAACTGGCCGTGGGCATGACCGACATTTCGCAGAGCATTGCCGGCAAGATCCTGCACGTGCGCGTGCGCCGTCCCGGCACACTGCGCCCGGCCGGCAAGCCGGTGGCGACCATCGAGAGCGGCAAGTGGGCGGGTCCGGTACCCAACCTGTTTGATTGCACGATCGCCGGCGCCAATACCGCGGTGCTTGAGGAACCATCTCTGCTCAACCGCCAGCCCTATGAATCGTGGATCGCGCGTGTGAAGCCCGCGCAGTCCGTGGAACAGGCGCTCAATGTGCTGGTCACCGGGGATACGGCGTGGGCGGGTTACCAGGCGCGCTGCCGCAAGGACGGCATTACCTGCAAACGGCTGACGGCATGAGCGACGAACGCCATTATCTTGATAATGAAGAAAAAACCGTGGTCATCGTGATGACCAGCGGTCCCTCGCAGCGCCATCGCTGCGCGACGCCGTTTTACATGGCGGCGATCATGGCGTCGATGGATGCCGAGGTGAAGGTATTCTTCACCATGGAAGGCGTCCGGCTGTGCCAGAAGGGCGTGCCCGAGCAATTGACGGCGATGGATGGCGGCAAGACAATCATCGAATTCATGCGCGACGCCAAGGCTGCCGGTGCGAAGTTCTACATGTGCCGCCCGGCGATGCCCGGATATGAAATCGAGGTCGACGAAGTGATCGCTGAAGTCGATGAACTGTCGAGCGGCGGCGAACTGGCGGACCTGATCCTGAGTTCGGACAAGGCTTTGTTTTTCTAGAAACGGCAACAGAGAGGAGCAACGAAAATGGCATCAGTCAAAGGCTGCAACATCCCCGACGACCTGTACTACAACATCGAGAGCAACGTGTGGGCGCGCAAGGAGGCCGACGGCACGGTGACCATCGGCATGACTGCCTATGCTGCGGCGCTGGCCGGGCAGGTGGTGTCGTGCACGCC
>JAYQOT010000089.1:0-5171 GCA_038144955.1 Burkholderiales bacterium | reverse complement strand
CCATGACAACCTCTATCGGGCTTTGTTAAAGTTACTCAGAGCAAGGCCTCTATAGTTGCGTTTGCTTCCTAAGCCCCCTGATAGTTAGGAGAGTAATTCCGCGAGCACGCGACGCCGCGCGCCGGACGCACAGCAGCTTAAGCAGGCATTGCCAAAGGTTTGAATTGCTTGCTCAGCTTCAACCCCTGCGACTGGTAGTTCGAACCGATGTTCACGCCATAGATTTTTTCCGGTTCGCCAAGCAGGCGTTCGTAGATCAGGCGGCCGACGTCCTGCCCGTGTTCGATCATGAAGGGCACATCGTGGGATCGAACCTCGAGCACGGCGCGCGCGCCGGTGAGATTGCTCGCGCCATAGCCGAAGCCGGGATCGAAGAAACCAGCGTAGTGGATGCGGAATTCACCGACTGACGGATCGTAGGGCACCATCGACGCGGCGTGGCTGTTCGGAATGCGCACGCGTTCCCGCGACACCAAAATGTAGAAGTCGTCCGGATTGAGCACCAGGCTGCGGTCGGCGGTGCGCGCAATCGGCTCCCAGAAATCGAGCGGATCGTAGTGATTGATTTTCGATAAATCGATCAGTGGCGCGTGGTGTTTGGCGCGATATCCGATGATGCCGTTGCTGGCATCGCCTTCGAGGTCCACCGAAATCCACAGACCGTTCTTGATCATCGCCGGCAGCGGCACATCGCTGTCGGAATAGACCAGCTTCATCGTCTGGTCGAGTTCAGTGAGCTTGGTGTCGGAGGGCGGCGGATTGCCGCGGACGAAGCGGATCTGGTTGAGCCGCGTCCCCTGCTGCGCCAGCACACTGAAAGTGTGCGGCATGATCTCGACGTAGAGCTTGCCCTTGTAGCCGGCGGCCACACCTTCGAATTCGGCGCCGGCGTCGGTGATCAGCCGGGTAAAGATGTCGAGCCGCCCGGTGGAACTTTTGGGATTGGCGTAGCCGGCGATGTCGGCGGGCAACTTCAGCTCTTCCATCAGCTCAGCGATGTAGACACAGCCCTTTTCCAGAACGGTGGGTTTGGACAGATCAATCCTGTGCATCTGCAGGCGATCGATCTTGGCCTGCACCGTCGATCCTTTGCCAGGCAGAAAACTCGCGCGCACGCGCCATGCTGTCGCGCCGAGACGCAGGTCGAGGCTGGCCGGCTGGAGCTGCGATTCGTCAACGCCGCTCGCGGCGCTGATGCGGCCGCCGTCAATCAGCCTAGCGATGTCGCGGTCGGGCAGGATGCCGGTTGTTGCCGCTGCTGCAGACAGTGCATCTTTTTCCAGTTCGGTGAACAGCTTGGCCATGTCAGTTGCCCGTCAGCATCCGTTGCGCCTCGCGATACTTGGCAGAAGTTTTTGCCAGCACGTCGGCAGGCAGCCGCGGCGCAGGCGCCTTCTTGTTCCACGGCTGGGTTTCCAGCCAGTCGCGCACGAACTGCTTGTCGAAACTCGGCGGGCTGATGCCGGTACGGTATTCGGAAGCAGGCCAGAAGCGCGATGAATCCGGCGTCAGGATTTCATCGATCAGCACCACGTTACCGGCGGCGTCAGTGCCGAATTCGAACTTGGTATCCGCGATGATGATGCCGCGCGTCACCGCAAACGCAGCAGCTTCCTTGTAGAGCGCAATCGAAATCTCCTTGACCCTGGCGGTGTGAGCCGCGCCGATGGTGGCGACGACGTCGTCATAGCTGATGTTCTCGTCATGGTGGCCGGCGGGCGCTTTTGAGGCCGGCGTGAAAATCGGTTCAGCAAGTTTTTCCGCCTGTTTGAGGCCCGCGGGAAGCTTGATGCCGCAGATCGCCCCGCTATTCCGGTAATCGTTCCAGCCCGAGCCGATCAAATACCCGCGCACCACCGCCTCCACCAGCAGCGGTTTGTATTTTTTCACCACCATCGCTCGTCCGGCGATCTGGTCGCGCTCTGCCGGCGCCACCACGGTCGCGGGATCGATGCCGGTCAGATGGTTGGGCACGACATGCTTCAACCGGTCAAACCAGAACTGGGACAGTTCTGTCAGCACCCGGCCCTTGCCCGGAATCGGATCATCGAGAATGACGTCGAAGGCAGAAAGGCGATCGCTTTGCACCACCAGCAGCTTGTCGTCACCGACCGCATAGATGTCGCGCACCTTGCCGCGATGCAGGAAAGGCAGGCTTTTGAGGCTGGTCTGGTACAGCGGGGCGTCGCTCATTGTCGATTCAGTTCCAGTCGGGATAAAACGCGGCGCGCAGTGCGCGGGCGTTTTTCAGTGCGTTGTCGATATTATCGTCGAGCACGGTGAAATGCCCCATCTTGCGGCCGGCGCGTGCTTCATGCTTGCCGTAGAGATGCAGTTTCGCCGCGGGCTGCGCGAACACCCGGCCCCATGCCGGCTCTCCGTGCTGCCAGGCCTCGCCCAGCAGATTGACCATCACTACCGGACGAAGCAGGTGCGTCTCCCCCAACGGCAGGCCGCACAGCGCGCGCACCTGCTGCTCGAACTGCGAGGTCACGCAGGCATCTATCGTGTAATGACCGCTGTTGTGCGGTCGCGGCGCCATTTCGTTGACCAGCAGTTCTCCGCTGCTGGTGACGAAAAACTCCACCGCGAGCACGCCGCAGTAATCGAGTTTTTCGGCGATGGTCAGCGCCCAGTGTTCGGCCTGTTGCGCGAGTTCGGGTTTCACCCGGGCCGGCACCAGCGTCACATCGAGTATGCCGTTGCGGTGCTCATTTTCCGAAACCGGGAAACCTAGCCCGCGGCCGTCGGCGCCACGGGCAACAACTGCGGAAATTTCGCACTGGAGGTCGACGCGCTTTTCGAGTACGCAGGTTTCACCGCCCATCGCAGTGTAAGCTGCTTTGGCTTCGGCAACGGAGGCGACGCGCGCCTGACCCTTGCCGTCGTAGCCGAAGCGCGCGCGCTTGAGGATGCCGGGAAACAGCGCAGCACCAGCCTGGTCCAAGTCGGCGGCTTTCTCGATGACCGCGTACGGCGCGACGCCCAGGCCACAGGTCCGGGCAAAAAAGTCCTTTTCGCGCACACGATCCTGCGCCACCGCCACTGCGTTGCCCGCCGGTCTCACAGTACAGTGGCTGGCCAGCCAGCGCAGGCTCTCCGCCGGCACGTTCTCGAATTCGGTGGTCACAGCAACGCAGGTGTCGGCAAGCTGTTGCAGGGCTTCGTGATCCTGGTAAGCCGCCTTGATGTGTACATCGGCAATCGAACCTGCCGGACTCAGCGGATCTGGATCGAGCACAGTCACACGATAACCCATGCTGTGCGCAGCGAGCGTGAACATGCGTCCGAGCTGCCCGCCGCCGAGCATGCCGAGCATGGCATCCGGAAAAATCATTTCTTTACGGGCAATTTCATTGCGCGCACGGTCGCGGACTGTTTTTTTCGGAAAGCGGCGAGTTTTTTTGCAAGCTTCGCGTCGCTGCGCGCCAGCATAGCCAGCGCGAACAGGCCGGCGTTGGCGGCTCCGGCTTCACCGACGGCAAAAGTCGCTACCGGCACGCCCTTGGGCATCTGCACGATGGAGAGCAGAGAATCGAGGCCGCGCAGAGCACGCGAAGTCACCGGCACGCCGAGCACGGGAACGATGGTTTTTGCGGCGAGCATGCCCGGCAGGTGGGCCGAACCACCGGCGCCGGCGATGATGCATTGCAGGCCGCGCGTGTCAGCCTCTTCGGCATAGCGGTAAAGCAGGTCGGGGGTGCGATGTGCGGAAACCACTTTCGCCTCGCAGGTGACACCGAATTTGCGGACCATCTCGACGGCGTGCTGCATCACGTTCCAGTCGCTCTGACTGCCCATGACTATGCCGACCAAAGGCTTTTTCACCGCCGTACTCTCCCGGACTTAAAGACGTATTTTACAGTACGGACATCGCGGCATGACGCATCGGCACGGCTGATAGAATGGCCCGCCCGCATGCCGTGAACCGATCCGTACGTCCGCTGCAACGTCGTAATCGGGCACCTCCGGAAACCGACACGAAATGCGCAGGCGCGGCGAGCGCCACGGCGGCTGCATCGCGCCTGGTTGCGCCGGAGGATGAAGCGCCAGTGCCAGCCATGGTGCGGCATGAAACAACCGATTGTTTTAAAAGGAAATCCTGATGACTGAAGCAGGCATGCGGCCCGGCGATGAACTCGCCGGCAAGGTTGCGGTGATCACCGGTGGTGCACGCAACATCGGCCGCGCGATCGCGCGGTCGCTGGCGGCAGGCGGCGCAACGGTGATGGTCAACGCCAACACTTCGCGCAAGGAAGGTGAAGAAACCGTGGCCATGATCCGCAAGGCCGGCGGCAAGGCTGCGCTGTGCATGGGCGACGTCACCGACCCCGGGGCTGTGCAGAACCTGGTCGATGAAACCGTGACGCAGTTTGGTCGCATCGACCTGCTGGTCAACAATGCGGCAATCCGCGCGGAAACCCCGTTCGAGAAAATCACCTTGCAAGAATGGCGGCGGGTGATTTCCATCGTTCTCGACGGCGCTTTCCTCGCTACCCAGGCCTGCCTGCCGCACCTGGTGAAAGCCGGCGGCGGTGCTGTGGTCAACATCGGCGGACTGACCGGACACCGCGGCGCACTGCACCGCTCCCACGTGGTCGCGGCCAAGGGCGGACTCGCCGCGATGACCAAGGCGGTAGCGCTGGACCTTGCTGACAAGAACATTACCGTCAACTGCGTGGTGCCCGGCACCGTCGAGACCGTGCGCGGTCTGCCCGGCGCACCGCCGCGACCCGATCACCGCGTATCGCTGCCGCCTGCCGGACGACGCGGTGCGCCCGAAGAAATTGCAGCCATGGTGCGCGTACTGTGCGGACCGGATGCACGTTACATCACCGGACAATCCATCCATGTCAACGGCGGAGGCCTGATGCCATGAGCAGCTCAAAGAAAAAAATAGACGGGTCGGCGATCTCGCCGCTAATGAAAACGCTGGCCACCTACATGGCCGGCGCGGCGAAGAAGCCGCTGTCCAGAGCCGTTGCCGAAAAAACCAAGCACCACGTGCTCGACACCATCGCCGCGATGGTTTCCGGTTCCCGCCTGCTGCCCGGCCGCAAGGCGATTCAGTACATCAAGACACTGGGCGGAAAAGAAGAAGCCATCGTAATCGGCACCAAATTCGTCACTACCGCAGAACACGCAGCGCTGGCCAACGGCATGCTCGCCCA
>JAYQOT010000088.1:0-5656 GCA_038144955.1 Burkholderiales bacterium | reverse complement strand
CATCTCGGTGCGATCGCTGCGGACTATGCCTACGGGTTGGAACTGCGCCATGAGAGTGGGCCCTGCCGATGACTGTGCGGATATGGTAGCCCGTGCAGCGAACGCTGCGGCGCCAGCGTCCGGATGACGGATTCAATCGGCAGCACGACGCTGTCAGCTGGAGGGAAATTGCCGATGCGATCGACCCCCCCGGAGAACGCCGATCCCCTGTTTGCTTTTAACTGACCGGGCGACATCCGGTGGCCGGATGTTAGGATAAGACCTCTTGCCGGCAATGCATCGCCTGCAACTTCGGAGGAAAAACATCATGCCATCCGCCAGCCCCTTCACCGCCCCCGTCGTCGATGCCCTGTCCGTGCGCGTGCTCGTCGATTCGCGCTACGAGCGTTTCCTGCCGCGGACGTCTCACCAGCATGTGAAGATCGAGCACATCGGACGCATCTACGGCCGTCCCGACATGACGCTCGCCTGTGAATGGGGCCTGTCGCTGCACCTCACGTCGGAAAAAGACGGCGCCAAGGCACAGTACGTCCTCGACTTCGGCTACACGCCGGAGATCATCAACCGCAATTTCGAACTGCTCGGCGTAGAGCCCGGGAAGATCAACGGCCTGATCCTCTCCCACGGCCACCTCGACCATTTCGGCGGGTTGCAGGGCTTTGTGAAGCACCACCGCACAAAAATGCGCGACGACCTCGCACTGTATGTCGGCGGCGAGACCATCTTCCGCACCAAGTGGATCAAGGAAGGCGGCGAGCCGCAGCAGTGGTGCACGCTTGACCGCGCCGCGCTCGAGGCGCAGAAGGTGCTGCCGGTGTGCTGCCCGAAGCCGCAGGCGCTGGAAGGCGCCTTCACTTCGGGTTACATCGAGCGCGATTCGTTCGAGGAAGTCACCGGCGGCTCGCTGGTGGTGGATGATCATTTCACCGAGGCAGAACGCGAAGGCAAGCTGGTGAAGGACACCCATCCCGATGAACACGCCACCTGCTACATCGTCAAGGGCAAGGGACTGGTGGTGATTTCATCCTGCGGCCATACCGGCATCATAAATACGGTGCGCAGCGCGATGAAGGCCGCCAATGTCGACAAGGTGCACGCGGTGATGGGCGGCTTCCATCTCGGCGTGGCACAACCGGACTACCTGCAGCACACGCTGCAGGAACTGCAGGCGATCAATCCCGACGTGATCGTACCGATGCACTGCACCGGTGAGCGTTTCATCAACATGCTGCGCGAGAAAATGCCCGACCGGGTGATCTACTCCAACGTCGGCAGCCGCTACACCTTCGGCGGGTAAGCAACAGCTGACATACAAGTTCGGGAGAAAATTCGTGCCAGCGATTTTTACCCCGGAACTCGAATCGGAACTGCGTCTCAACAAATACGTCCGCTGGGTCTTCCTGCAGGAAACATCCGATAGTCATCTGGTATGCATGCTGCGATGTATCGGTGAATTCGAAGAATCCCAGGAAGCGATACTGGGTTTTCTGGTGCGTAACTACGAAAATTTTCGAGGAAGCCGACTCTCCTGTCTGGCCCTTGAAGGCCTGCATTGCATGGCGCGTGGTGATCGCTTCAACCAGGAGGAATGGGCGCGACGTACGCACTCAGGTCGCATAGGACTTGCGGCATCGGATTTACCCGCCGCCATTCAGCAGGCAGCAGATGCGGCATATCCCGGCATCAGCTGGGATTGGGCCATGAGCATTGATGAAGGTCATGAAATAGGCGGCAGCGATCCAGCCGGCAAGAGGGCATACGCTTATGTCACCCCAGAGGGGCGTGTGATCTACGCCGGACCCGACCGAAAACGGGGCGAGATGCTTAATCCCCCGGGTTTCTCCCAGGAATTAGTGGCCGCAATCAGCAAAGAGCCTCTCGCCAGATGGTCAGTCGCCCGCCCTCTGTCAATGGAGAATTTCATCTGCGTGCTGTTTCTGATCGGGGAATTCGAAGCCCGATCCCATGAACTCCGCAATCACTTCGCAGCCCGCAAAACCGAACTGTCGGAAGCGGAACGCTCCCTTGTTGCACTGGAGGCGCTTTGTCAAATGGTACGGTTTCGTGAACGATTTGACGTTGTGGAGCTTGAACAGCGAATGTCTCGCGGTCGAGGCCACCTGACGGCCGATGACCTGCCGCTACCCGTACGAAAAAGGCTGCAGGATCACTATCCCGGGGTCGCATGGGAATGGATCTGGAAAAAAGGCGACGATTATGAAGCGCTGGGAAAAGATCAGAAAGGCCAGACTGTCGATGTCCTGCATTCACGCAGTGGTTCGATAAGGCCATATTACGATCGATAGCTGCGCAAGGTATTCCCTGCAGCCTCTGCAGAATATAGGAAAAATAGATCCGCTGATCAGCGCCGACCGCCGAACATCCAGCGATGCACTTCGACCGAGCGGTAGGCGCCGGCTTTTACCAGCGGATCATCACGCCACAGCAGATCGAACGCTGCACGGTCAGGCATCTGAATCATCAGCACCGTACCTGCCCAGGTTTTGCCGTCCTCGCCAAGCAGCGATCCGGTGACGATGACGCGCGCCTCTGCACCCTGTTGCATGAAATATTCTTTCCGTTCCTGCAACAGCGTTCCAGCCTTCTCCGCCGCAGCAGGCGCACCCTGGGCGATGACCAGAAAACGCTGTTCGTTGCCGAGCGCAACCGGGTATTCCCACATCGTGCGCCCGCTTTCGTTGCGCCAGCGACTGATGATCACTTCACCGTAGAGCCCCGCCTTGTGCCGCGGCTCCTCGTAGGCGAAACGCTGCACGGCAGCCGCGTCAGGCAGGTCAACGATGTGCATGCTGCCGGTCTGCGCGCTGCCGTCGGCCGTCTGCGTGGGGCCACGGGCGACGAAACCTTTGGAGTAATCGTCCATGAATGCCCAGTGCGCCTGCTCGGTCTGCTTGCGCAGGTCGCCGGCGCCGGGATTATCGCGGCAGAAAAAGAAATAGTGCATGGCCTGTTTCCGGTACGTTGCTCGGCTGGAATGTTGAAAAGGTCAGAACGAAGGACGGCGCACCGCCAGCATCGTGCAGTCGTCCGCGAGCAACCTGGACCCGATGTGGCTGACGACGCCGTCATGGAGCGCATCCAGCAAATCGAGCAGCGGTCGTGCCGCGTGCTGGCGCATCAGGTCCACACACCCCGCCTCCGAAAAGGGTTTTCCTGACTGGCTCTCGGCTTCGGTGACGCCGTCGGTGTAACAGAGCAGGGTCTCCCCTGGCTGCAGCACGTATTCCAGGCAGGCGTAGCGACGGCCGCTCGCCGCCCCGACGAGCATTCCCTTGGGCAGCGGCAGCAGGGTGACCTCCCTACCCTTGTGGATTATCGGCGCGCAGTGTCCACCGTTGGAATAGGTCAGACTGCCGCTCTGCACGTCCAGAAATCCGCAGAACAGCGTGACGAAAAGGTTGGTGTCATTGCCGATGCACAGGCGATCGTTGAGGGTTTCAAGAATGCTGTCGGGTTGCATCGTATCCATCGCCAGCATCCGCAGCAGCCCGATCACGCGCACCATGAACAGGGACGCCGCAATGCCGTGACCGGAAACGTCGCCGATGCAGATGAACAAAGTACGACTGTCGACGAAAAATGCATCAAACAGGTCGCCGCCGATCTTGGAGGCGGGTTCCATGAAACCGCAGACTTCTATGTCGGCGCGCCCGGGAAACAGGGGGCGCTGGAGTGGCAGCATGCTGGCCTGGAGCTGGCGCGCGAGTTCCAGCTCCTTTTTCAGGTGCTTCAGCTCGAGGTGCTCACGCTGCAGCACCATTGCCTTCTCGTTGCTGCGTCGCATGCGTTCGGTCAGCGTGACCATCAGGTTTTCAGCCACGCCCTGCAGCTTGATCAGGCGCCGCCAGAACACCTCCTTGTCGAGTTTCAGTACGCGGGCGTCTTCGACGGCAAGCACCAAAGCCGAGCTCGGTTTGCCGTCGATCGCGGAAAGTTCACCGATGCATTCACTGGGCAGGATCTCGATGGCCGCATCCGGATTCTCCACCCCCCCGATGTAGGCATTCAGCTTCCCGGAAAGCAAAATGAAGACATTCTGGTTCTGCATGCCCGGACGCAGCAGTGCCTGGCCCGCGGGCAGCAGCAGCACTTCGCATTCGACCAGCGCCCGTTCCAATTCAGCCGGGTCAGCATCGCGAAACAGCGCAATCCAGCGAATGCCATGATCGCGCCGGGCAGCGCGCCTGCGCTCCTGACCCACCGCCCTGTTGGCTGTCCGACGATCGGGCCCGCGACGGAAATGGGTGCTGGCGTGGGGGATCTCAGCCCAGCGCACACCGAAACTCAGGTGGTTGCGACCGTCGGCATGACGGTAATCAAGCCAGTCTGAAAGCCTGTGCAGCATCACCAGGCCGAGTCCTCCCGGTGTGGCTTCTTCGAGGTTCCGGGCCTGTTTTTTTTCTGCAACCGTAAGCGGATTGAACGCCGCGCCGGAGTCGGACACGGTCACGCCGGCCTTGCCGCCCTCCAGTTCGGGACCGCCCTCGAAGCGCAAACCGACCGGGGATGACTTTACAGCAGTACCGCCGTAGACGATGGCGTTTTCCAACACCTCGTTGAGCGAAAGCACCAATCGGTCTGCCTTCTCCTGCGGCACGCAGTGTTTCCGGCAGACAGATTCGAGCCAGTCAGATGCGCGCCGCACCTCTGCGGCAGAAGCCGCAATGGAAAATTCTTCGGATGCCACGGCGTCGGGCAGTGCAGTCACTGCCACTCAGGATAGAACCGCCCTTTCAGCATCTCCGGTGTTGTCGAACATCGGAATCAGGTCGTTGATCCCAGTGGCTTCGAGGCTCATCTTGACACTCGAGTTGTCGCTGACGACCAGCGACATCTTGCCGCCGCGCTTTTGTACTGCCTTTGCGCCCGTTATCAGCGCGCGAATGCCGATGGACGCAAGAAACTGCAGCATGGTCAGATCTACCACCACGCCTTTCCTGGGTTCGGCAACCAGTGCCTCGAGCTTGGCTGCAACCGAATCCGTTCCCTCAATGTCGAGTCGGCCTGAAATCACGATTCTGCGGATGTCGTTGCCAACGTCGGTATGACTGATAGACATGATGACTTGAACCCCTCCAGTGGTTGGTATGTTCCAGGTGCTGCGGCGCTGATTGTTTTTTACTGCCGACGGGATGTCTGTCCTAGCCCCGTGCCCAGCATACTGCATACCGGTTGAACCGGGCCAGTCTGCGGTGCACTTCCGGACCGGACGTGGCGCAGGATCCATGCGCCGTGAGTCCATGCCGGGGTTCAATACCGCACAAGCTTCTGTTTTATCTGAATTTTATCTGATGCCGCCATGAATGTTCGAGCCCGACAATGCCATTGCAATCGCGAGGCCCCGCCGCTGTAGCCAGCACAGACAGGCTGTTTCAAATAGTCTAACATTTACCCGGCGCAATAAACAAAACCGTAACGGGGCATCAGACCTCGGCGGCATACATAAAGCCATTCAACTCATTCGAGGAGCGAGCATGGGCAAATCGTATCTGGGTACGTGTGTTCTGGCGTCCGCGCTGGTTATATCCACCGCATCCGTCACCGCGACGGCGGCTTATCCCGAGAAAGCCATCCGTTTCATCGTGCCGTTCAGCACCGGTGGCGGCACCGACCTGCAGGGCCGGCTGCTGGCTGA
>JAYQOT010000087.1:0-6196 GCA_038144955.1 Burkholderiales bacterium | reverse complement strand
TTCGAGCACCGATGCATAGGATTCGGCGTCGTTGATCACCAGTTCGGACTTGCCCATGAAACGGTGGCCGCGGGTCTGGTTGCCCGATTCGATGCCCAATACGCTACCCGATACCACGGACTTGCCGTGCAGCATCACCAGGCCATGCACCGGGCGCACAAATTGCGCGTCACCTGATCCCCATCGCATGACCTTGGGGATCGGAAGCTTCTTCAATGCCTCCGAGACTATATTTTCCAAGACGCTTTCTAAATTGGAACCTTTGATGGTGGTACGAGCTACTACAACTTTTCCTTTTGGCGTCTCCTTGTGCTGTAACGCCGAGACCTCAACCCCGTGCTTCTTGGCAAAGCCAGCGATCGCCTGTGCGGGCGCACCAATTGAGGGTCCAGTCACTTCCAATTGTTTGTCCGGGGCCGAATCGGAAACGTGTGAGATGCGAGCGGCTATCCGACGAGGTGTTGCGAGAAAACTTCCTATGGCGTCGGAGTCGACCAGGGATCGTGATATGAGTCCCGAATGAATCTGGTTCGAAAACTCGTCGGCGAGTCTTGCAAGTGCCTTTGGTGGAAGTTCCTCGGTAAGCAACTCGACAAGCAGGGTCGCTTTGGTCATTTCTTCACCATTGGGAAGCCTAGCCGTTCGCGCGACTCATAATAGGCTTGAGCGACGGCGCGGGCCAGCGCACGCACGCGGCCGATGTAAGCGGCGCGCTCAGTGACCGAGATTGCGCCACGGGCATCAAGCAGGTTGAAGGTGTGCGAGGCTTTCATCACCATTTCATAGCCCGGCAGCACGCACTGGGTTTCTATGAGCCGCTTCGCTTCCTGCTCATATTCGCTGAAATGACGGAACAGCATTTCGGCGTTCGACAGTTCGAAGTTGTAGCGCGATTGTTCGACTTCGTTCTGGTGGTAGACGTCGCGGTAAGTGACGCCCGGCGTCCAGGTCAGGTCGAATACCGATTCGACACCCTGCAGGTACATCGCGAGGCGTTCGAGGCCGTAGGTGATTTCCCCGAGCACCGGTTTGCACGGCAGGCTGCCGACTTCCTGGAAGTAGGTGAACTGGGTGACCTCCATGCCGTCGAGCCATACTTCCCAGCCCAGACCCCAGGCGCCCAGCGTCGGCGATTCCCAGTCGTCTTCAACGAAGCGGATGTCATGCACCTTGGGATCAATGCCCAGTGCCCGCAGCGAATCCAGGTACAGTTCCTGGATTTCAGCAGGCGACGGTTTCAGCACCACCTGGTACTGGTAGTAATGCTGCAAGCGGTTCGGGTTGTCGCCGTAACGGCCATCCTTGGGCCGGCGCGACGGTTGTACGAACGCGGCTTTCCATGGCTCGGGACCGATGGCACGCAGGAAGGTTGCGGTGTGGAAGGTGCCGGCACCAACCTCCATGTCGTACGGCTGCAGCAGAGCGCAGCCCTGGCGGTCCCAGAACTGGTTCAGCGTCAGGATGATCTGCTGGAAAGTTTGCATCGAAAGGAGGGGCAAATAAGCCGCGAATTTTACAGTGTTTGCCGCGGTGCGCCAAAGCCGGGAACCCGCTGCCAGTGCTATTTCCGGGGGCGCCGGGACAGCAAATAAGTGAATCCGATCAGCAGCGTGCAAAGTGCCAGTGCCGGAAAATTGCCCCAGCGCACATACGGTGTTGCGCCGCGCATGCCACTGACGGTATGGGTCAGTGTCATACGGGTGAATTCCGGGGCAACGGCCTCGACCTGTCCGGATGGGTTGATTACCGCAGTCATGCCGGTGTTGGTGGCGCGCAGCATGAAACGCCCGGTTTCCAGTGCGCGCATTTGGGCGATTTGCAGGTGCTGCTGCGGCGCGATCGAGCGGCCAAACCAGGCCACGTTGCTGACGTTGACAAGCAGCGTGGCCTGGGGCAACTGGCGGATGATTTCTTCGCCGAATGCGTCTTCGTAGCAGATGTTCACGGCTACGCGTTCGCCGGCCACCTGCAGCGGCTGCTGATCGTCGCTGCCCCGCGCGAAATCCTGCAGCGGGATCGCCAGCATGGATACCAGGGTCCCGAGCAGCGGCCGCAACGGTATGAATTCGCCGAAAGGCACCAGGTGGCTTTTGCGGTAGGTCTGGCGTTCAGCGCTGCCCAGCGAAATCACGCTGTTGTAGTAACTTCCGCCGGACAGCCTTTCCGGGACGCCAACCAGCACATCACCGTTGTTTTCGCGGGCATGCGCTGCCAGTGACTCAAGATAACTTTCGGGCACATCGCGCAGGAAAATCGGCAAGGCGGTTTCGGGCAGGATGACCAGCCGGCTGCGGGTACCGGTCACCAGCGCCTGGTAATCGGCAAGCGTGGCCCGCAACTGGTCTTCACGCCATTTCATGTCCTGCGCAATGTTGCCCTGGAGCAAACTGACCGTCAGGCGGGTCCCGGTGGGCTCGGTCCAGTTCGCCGTTTTCAGCGCTGCACCGGTGAGCCACACGACCATCAAAGCGATCAACCAGGTCCCGTGGGTGCGCAGTCGCAGTGGCGCATCACGGTACAGAGCAAGCGACAGCATACCTGCGCTTGCCAGCAGCAGCAGGGTGACGCCATGCAGTCCGAGGATAGGTGCATAGCCGGCGAGGGGACTGGACGGCGCCTGGGAGTAACCGGGGTTGAGCCAGGGGAACCCGGTAAACAGCCAGCCGCGCAGCCATTCGAGCAGCGTGAAGGCCGCCGGCACGAAGGCTATCCACTTCAGGGGCAGCGGCATCGCCAACCGCCGGCTCAGGTAACCGATCAGTGCGGGATGCAGCGCGAGATAGGCGCAGAACAGCAGCGTGACAGCGGCGGCGAGTACGGACGGCATGGCGCCGAATTCGCTGAGGCTGACATAGACCCAGGAAACGCCGGTGACGAACCAGCCCAGGCCGAAGGCGAAACCCAGAAGTGCCGCTTCGCGCGCCGTTGGCGCCCGTTGCCAGAGCAGGAACAGTGCAGCGTAGGTGACCGGAGCCAGATAAAACAGTCCCAGCGGTGCATAGCTGGCGACGGTCGCCGCTCCGATGGCTGCGGCCATGCCCAACAGCAGCGGTCGTGGGGTGGGCATCAGCGGCGGCACTGAATCATCAGCTACAGGAACGTTTCTAGGACGGCGGCTTGACCTGCTTTTTTGCGACCTGCAGCAGGTAGACGCGGCGGCTGTCGGCGCGCAACACGCGGAAATTCAACGTATCGATGATCAGTTGCTCGCCGCGCTTGGGGACCCGGCCGAAGCGCTGCATCACCAGGCCGCCGATGGTGTCGAATTCCTCGTCGCTGAAAGCGGTGCCGAACGCGGCATTGAAGTCGGCGATCTCGGTAAGTGACTTGACGCGATAGACGCCGCGTTTTTCCTGGACGATATTGTCCTCCGCTTCATCGAAATCGTATTCGTCCTCGATGTCGCCGACGATCTGCTCGAGCACATCTTCGATGGTGATCAGGCCGGCTACGCCGCCGTATTCGTCGACGACAATGGCGATGTGATTGCGATTCTTGCGGAATTCCTTCAACAGCACGTTGAGCGGTTTCGATTCCGGAATGAACACCGCGGGACGCAGCATGTCGCGGACGTCAAATTCCTCCTCGCCGGCGTAGTAACGCAGCAGGTCCTTTGCAAGGAGGATGCCGATGACATCATCCTTGCCTTCCCCGATTACCGGGAAGCGCGAGTGCGCGGTTTCGATGACCAGCGGGATGAAGCGGTCAGGGGATTCGTTGACATCAATGACGTCCATCTGCGCGCGCGGCACCATGATGTCGCGGGCCTGCATCTCGGATACCTGCAGCACGCCTTCGATCATGGCCAGGCCGTCGGCATCAAGAAGGTTGTTCTCGTGCGCCGAACGCAGCAGCGTGATCAGCTGCTCGCGGTCTTCGGGTTCGCGCAGCAGCAAAGTGGAAAGGCGTTCGAGCAGGGAAGGTTTTTGTTGTTCGTCCATGGGCTGAGTATGGGTCAGGCGCCGCGCGCCGTGACGGTGCGGTAAGGATCAGGATACCCGAAGCGGGACAGCAGGGCACGCTCGCGGCGTTCCATGATTGCGGCATCCTTTGCGTTTTCGTGGTCATACCCCTGCAGATGCAGCAGCCCGTGCACGATCATGTGGGCATAGTGAGCCGCTACCGTTTTGCGCTGGGCCCGTGCTTCGCGGGTGATGACCGGGGCGCACAATGCCAGATCGCCGGCAAAAGGCGGCTTGTCGCGGAAAACGAAGGTCAGCACGTTGGTGGGGTAGTCTTTTCGACGGTAACAGCGGTTGAGCATGCGGCCTTCAGCGCGGCCGATGACGCGGATCGTAACCTCGGCTTCTGCGTTCAGGGCGGCGCGCGCCCATTGCCGTATGCGCGAGGCGGTTGGAACATTGCGTGCGGAGACGGATTTCTGCACCGTGATTCGCGGCGCGCGGGCATGCCGGGTTCTGGCGGAAGTCATTTCGGAACGCCTCGTGAATTGTCATTACGGTCGGCGCGTTTGCCGTACCGGTCATAGGCGTTGACGATGCGCTGTACCAGGGGATGCCGCACCACGTCTTCGGCGCTGAAATGGGTGAAGGCGATGCCGCGTACTTTTTTCAGCACGGCCTGGGCTTCGACCAGGCCGCTGACCACGCCTTTGGGCAGGTCGACCTGGGTCACATCGCCGGTGATCACCGCCTTGCTGCCGAAACCGATGCGGGTGAGGAACATTTTCATCTGTTCGCGCGTGGTGTTCTGGGCCTCGTCGAGAATGATGAAGGCGTGGTTCAGGGTGCGGCCGCGCATGAAGGCCAATGGAGCGATCTCTATGGCGTGGCGCTCGAACATCTTGGCGACCTTGTCGTAACCCATCAGGTCGTAGAGCGCGTCGTACAGCGGCCGCAGGTAGGGATCGACCTTCTGCGCCATGTCTCCGGGCAGGAATCCCAGGCGTTCGCCGGCTTCGACCGCGGGGCGTACCAGGATGATGCGCTGGACTGCGTCGCGCTCCAGCGCATCGACGGCACAGGCGACGGCAAGATAGGTTTTGCCGGTCCCTGCCGGCCCGATGCTGAAGGTGATGTCGTGTTTCTGGATGTTCTGCAGGTACTCGTTCTGGCGCGGGGTGCGGCCATGCAGATCCTGTTTGCGGGTGATCAGCGCCGGGGAGGGTATTTCTGTTTGTGCCGGGCCCCGGTGGCCGGCCTCGATCAGCGCCAGCTGTACGGATTCGAGGCTTAGTACGGTGCCGGCTTTCTCGTAGAACTCGCGCAGCACCTGTGCCGCGATGCGGGTGCGATCCGGCGAGCCGGTCAGCGCGAAGTGCTCGCCGCGCCGGGAGATGCCGACATCGAGCGCGGTCTCGATCTGGCGCAGGTTTTCATCGAGCACGCCGCACAGGTTGGCGAGCCGGTGATTGTCCACCGGGGATAGTGAAAGTTCGACGGGTTTCAACGGCAAATCAGGCCACCAGTTCGCCGCGCAATGAATGAGCCTGCACCGCGGTGATCGTCACATCGGCGAAGGAGCCGATGCGGTTTTGCGGGCCCGGGAAATTCACCACGCGGTTGTTGTCCGTGCGGGCAGCGAGTTCATTGCCGTTGCGCCGGGCGGTGCCGTCGATCAGCACGCGCTGACGTGTGCCGATCATGGACTCGCTGATGTTCCGGGCCTGCTCATCGATACGGGATTGCAGGCGCTGCAGGCGTTCCATTTTGACGGCCTGAGGCGTTTCATCGGCCAGATCGGCGGCCGGCGTTCCTGGGCGGCGGCTGTAGACAAAACTGAAGCTGGAATCAAAGCCGATGTCGTCGATGAGCCGCATCGTCGCCTCGAAATCGCTGTCCGTTTCGCCGGGGAAACCAACGATGAAATCTGAGGAGATGCAGATGTCGGGTCGGGCCACGCGCAATTTGCGCACGATCGATTTGTATTCCAGCACGGTATAGCCACGCTTCATTGCGCTCAGTACCCGGTCGGATCCGGCCTGGACCGGCAGGTGTACGTGGCTCACCAGTTTGGTGTTTTTTACGTAGGACTCGATCAGCCTGGGCGTGAATTCCTTAGGGTGCGAGGTGGTGTAGCGTATGCGTTCGATACCCGGAATTTCGGCGACATATTCGATCAGCAGCGCAAAATCGGCCGCTGCGGTTCCCTCGGGTGTGCGCCAGGCATTGACGTTCTGTCCGAGCAGGGTGACTTCGCGGACGCCCTGCATTGCCAGTTCTGCAACCTCGGTCAA
>JAYQOT010000086.1:0-6309 GCA_038144955.1 Burkholderiales bacterium | reverse complement strand
ATCGAACGGCCGTTCAATCCCGCTTCAGGCTCGGTCTTGTAGCACCAGTCGGTTTTCGGATTGCCGATGCAATACAGATAACCGACGGGGATATGTATCCAGTGCCATTTGTCCTTGCCGCCGGCTTCGATCAGTAGCACTGATACATCGGGATCGGCAGAGAGCCGGTTCGCCAACACGCAACCGGCGCTGCCGGCGCCGACAATCACGTAGTCATACTCACCCGGTGTAGACATAAATATTAATTAAATCATATACTTACATCGAATAGCGCCGGGGAGCAGCCTGAAATCCGCCGAGCGCAGCCATGACCAGGAGCGCGCGAGGCTCCGACGAGACATTACATCGCGGTAAGGCGAGGAGGAACGTAGCGCGCGACACCGTCATGGCAAGCGCAGGCATTTCAGGCGCGCACCAACTTTTGAACATTCCAGTTCAGCGTGTCCGCAATATAGATATTGTCCTGCGCATCCAGCGCGATGTAATGCGCTTCACCATAGCGGTTCGGTCCCTTGCCCTGGCCACCGGTGGCAGCAAGCAGGTTGAGATCCATGTCGAGCTTCATGATGCGGCCGGTGTGACCGTGCGCCATCATGATGTGCTTGCGATCGCTGCACCAATCGAGGCCGCAGGGCGTGCCCGGATGCAGTTTCTCGCGCAGATATTTTCCGTCCGCGTCGAACACCTGGATGCGCTGGTTGGAACGGTCGGCGATGTAAACGAGGCCCTTGCCGTCGACGATCACCGCATGCGGCTGGTCGAATTCACCCTGCCCCTTGCCGGTACCGCCCCAGGTGGTCAGGAAATCGCCGTCCTTGTCGAACTTCAGCACCCGCGACTCGCCCTTGCCGTGGCCCTGCGTGATGTAAACCTCGCCCTTCGGACCGAACGCAATGTCGTTGGGCTCGTTGAAACAACGCAGATGCCCGGCCTGGTGCCAATCGGTGGCGCGGCCCTTCACGCCCAGTACCATCTGGATGCGGCCTTCGGCATTCATCTTCACCACGATGTGCGCAACGGAGTCGGTGACCCAGATGTTGCCCTCGGCATCGAGCCTGAGGCCGTGCGGATTGTCGAACATGCCGCGACCCAGCGAACGCAAGTACATGCCCTGCGGGTTGAACTCCATCAATGCGTGCTCGCTGCGCGTGAAGATCAGGATGTTGCCGTTCCTGCGCACCGCCACCGCAGAACACGGCCCGGTGTTGACGCCCTCGGGCAGCGTGAATATGTCCGGCACCACGCGGTAACCGAGATCGGGAACGTTCTGTGCAACGGGAATGGTGGCCGCCTGCGCCATGGTCCTCTCCTGGATTGTTGATATTGATGCATCGCGGCACGGCTACCACGGCGCAGATGGCGAGAGCATACCGCGTAAACCCTGTCCGGATTGCGTCAGATCAACATATGGGCGGCGCAATCGGCGCTAGAATGACCCCGTTCCCCGCACCCACTGACACAGGAGTCGCCATGAACACATTCCTCACCGGCCGCAACGCGGCCCTCGCCATCGCCACCCTCCTGATCACCGCCCTTCCCGCCGCCGCGCAGAACATGAAACCCGGTTTGTGGGAAGTCCAGAACAAGATGGGCGGCGAACAAGGCGCGCAAATGGCCGCAGCCCAGGCACAGATGCAACAGCAGATGGCGTCAATGCCGCCGGAACAACGCAAGATGATGCAGGACATGATGGCCAAGCAGGGCGTCAACATGAGCCCCGGCGCGGGCGGCGCCATGGCCGTGCGCATCTGCGTCACCAAGGAAATGGCATCGCGCAACGAAGCCCCGGCCCAGCGCGGTGACTGCAAGCAGGAACAATTCCAGCGCAGCGGCAACACCACCAAGTTCAAGTTCACCTGCAGCAACCCACCCTCCACCGGCGAAGGCACCGTCACCCTCAACAGCCCCGAGTCCTACACCATGCACATGAAAATGACCGGCGGCCGCCAGGGCCCGATGACCATGGACGCGCAGGGGAAATTCATCTCGAGCGACTGCGGGAGCGTGAAGCCGATTAAGGGATAACTTCCATGTTTAGGCCCTTCATTCTCACAAGATGGATGGGGTGTGCACTGCTGCTCTTACTTAGTTCAACTTGTCTTGCTGCACCCTGTGAGAAGGAGGACTTTGAAACGCAGGTCACTGGTATATCACAGTGTCTTTTAATGAGAAGTTATGGCCCCTCCGACCCCACGGCCATGGTGATCTGGCTACATGGCGACGTATCATCCGGAGGCCCTGCAAACTACCATTTTCCCCTAGCACAGAAGGCGGCGAACGATCACGCGAGCGCAAAAGTAATGTCCATAGCTCTCGTTCGACCAGGCTACCCCGATGGCAGTGGCACCTCATCAACCGTGAGCTTCTTCGATGGAGGCCGCTCAGATCACTACACCCAGCAAAACGTTGCAGAGGTTGGCGCAGTGATCGAAAAGCTCCGTTTGAAGTACCGGCCGAAGTCCCTGATTATTGTGGGTCATTCTGGTGGCGCAGCTACGGCAGCCGTACTTCTCGGCATGAAACCCCAACTTGCTGAAGCCGCCATACTGGTGTCTTGTCCCTGCGAACTCGTCACGTGGCGCGCAAGCCGAGGGAGAAGCGCATGGACTAGAAGTGAAAATCCAACAAACTGGGCCGGGAAAATCAGCGCGGCAACAAAGGTTATCGCTTTTACTGGTGCGAAGGATGACAACACATACCCAAGCCTGGCAAGTCAGTATGTCGAGATACTGAGAGCCCGCGGAATAGACGCCAACTTTCACCTTATCTCTAACGCCACACACAATAGCGCGCTGAGATCCGCTGAGGTTTTTGACGAAATCGGAAAGCTTTTACCCCGTTAACAAGTGAAGTCAGCTCTGACCTCGCGATTTACCACAACAAAAATAACCCGAAGGGCGGCCCCTTGCGAACTTGCAGCACCGCCTCCCCTATAATCCCCTCATCACCTGCCGGTAACGCCGCAACCAGGCGGCCAGGAGTCCGACATGCAAACAAAAATTCCCTGCGTCATCATGCGCGGCGGCACCTCGCGAGGGCCTTTCCTGCTCCTCGACGATCTGCCCTCCGACGCGAAGACACGGGATGAAGTGCTGCTCGCCATCATGGGTTCGCCACACGAAATCCAGGTCGACGGCATCGGCGGTTCGCATTCGGTGACCAGCAAGGTAGCGATGATCAGCAAATCGAAGCGGCCCGACGCTGACATCGATTATTTTTTCGCGCAGGTGCAGATCCACGAGAAGTTCGTCGACACCAAGCCGACCTGCGGCAACATGCTGGTCGCCGTCGGCCCGTTCTCCATCGATGCCGGGCTGGTGCCGGCGCAGGACGGCGAAACCAGGGTGCGCATCCACAGCGTCAACACCGGCGCGCTGGTCGAGGCCATCGTGCAGACGCCGGGCCGCAAAGTCGAATACGAAGGCAATGCTTCCATCGACGGCGTCAACGGCACCGCTGCGCCAGTCGGCATCAATTTCCAGAGCGCGATCGGCGCCGTCACCGGCAAGATGCTGCCCACCGGCAAGCCGCTCGACGTCATCGACGGCGTCGAAGTGAGCTGCGTCGACATCGCGATGCCGCTGGTGATGATGCACGCCGAAGACATGGGCAAGACCGGCCACGAAACCGCGGCCGAACTCGACAAGGACCGCGAGCTGATGGCGCGCATGGAAGCCATCCGCCGCAAGGCCGGCCAGCTGATGGGCATGGGCGACGTATCCAAGAACGTGGTGCCCAAGCTCGCGCTGCTGTCCAAGCCGCGCCACGGCGGCACCATCGCCTCGCGCTATTTCGTACCCGAGACCTGCCACAAGTCGCACCCGGTCACCGGCACGGTGTGCATCAGCGCCGCGTGCGCGATCCCCGGCACGGTCGCCTCGAAGATCGCACCGCTGACGAAAGCGCCCCAGGGCATGGTGAAGATCGAGCATCCGTCGGGGATGATCCTGATCGACCTCGACGCCGACTTCACCAACGGCAAGGAAGACCTGCGCCGTGCCGCGCTGATCCGCACCGCGCGGCGCATCTTCGAGGGCAGCGTGATGGTGCCGGCCAAGGTGTGGGCCGGCAAATCCGCGTCCAAGCAAGCCGTTGCCGCCTGAAGCCATGACCGTCGCCATCATCGGCGGCGGTTACGCCGGCATGGCTGCGGCGGTGACGCTGGCCGCGCGCAACATTCCGGTTACGGTGTTCGAAGCCGCGCCGACGCTCGGTGGCCGCGCGCGACGCGTCACCGTCAACGAAACCGCGCTCGACAACGGCCTGCACATCCTCATCGGCGCGTACAGCGAAACGCTGCGCCTGATCGAACAGGTCGCACCGGGACGCGATTCTTTCCTGCGCCTGCCGCTGGACCTCAACATCCATCAGCGTTTCCGCCTGCGCGCACCGAAACTGCCGGCGCCGCTGCACGTGGCGTGGGCGTTGCTCACCGCGGAAGGTTTGAACTTCGAATCCAAACGCGCCGCCGCCCGCTTCATCAACGCCATGAAGGCACGCCAGTGGCGGCTGGATAGCGACATGAGCGTCGAGGCTCTGCTCGCAGAATATAGGCAACCTGTTGTTTTAATTGAAAATTTATGGGCGCCGCTGTGCGTGGCTGCACTCAACACGCCGCTGCAACGCGCTTCGGCGCAGGTGTTCCTCAACGTGCTGCGCGACAGCCTCGGCGCCGGACGCGCGGCGAGCGACCTGCTGCTCGCGCGCATGGACCTCACGCAGTTGTTCCCGAAACCGGCGGCGGATTTCGTGCGCGCGCGCGGCGGCAGCGTCGAATGCGGCGCCACTGTCGAACAAGTCACCGCCGATGACGCAGGCTTCGCACTCCAAGTGCATGGCGCGGTTCGCAACTTCACTTACGTGATCTGCGCCTTGGCACCGCATCGCGCCCCGCCCCTGCTTGCCGATATCCCGGAACTGGCCACGGCAAGGTCGCAGATCGAAGCACTGCAATACGAGCCCATCCATTCGGTGTGGCTGCAGTTCGACGGTCCGGTGCACCTGCCCTCTCCCATGATTGGACTGGCGGACAGTCCCGCGCACTGGCTGTTCGACCGCGAAGCGATCTGCGGCCAGCGCGGACTGATCGGTGCGGTGATCAGCGCATCCGCAGACCAGGTCGGCGAGCAGCAGGAAGCCCTCGCGCAGCGCATCGTCGCCGACATTGGCAAGAATTTCGGCGCCCTGCCGAAACTCGCATGGCATCGCGTGATTGCCGAGAAGCGCGCCACCTTCAGCTGCACGCCGGGACTTGCGCGTCCTTCCTGCATTACCGCGCACAAGAACTTTTTCCTCGCCGGCGATTACACCGCCGGCGACTATCCCGCGACCATCGAAGCCGCGGTGCGCGGCGGCATCGCCTGCGCTGGAGCTGTCCTGGCAGGTCAGTGACAGGCACAGCGGTATAATACCAATAAATTCAATGGGGAGAACACGCAGTGTCTGAACGCGAAGCGATGGAGTATGACGTCGTCATCGTCGGCGCCGGTCCGGCAGGACTGGGGGCGGCGATCCGCATCAAGCAGCTGGCGGCGGAACAAGGGCATGAAGTCGGCGTGTGTGTGCTCGAGAAAGGTTCCGAGGTCGGCGCGCACATCCTCTCCGGCGCGGTGATGGACCCGATCGCGCTGAACGAACTGATTCCCGACTGGAAGGAGAAGGACGCGCCGCTCAACGCGCCGGTGACCGAAGACCGTTTCATGATCCTCAGTGAGACCGGTGCGTTCAAGATCCCGTCGGCGCTGCTGCCGGAATGTTTCCAGAACCACGGCAACTACGTGATCAGCCTCGGCAACGTCGTGCGCTGGATGGGCCAGCAGGCCGAGGCGCTGGGTGTGGAGATATTCCCCGGCTTCGCCGCGGCGGAAGTGCTTTTCAACGACGACGGCAGCGTCAAGGGTGTCGCCACCGGCGACATGGGCATCGGCAAGGACGGCAAGCCCACTGACGCCCACCAGCCGGGCATGGAACTGCATGCCAAGTACACTTTCTTCGCCGAAGGCTGCCGCGGCCACCTGGGCAAGCAGCTGATGGAAAAATTCGCGCTGCGCGACGGCGCCGACCCGCAGGTCTACGGCATCGGCCTCAAGGAGCTGTGGGAGATCAAGCCGGAAATGCACCAGCCGGGCCTGGTGGTCCACACCGCAGGCTGGCCATTGCAGAGCGACACCTACGGCGGCTCCTTCCTCTACCACCTCGAGGACAACCAGGTGGCCATCGGTTACGTCGTCGGTCTCGCCTACAAGAACCCTTACCTGAGCCCGTACGAGGAATTCCAGCGCTACAAGACGCATCCGGAAATCCGCAAGT
>JAYQOT010000085.1:0-6857 GCA_038144955.1 Burkholderiales bacterium | reverse complement strand
CCGCAAAGCCGGTGGAGAATTCCGAACCCAAGGCTGAAGCCAAGCCTGAGGCCAAACCCGAGGCCAAACCCGAGGCGAAGCCGGAACCCAAGGCAAAGGTCGAGGCCAAACCCGAAACGAAGCCAAAAGCCGAAGCCAAAGCCAAAGCTGAAGCCAAGGCCGAGACCAAGCCGATAACCCCGGCCAAACCAGCGGTAAAGGAACCGGCGCCCAAGCCGCCCGCGGCCAAAGCCGAGGTCAAGCCAGCCGCCGCGGAAACTTTCGCAGTGCAGGTGATTGCGTTGTCCGATGCCGAGCGGGCCAAGGCCATACAGCAGAAGATCGTTGCCGGTGGCATGAAGGCGTATACCGAGGTGGTGCAGGCCGCCAGTGGTCCGGTGACCCGGGTGCGCGTTGGCCCCTATTCCAGCCGCGATGCCGCGGAAAAAGCCCGTCAGCAACTGCTGGGCATGAAGCTTGACGGCAAGGTTGTGCCGTTGCAATGACCGTACTCGACTATGGGGTGCTCGCCATCATCGGATTCTCCATCATACTCAGCATCATCCGCGGCCTTGTGCGCGAAGTGCTGGCGATCGCGGCGTGGGTGCTTGCGTTTGTCGCCGGCTGGCTTTTCGGCGGGCAGGTTGCCGTGCTGATGCCTGGCGAAATCCCCAGTCCGGAGCTGCGTGCGCTGGCTGGTTTCGCGACCACGTTTTTCGGGGTGTTGCTGGCGATGAGTCTGGTGGCGATGGCGGTTTCACAGGTGATCAAGAGTGCCGGTCTGGGCGTGGAGGATCGCATGCTTGGCGCCGTATTCGGTCTGCTGCGCGGATTTGCGATCGTGATGTTCCTGGTGCTGCTGGCCGGGACGACCGCGCTGCCGGCGCAGCCGTTCTGGCGGGATGCGGTGCTGCGGCCGCTGCTGGAACGTTCAGCTTATGTGGTCAAGAGCTGGCTGCCGGTCGAAATCAGCCAGCACATCAAGTATCGCTGAGGACACGCGCCATGTGCGGAATCGTCGGAGTCGTAGGCAGCACCCCCGTCAATCAGGTTCTTTATGACGGACTGCTGGTGCTGCAACACCGCGGTCAGGACGCGGCCGGCATCGTAACTGCCGACGGCGCCAGTTTCCACATGCACAAGGGTGGCGGCATGGTGCGCGACGTGTTCCGCACCCGCAACATGCGCAGCCTGGCGGGGCATGCCGGCATCGGGCACACCCGCTATCCCACTGCCGGCTCAGCCTGGTCGGCAGCGGAATCGCAGCCGTTTTATGTGAATTCGCCCTTCGGCATCGTTCTCGGGCATAACGGCAATCTGACCAATGCCGAGCAGCTGAAGAACGACCTGTTCCGCCTCGACCTGCGCCACGTCAACACCGAATCCGATTCCGAAGTGCTGCTCAACGTGCTCGCGCACGAACTGGCGGTCAATGCCACCAATTACAAGCTCGACCCGGCGACCATATTCGCCGCGGTTTCCGGCGTGCACCGGCGCTGCCGCGGCGCCTATGCAGTGGTGGCGATGATCGCGGGTTACGGCCTGCTCGCTTTCCGTGATCCCTACGGCATACGCCCGTTGGTGTTCGGCAAAAGCGAGACCGCCCGGGGCAGCGAATACATGGTGGCATCCGAGAGCGTTGCTCTCGATGGACTGGGGTTCCGCCTGGTGCGCGATGTGGCGCCCGGCGAAGCCATCTTTATCGACCTTGACGGCAATTTCCACAGCAAACAGTGCGCGGTGAATCCGACGCTGAACCCGTGCATTTTCGAATTTGTCTATCTCGCACGCCCTGACTCGGTGATCGACGGCATTTCTGTCTATGAGACCCGCCTGCGCATGGGCGAAAGCCTGGGGCGCAAGATCGAAAAGGATTTCGCCGGGCTCGACATCGACGTTGTGATCCCGATTCCGGATTCCAGCCGGCCGGCGGCAATGCAGTTGTCCAATCACCTGAACATCGCCTACCGCGAGGGTTTCATCAAGAACCGCTATATCGGCCGCACCTTCATCATGCCCGGGCAGTCGATACGCCGTAAGTCAGTACGCCAGAAACTCAATGCGATTGGCATGGAGTTTCGCGGCAAGAACGTGCTGCTGGTTGATGATTCCATCGTGCGTGGCACCACCAGCCGTGAAATCGTGCAGATGGCACGGGATTCCGGGGCGCGTAATGTTTATTTTGCCTCTGCGGCGCCACCGGTGCGCTATGCCAATGTCTACGGTATCGACATGCCGACCCGGGACGAACTGATTGCCAGCGACCGCACCGACGAGGAGATCGCCAGGGAAATCGGCTGTGACGCGCTGATCTATCAGGAACTCGATGCCCTGATCGGCGATGTGCGCAGCGTCAATCCCTCGGTTACCAATTTCGAGACCTCCTGCTTCAGCGGCGAATACATCACCGGCGACGTTACCAAGGCCTACCTCGACGGGGTCGAAGCCCAGCGCCGCGACAGCGCCAAGGCGGAAAAAACCGCCGCTGCGACCCAGTTGGACCTCGGACTCGAACTGGTCGACTGAGCTCAGGCTGCGCGCCGCGTGTACCAGCCCGCTGCTTTCCGCGAAGAACGCACCGGGGTCATGCATGCGCTGATCCGCGAGTACCCGCTGGCGACTCTGGTTACCCAGGCCGTAGGCACGCTGGAAGCCAATCACCTGCCGCTGTTGATCGACGCCGAGCCTGCTCCGAACGGCACGCTGCGTGGCCACGTTGCCCGCGCCAACCCGCTGTGGCGGCAGTTGCATGAAGGCAATGAAGCGCTGGCGGTGTTCCAGGGACCACAGGCCTACGTGACGCCGTCCTGGTACCCGACCAAACGCGAAACCGGCAAGGTGGTGCCGACGTGGAATTACGCCGTGGTGCATGCCCGCGGCTCGCTGGTGGTGCACGATGACCGGGCGTGGCTGCGCGACCTGGTGTCGCGGCTGACCGATCAGCAGGAAGCCCCGCTGGCGCGGCCGTGGGGCATCGCCGATGCCCCTGCGGATTACATCGAGCAGATGCTTGGCGCCATTGTCGGCATCGAGATCCGCATAACCCGCCTGGAAGGCAAGTGGAAAATCAGCCAGAACCGCGGTGCTGCGGACCGGGAGGGGGTGGCCGCGGGCTTCGCTGAAGGAGGCGATGCGGCGGCGCAGGCCATGTCCGCACTGGTCAGCGGCAAGCGCGAGGTTTGACGGCGCCTGCGGTCGTGCTGTAGCCTTGTCATTGCGCCGATTTGATGAACAGCTTGCGGGCGCGTAATAAATGCGGCTAAAGCGACGGAACAACCCGGTCCGCGCTTGCAGGCCGGGTTTTTTATTTGATGGAGTTCGAGCATGAAAAACGGATTCACGACGACCATACTGCACTCCGATCTGGAGGCGCCGATAGAGCACAATTCGGTGCTGAAGCCGATGCACACGGCAGTGGCTTTCGGTTATCCGGACTCGCGCGATCTGGCTAAGGTTTTCAAGGGCGAGATGGCCGGTTATGCCTACGGCCGGCAGGGCAACCCCACCACCGCGGCGCTGGAATCCAAGATCAGCAAGATGGAGGATGGCATTGCCACCGCCTGTTTCACCACCGGCATGGCGGCCATCGCGGCGACTTTCATCGCCCTGTTGCGTGCCGGCGACCACGTGGTTTCCAGCGGATTCCTTTTCGGCAACACCAACAGCCTGTTCGGCACCCTGCAGCAACTGGGCTGCGACATCAGCTACGTGGATGCCACCAGCGTCGGAAACGTGGAAAAGGCGCTGCGTCCGAATACCAAAATGGTGTTCGTCGAAACCATTGCCAATCCGCGTACCCAGGTGGCCGACCTCGCGCGCATCGGCGAGCTGTGCAAGCAGCGCGGGCTGATCTATTTCGTCGACAACACCATGACTTCTCCCTGGCTGTTCCGGCCCAAGCAGGTGCAGGCCAGTCTGGTGATCAACTCCCTGACCAAGTACATCGGCGGCCACGGCAATACACTGGGCGGTGCAGTGACTGATACCGGGCTCTACGACTGGAAATCGTTTTCGAATATCTATGACAACTACAAGACCGCCAAGCCGGAGAACTGGGGCATCCTGCAGATCCGCAAGAAGGGCTTGCGCGATGTCGGTTCGACCCTGGTTGCCGAGTCTGCGCACCGGCTGGCGATGGGTGCGGAGACCCTGGCGCTGCGCATGGACCGGGCGTGCGCCAATTCATTGCAGCTGGCCCGGTTCCTGGAGAAGCATCCCAAGGTCACCAAAGTCTATTACCCGGGACTGGAAAATCACCCGCAGCACCGGCTGGCGAGCGAACTGTTCCGCAGTTACGGAGCGCTGATGAGTTTCGAGCTGGCCGACGGCATTGACTGTTTTGATTTCCTGAACCGCCTGCAGCTGGTGATTTCGTCGAGCCACCTCGGCGACAATCGCACGCTGGCGATACCGATCGCGCACACGATCTACTGGGAAATGGGCGCGGCGCGGCGCGCCGAGATGGGAATTGCCAATTCGCTGATCAGGCTTTCCGTCGGCATCGAAGATGAGGAAGACCTGATCGCGGACTTCACCCAGGCACTGGCCTGAGGAGTTGTGGCGTCTACAGCATGACCGGTGTGCATCCGGTGGTGTCGCAACGCAGGTAGCCGCCGCGTTCATACCAGTCGTTGAGCACCCAGCGTTCGCAGGCATGACCGTCGACGGTGTGGTTATGCCGCGCCGGACGATGGGTGTGGCCGTGGATCAGCCGCGGATAACGGTTTTCCCGCAGCAGTGATTCCACTGCCGCGGGTGACACATCCATGATGGCCTCGGTTTTCTGTTGCTTGCGCGCTTCACTTTGTGCCCTCATGCCGAGCATCTGTTCACGGCGCGCGGCCAGTGGTTGTGACAGGAAGCGTGCCTGATTGCCGAGATCGCGGGCGTAGGCGCGGAACTGCTGGTAGTCGGTATCGTCGGTGCACAGTGCGTCGCCGTGGGTCAGCAGCGTCGGTGTTCCATACAGCTCCAGAAGCAGCGGATCTGCCACCAGTGCCGCGCCGCAGCGGTCCGCGTAGGCCTTGCCCAGCAGTACGTCGCGGTTTCCCTGCATCAGGTAGACGCGGGTGCCGGCGGCGGCGAGGGCGACCAGTGCAGCGGCAACCCCGGCGCCCAGTGGATCGGTGTCGTCATCTCCGGCCCAGTATTCAAAGAGGTCGCCGAGGATGTACAGCGCCTGCGCCTGCGGTGCGATGGTGCCGGTGAAATGCAGGAACTGCGCCGTGATCTGCGGCCGCTCCGCAGCGAGATGCAGATCCGAAACAAACAGGGTATGCGGCGGGTTGGCGGACATGCGCGGCGGGGCCATGCCCCGCGGGATCAGACGACTTCGGCTTTTTCGATGACCACGTCTTCGACCGGCACGTCCTGGTGCATGCCCTTGCTGCCGGTCTTGACCTTGCGGATCTTGTCGACCACGTCGGTGCCGTCAACCACCTTGCCGAACACGCAATAGCCCCAGCCCTGCGGCGTGGGTGCCGAGTGGTTGAGGAAGTCGTTGTTGCTGACGTTGATGAAAAACTGCGCACTCGCAGAGTGCGGCGCCGAGGTGCGCGCCATGGCGATGGTGTAAATGTCGTTCTTGAGGCCATTGGTGGCCTCGTTCTGCACCGGCGCGCGGGTCGGTTTCTGTTTCATGCCCGGCTCGAAGCCGCCGCCCTGGATCATGAAGCCGTCGATGACGCGGTGAAATATGGTGTTGGTGTAGTGGCCGTCATTCACGTACTGGGTGAAATTGGCAACGGTTTCCGGGGCTTTTTCGGCATCCAGTTCGATGCTGATGACGCCATGCTTGGTGTGCAGCTTGATCATGAAGAGTTCCTTGCCTTGTGGGGGTTATTTCGACTTCCGGGTTTGAGCCTGCGCAGCGAGCTGGCGTGCCTTTTCGATGACGATGGGCTGCCGCGGCACGTTCTGGTGCGGTCCGACCGAGGTTGTCGGTACTTTGACCATGCTCTGCACGATCTCCATGCCTTTGACTACGCGGCCAAACACGCAGTAACCATAGCCGTTTTCGTCAGCAGATTTGAAATCGAGAAAATCGTTTTCGGCCACGTTGATGAAGAACTGCGCTGTGGCGGAATGCGGATCCCGGGTGCGTGCCATTGCCACCGTGCCGATGGCATTGCGCAGACCGTTGCCGGCCTCGTTGCGGATGGCAGGCCGCGTCTTTTTTTCTTCGAAGGCTTTGGTAAAACCACCACCCTGCGCCATGAAGCCGGGCATGACCCGATGGAAAATCGTGCCGTCGTAGAAGCCGTCCTTCACGTATTGTAGGAAGTTGTCGACAGTTTTTGGTGCATTTTCCGGATAGAGCTCAATGACGATGATGCCCATTGAGGTTTTCATCTCGACCTGCGGGTTGGCTGCGAGGACGGTGGTTGAGATCAGAAGGGCGGAGAGCAGAGCAAGCAGACGCTTCATGGAATTGGCCAATCAGAGGTTTGTCGGGAGGCGGTGCCGCAAAAAATCAGGCAGCGCCTTCGTGGATGATGCGCCAGGTGCCTTTTTCCCGCTGCCAGTACTGGCGCTTGCGCATCTTGTTGTTGACGTTGTTGCTGGTGTAATCCTGGTTGAAGGTCACGACCGCAAGGTTTTCGTTACCGGGGTAAAGAAACATGCTGACATCATCGACCTTGACCTTGATCCAGGCCTTGCCGGCATTGACGCTGCGTTTCTGTTTTGCCCAGTCCGCGAAATCCTTTTTTCCGGCAAGGAATTCGCGCGAGTAGTGGCGCAGATACTGGTCGGTATCGCGACTTTCCCAGTCGCGGCGCCAGCCTTCGAGCGATTGCTGCAGCGTCTCCCGGGTGTTCCGGGCAGAACCCTGGTCCACCCATTCAATGTCCTGGGCGATGATGACCGGGGTGATGCCG
>JAYQOT010000084.1:2406-6936 GCA_038144955.1 Burkholderiales bacterium | reverse complement strand
ACTGCCGGCGCAATGTGGTTCCAGGCCCATGCGGATCAGCGTCATGCCGAGCAGTTCCCGGATGTCCGCCTCGTCATCAACTACCAGTATCTGGCCGGTTGCCAATGTTCTCCCTTCAGCCAGCCGCACAGGTCACGGCAAAGCGCGTACCGGCGGCGGTTTCCACATATTCAAGAGAAGCACCGTTGGCTTCGCAGATTTCGCGCGCCAGGTACAGTCCAAGCCCGGTCCCGCCCGGCGACGTCGTGAAAAACGGTTCGAACAGCTTGCTGCGCGATTCAGGCGGAATACCCGGCCCGTCATCCACCACTTCCAATCTTACCGCATTGCCACGAACGGCGCGCCTGACATGCAGGCGGATGCTGGCGGGTCCCCGCCGCGAATGACGCAGTGCGTTCTGGCACAGGTTCCACAGCACCTGATTAAGGTGATCGCGGTCGAACAGCACATGGAGATCGACATCGAGCTGCAGGTCTATGGTGCCGGGCTCCAGTTTTTCCGTGGCAATGAACTGCTCGACAAATGTCTGCAGGTAAGGGGCCACGCTGAATCGCTCTCTTTTCGCACTCTCACCGCGGTTCAGTGCCTGCACGTCGTTGACCATGCGATCCAGGCGACGGGTGTTATCGCGAATGATGGTGGTCAGCCTGAGCGCCCCTGACGAAACTCCGGATTCCTCCTGGAGCAGTTCGGCGGCATGACTGATCGCGCCCAGCGGATTGCGGATCTCGTGGGCGATGTTGGCGGTCAGCCGGCCCAACGCTGCAAGTTTCATCTGCCGCGCCTCGGCCTGCAGGCGCGCAAGATCCTCGAGAAAAATGACCGCGCCGGCACCCCGCCGCGGCGCAACCGGCACCAGGCGCGCACGAAGTCCGGTATGGACGTCAAAAGTGTCGATGTCCCGTTCTTCCTGGTCATGCAGCCAGGTCTCAAAACGGTCATGCAGCCGCGGCATGTGCTCCCGCAGCGAGATCGGGCCCGCTCCTTTCGCGATACCGATCATCCTCAGGGCGGCGCTGTTGATCTGGCGTATGACACCTTCGCCATCAACCACAATGACGCCGTGCTCCATGTCCTGGATCACCAGTTGGTTAACCTGTGCCAGGTTGGCGAGATCGATTTCCCGCTGGGCAGCCAGCCTTTCGCTGGCCAGCGTTCGGGAGGCCAGCGTGTGCGCCAGCCATGCAATCGCGAAATATCCAATCGACAGCAGGCCGACCTGGGCGTATTGCGCTCCACTCTCTGAAAACCGCAGCACCTCGTAGGTGTGCTCGAGCAATATCGCGATAGTGGCGACTGCGGCAAAAAACAGCGTCAACTGTCCGCGCGTTACGAGTCCAGCCGCCGCCAGCGACGTCAACAGCAGCAGGCCAAGTCCGCTGGACATGCCGCCACTGGCATACATCAGCAGCACGACAAAACCGATGTCGCCGCCAACCTGGATTGCCAGCTGCCAGTTGAAGCGTTCACGGGTCCGGATGACAACGAACATCGCGATGGCGAACACGAGATAGCCCGCTGCGCAGATGGTGAACAGGCGCATGTCGCGCAAACCAAACTGCAGCGTCGAGCCCCAGATCACCGTAGCCATGAGCAGCAAGGCAGCCGCGGCAGCACGATAACCGTTGAACAGCAGCAGCGAACGCCAATAGGCCTCCGGAACCTGTCCCGGGGACTGGTCAGCCTGGCCATTCTGTTCGGTAACCGTCATGGTGCTCTCAGGAATGATCGCGGTATTCCCGTTGGTGGTTTTCAGAACAGAAATACCGTCCTTCCGAACCCAGCGCCTCTTCCCGCGGGATGTGTACTCCGCAGTGCAGGCAACGCACCATGTCACCACCCCCGGTCCGTGACGACCTAGACGGATCGTTGTCCGAGGGCTTGCGTAATCCGCGTATCAGGAAAAACGCCGCCACAATCACGATTGCGACGAGCAGGATTTTGGTAATCAATCTGTCGCCTCCCGAATCTCGTAGTCCCGCCGGCGAAAACCGCAGCCGCCGGTCCAGCGGGCGACCGGGCCATGCCGGAAAGCAAAACCATATCACCAGTAGAACTTGGGCGGGAAAACGTATGCGCATACCGGGCCGGGCCCGCAGGCTGCGTTGCCGGCAAACGCACCCGTTCGCGCTGACAGGTGCTGGACCCTCGATGCATGTCCGGAGGAAGAGGCGTCGTTCCGGGAAAAAATTGAACCACGCCTCGGCAAATCCTGGTCGGGGTGAGAGGATTCGAACCTCCGACTCCTGCGTCCCGAACGCAGTACTCTACCAGGCTGAGCTACACCCCGAATGCCACAAACAAGATTGCAACAAAGAACAAGGGCACGCTGCACGTGCCCTTGTCGTCAATGTGTCCGCGTTACCGCAAACGACGCCAATTGTATCAAAGAATCCCGGTAACGCGAGGGCGGCACGGCCTCCAAAGCACCCTGCGCAGCCAGTGCCTCGGCTTCAGCCTGCCCGCGCGCGTATTCCAGAGCGCCGGAACGGCGTATCGCCGCGAGCACTCCATCCAGCTCGGTCAGCCCCCCGGTTGACACCGCCCGACGGACCAGCGCCGCGTCCTCGGGAGAACCATGGCGGATCGCCCGGATCAGCGGAAGTGTCGGCTTGCCCTCGGCAAGATCATCGCCCACGTTTTTGCCGATCACACCGGTGTCTCCGGAGTAATCCAGCACATCGTCGATCAGCTGGAATGCCGTGCCCAGATGGCTGCCGTAAGCCGCCATCGCTGACTCCATCTCGGCGTTGGCTCCCGAGAGTATGGCTCCGAGTCGTCCTGCAGCTTCGAAAAGTTTTGCGGTCTTGTAACGGATGACCTGCAGATAACCGGCTTCGTCGATGTCGGCGTTGCGGCAATTCATAAGTTGCAGAACTTCGCCTTCGGCAATCACGTTGGTGGTATCCGCGAGCAGACGCAACACCCGAATGTCGTCAACATTCACCATCATCTGGAAGGCGCGGGAATAGACAAAATCCCCCACCAGCACGGATGCGGCGTTGCCAAACAGCCGGTTGGCCGTGGGCCGCCCGCGGCGCATGGCCGATTCATCGACTACATCATCGTGCAGCAGCGTCGCGGTATGTATGAATTCAACGACAGCAGCCAGCGTATGATGCGCGGTGCCGCGGTAACCCAATGCATTCGCGGACAGCAGCACGAGCGCCGGGCGCAGCCGCTTGCCGCCGCCGCCAATAATGTATTCAGCCACCTGCCGGATCAGCACCACTTCCGAATGCAGGCGGTCGCGGATCTCGCGATCCACGGACTGCATGTCGGCGGCAAGCAACTGGCGAAGTTCTTCGAGGAACACGGTCTGGGGAAAAAGCCGAATCATAGCAATTTCGCTGCCCGGCTTCGGCATCATGATCCTGGCGCAACCGGGGTGTAATACAATATCCTCATGATTTTAAAGGATTAATGCTCTGACCAAGCAACTCCGATGGCTTTGACTGAATACCCTTGCGCTTGTATAATCCGCGGCTTTCCGCAGTTTGCACAAAGGGATTCACCATGTATGCGGTAGTCAAAACCGGCGGCAAGCAGTACCGCGTAAGCGCCGGAACAAAAATCAAGGTTGAGCAGCTGAACGGTGACGTAGGTTCTGAAGTCACGCTGGATCAGGTGCTGATGATCGCCGAGGACGGCAACGTCAAACTGGGGCGCCCCACGCTGTCCGGTGCTGCCGTCAAGGCCAGGGTCATCGCCCACGGCCGTGGCGACAAGGTCAATATTTTCAAGATGCGCCGGCGCAAGCACTATCGCAAATCGCAGGGTCACCGGCAGAATTTCACCGAACTCGAAATCACCGGCATCGCTGGCTAGGAGCACTCAAGATGGCACACAAGAAAGCAGGCGGCAGTTCGCGTAACGGCCGTGATTCAGAATCGAAGCGGCTGGGAGTCAAGTGCTTCGGCGGTGAACTGATTCCCGCCGGCAGCATCATCGTGCGCCAGCGCGGCACCAAGGTACATCCCGGGGAAAACGTAGGCACCGGCCGCGACCATACCCTGTTCGCCAAGGTTGACGGTCGTGTGCAGTTCACGGAAAAAGGCCCGCAGCAGCGTCTGACCGTAAGCGTCGTTCCCGCCTGATCTAGCGTCACTGTTAATCAAAGGCCCTGTTGAACGACAGGGCCTTTTTTGTTTGGTATCCCATGAAATTCATCGATGAAGCACGGATCGAGGTCCACGCAGGTAAAGGCGGCGATGGCATCGCCAGCTTTCGCCGCGAAAAATTCGTGCCACGCGGAGGACCCGATGGCGGTGACGGCGGCCGCGGGGGCAGCATTTACGCCATCGCCGACCGCAATATCAACACGCTGATCGATTACCGTTACGCCCGCATCCATCGCGCCAAGAATGGCCAGAAGGGCATGGGTTCAGACTGCTTCGGGCGCGCTGCGCCTGACATCGTGCTGCGCGTACCGGTAGGCACCGTTATCAGTGATGAGGAATCCGGCGAGATCCTGTTTGACCTGGCCCGCGACGGCGAACAGGTGACGCTCGCCAAGGGTGGTGCCGGAGG
>JAYQOT010000084.1:0-1858 GCA_038144955.1 Burkholderiales bacterium | reverse complement strand
CCAAGCACAAATGCTTTACCATTTCCGCGGTCAGCGGTGAGGGTTGCCGTGAGCTGGTGTATGCCGTCATGGAACACCTGCAGAACGGCGGAGAACGGAAATCGGCAGGCAGGAAAACGGCAAAGACCGGCACATGAACAACTCCGGCAGCAGTGAATCACTGGTCAAAAAAGCGCGTCGCCTGGTCGTCAAGGTCGGCAGCGGCCTGGTCACCAATGCCGGGTTGGGTCTCGACCATGCCGCACTGACCGGCTGGGCGGAACAGATTGCACGCCTGCGCACCGAAGGCAGGGAAGTCGTGCTGGTTTCGAGCGGCGCCATCGCCGAAGGCATGCAGCGGCTGGGCTGGTCCCGCCGGCCCCATGCCCTGCACGAACTGCAGGCCGCTGCAGCGGTAGGCCAGATGGGCATGGTCCAGGTGTACGAATCCTGCTTCCGCAGCCACGGACTGCGTTCAGCTCAGATCCTGCTGACGCACGACGATCTCTCCGACCGCAAGCGCTACCTGAATGCGCGCTCGACCCTGAGAACCCTGCTCGGCCTGGGTGTCATTCCGGTCATCAACGAAAATGACACGGTCGCAATGGATGAAATCCGTTTTGGCGACAACGACACCCTTGCGGCACTGGTCACCAACCTGATCGAGGCCGACGCGCTGGTCATACTGACCGATCAGCGTGGCCTGTTCGATGCCGATCCGCGCAAAAATCCGGCTGCCAAACCGATTGCCGAGGCCGTTGCCGGTGATCCGCATCTGGAAACGATTGCGGGAGCTGCCGGAACCGCCATTGGCCGCGGAGGCATGCTGACCAAGGTGCTGGCTGCCAAACGTGCGGCGCGCAGCGGTGCCGATACCGTGATCGCCTGGGGCCGGGAGCCCGACGTGCTGCTGCGGCTTGCAGCAGGCGAGCGACTCGGCACCCAGTTGCTGGCGCAACAGGCCACCATCGCCGCACGCAAGCAATGGCTGGCCGATCACCTGCAGGTGCTTGGACGCCTCACCCTGGACGCGGGAGCAGTCAAGGCGCTGGTCGCAGATCGCAAAAGCCTGCTGCCGGTAGGCGTCAATGCCGCGTCGGGAGATTTCGAGCGCGGTGAAGCCGTCAGTTGTGTCGATGAAGCCGGCCGGGAAATTGCACGCGGTCTGATCAATTACAACAGCACCGATACCCGCCGTATCCTGCGCACACCGTCAAGCCGGATTGAAGCCATTCTGGGTTATGTCGACGAACCTGAACTGATACACCGGGACAACCTGGTACTGCTCTGACCGCGACAGGCGAGGCAATCAGTCGATCACGCTGCGCCGTTGCGGTCCACGGCGCAGAGCAGCAACAATCTCCTCTGCATTGCCGGCAATGAATTTCCCCCGGCAGGCAAAATCCGCATACAGCGTGAAGTGGTACGGGGAAATTTCCCGGTATTCAATGCGGCGCCATTCAGGATTCCGGGCTCTCGACCAGGCGCCGCCCTTTTTCCCGATTGCGTAATATTTCTGTTCGCTCGATTCGCAGCGGATCCCCTCGTATGAAACATTGGTTGCGCCACCTGAAGTCTTGATGACAAAGGTATAACGCACCACGCCATCCTTGCCCACGGAGACCGACTTGGAGTCGACAAAAAAACGGTGCTGCGTAGCTGCCCCGACATCCAGAGAAATCAGGTTTTCTTCGGCGGGATAAGGGGGAAGCTGGGACTGCACTTCAGACCAGGGAGTGATCTCGCGATCAAAAGTGTAATCCCAGTCGGCCCAGGGAGTCTGGGCATGGGCCGGCCCGGTCGAGATCAAGACCGCAACCGCTGCACAGACCTTCAATAAAGAAGCCACAGACCGGAACCAAACACTTATACACATAAA
>JAYQOT010000083.1:0-7010 GCA_038144955.1 Burkholderiales bacterium | reverse complement strand
TGCGACATGATTTCCCGTGTCGCCATGTTCTCGTTGCGCATGGTGTCCACGCATCCGCTCAGGGTTTTTGTGGCCTCCACTTGGCTTTCGGCGGTGACCTCGATTCGGTGCAGAAATGTGACGTGCGCGTCGACCACACGCTCAATCAGCGGCTTGAGGAAGTTGCCGGCCGTTGCTCCAAGTCGCAGTACAGCCCCACCTGTTGCCACCAGGCCACTGCCGGCTGCCGCTACTATGTACCATGCGATACTGTCGCCGCTTGCCGGCTGCTGTGCCGCCTGTGCGAGAACGTCAAACATCACTGGCCCTATCATCCATCGCCGCAGTGTTGCGGCTCGACCACCACCACGACACGAGCATCAGCACGATCTGGCGGACGGCGAACCACCCGATGATCGCGGCGATGCTCCCCACCTGTTTCGTCCTGGCCTGCCACTCCGCGTTGACGGCGGCTTGTTCGCTGTCCCGTCGCATCCGCTTGTCGAGTCGCGCGTTCCGCTTGCGGTCACGCCATGCGCAGACCGGCTGCTGAGCCTGCCAACGGTCGAGGGCGGCCAGCGTGCGGGCTGTCACGTCCTCGGTGGCCTTGCATTCGGCGGCGGCGATGGCGACTCGGTTGGTCACGGCGCGACCTCCAGCAGTTCCCGCTGCTTCAGTTTCGGCGGCTCATCCCACTTGATTTCGCTGCACTTGTCCTGCCACGCGCGGCGGATGCGTTTGCAGGCGATGTCGAAGTATTTCGGCTCTTTCTCAATGCCGATGAACCGCCGGCCTGTGCGGATGCAGGCCACGCCGGTTGTGCCGCTGCCCATGAATGGGTCAAGGACGGTTTCACCTTCGTCGGCTGACGCCTTTTCCACAGCGAATTCCATCCATTCAACAGGTTTCGGACACGGGTGTCCGTTCGGCTCCTGCGTGGCAAACGAACGAAACGAGTTTGGTCTGTGGCCGCGACGAGACGCCAGATACGGGCATTTCCCGTAGTACAGAATCGGATGCGTTCCAATGAATCCCCACCGACCGAGCCCGGCACCCGACGGACAAAACGCACTGCCAACCTCTGTGGCTGGTGGATAGTCCCACAGATTAACGGCCGGGGCGTATACGACAGCACGCCATGATTCAACGCACCTCGCCACAACCTTTGGTCCGATTGACGCATCGTCTCCCGCTTCGTATCCGTCGTTTTCACGCTTCGTGTGCTTGGTGTTTTTCCCTTGGAAGTTCACTCCATACGGCGGGTCCGTCACGACCGCGTCAACGCCGGACAGCGTCGGCAGCACGTCGAGGCAGTCCGCCAGAATCAGCCGGCAGGGGCCGATGATTTCTTCGTGCCACGCGGTCACGGTATCACCGCCATTTCCACCGGCCATCCGCCCACCACTAGCCGCGCCTTGTCTCTCGATACAGACAGGCTGCTGACAGGCGCGGAAACGATGCCGTACTTGAACACAGGAAGGTCGCCAGAAAATCCCACAGACGCCGAATCAGGCGTGACGCTGGCGGACATGGTCAGATCCTGCGGCAGGACGATAACGCCGCTGCCGAGGTTGATGGTCGGGCCACTGCTGCCGGCCTGCACACGGTCGAGGATGCTGGCGACGAGCGAACGGATTTGCAGGCGACCGACGGACACAGCCTGCGGAAACGGCTTCGGCGTGTAGTCGCGGATGATGGCCGTTATCTGCGACTCGCTGAACGCCCCGTACCAAGTGTGTCCCGCGTACTTCAGGGCCGGATATTGCGACTCGCCGCCGATCTGGTAAACGACGCTTAACCTGTCCGACATGCCGGTCAAGGTTGCTTTCAGACGCTCGCATGGCGGACACGGGAAGTCGGCAACGTGAACTGTCAGCACTGGTGCGGCAGGTTTTGCGGCCTGCACAGCTTCGCCGATGATGCGGCCGAGGTCTGGCAGCGGCTCGACAACTTCCGGGCGTGGCGGCGGCACTTCCTGCGGACGCGGAATCAGGCCCAACTCCGGCTCTTGAGCCAGGCAGGCGAGGGCGACGACGATGGCGAGGGCGTCTCTCATTAGCCCATGACCTCACGTTCGGACCAGTTAACTGTCCTTGCCACCGGCACGTTCAAGTCCGTGATTCCGATGTTTCCGAACGGGTCAGCCTGTTGCACTTCCCGGATGAACGTCGCGGACACGAGGTAAATCTCGTCCCCAGGATGCGAGTTCATAATCCACACGTCAGGATTCCCGTCGCTGTCCGTGGAATCCGCCAGAAACAAGGCCGCGATTGCGTGACCTCCACGTCCTGCCGGCTGGTATCGTGCAGCGTATTTGTGGCCGTTTTTGGTGGTGGTACGCAGCGGCCAGTTCACACCGAGCAGGACAGCGCCGACGTTCTGGCCGAGAATCTTTCGCCAGTCGCTGTAACCGCCGTCCAGATTGACCGTGCGGACAACCTGACACTTGGCGGCTTCCTCGTAGACTTCGCGGCTGAAGTTCGCCTTGCGGGTGTCGTATCGGCCCGGATATGGCACGAGGTCTTCAGTCGGGCAGCCCTTCTGCCGGAACGCCTGGACTATGCCGGAAAGCTGGCAGCCGTTGTCACCAGGGAACAGTCCGCAGGCCCGACACCCCTCGATATAGGCGAACCACCTTGAAAGCTGGATGGACTTACCGGTTGCCGCGTAAAGGTTCTTTTCGACGCAGGTTGTTCCTGCGTTGCCAGCGCAGGAGTTCATCTGCTGCTGGTTCTCTCGTTTCATCCACGACGGAACAGCCGGCAGACGTGTTTCACTGCCGTAATCGCAGACGAGTCCGTGCAGCGACAACGAACCGGCTATGGCTGCCCGCCACTGCTCTTTCGTCTCGGGAACCAGCCCGAGGTACGGTTCTAGTTCGTCGCTCACTGGCGGAATCCTTTCGCAGTGAGTTCACATTTCGCCGCGTCCGCGTCTCGGTCCCACTCGCTGCCGTTGTCCGCCTGCCATGCTTCCCGCAGTTTTGCGAATGACTCCAGCCTGGCGTTCTTCGTGGCCGCTTCCATCGCGTCGGCAAACTCAGTCTGTGTGGTATATTTGCCGGAGCGCAGGTCAGCGGCCAGAGCGTCAAACACCTCGGCAGACCGTGCCCGGTAGTCGGCCATGCTGGCGGCAGCGGCGGCGTCGACCGTGTCGAGCACTGGCACCGGCGGCACAGGCGGCGCGGCCTGCTGGATGCATCCGGCGAGCAGCAGGCCGATGGCGGCGGTTGTCAGTCTGCCGGTTGTCACTGTCGCTTCCTGCTGGGCTGGTTGTGAGAGAAGCCCCCGGCGCGCATCCTGCGCCACCGGGGAGGGCCACGTCATGCGGCCGGAGGAAGGGTGCCGCGACTAACCTTAAGCTGGCCGGTAACCGTGACCGAGCCGATTTTTTCGTTGACGTCCAGCACCATCGCACCGTTGCCGCCGCTCACGAGGGCGATAACCTGCGGCAGCTGGGTAATGAACTGGTTGACTTCGCCGCTGTTGAGAATCGGAGCGATGTTCGGGGCGACCTTGGACAGCAGGCCGGACACCAGCGACCACACGCCGGCCGACCCACCGAGGGCAGTCAGGGCGAGATTGAAGAGTTGCCCCACGTCGAAACCACCCACGCTGACGCCAGCGGCCTGCGGAACGGGGTGCGCGGCATTGAACGCGGCGGCGGAACCGGCCGCTGTGGCGACCATGAGCAGGATGACGCCTGCGACGACTTTTACCTGTTGAGACATGACGACGCCCCGGAAAACGGTTGAACCGTTGCATCGGGGCGAAGCTGGTCGGGTGCAACCTGCCGCCAGCTAACCGCCAAAGCGCTCAGGCGAGAGACCGCCATCACCGCGCAGAATCTGCCTGACTATTATGCGAAACAGGTGATTCGTCGTCAACCTGATTCCGCCTGACCATCGGCTTCGGGTCGAGCGGGTCCAGGTTGGTTGCCGTAAACTGCCCGTTGGCGATGCGGACCACCGCCGGGCCGTGCAGCAGAAACGTCATCGTGTGCGACATCCTGCCGCTGATCTGTCGTGGCTTGGCTGCCATGCCGTCTCCTAGTTTCGCTTCAGTTCTGCAAGTTCAGCCCGCACCGCCGCCAGTTCCGCCGACTGCTGCATCAGCCGGTCGCGGTCCACGGCAAGGGCTGCGCGTAACCGTTCCAACTCGTCGCCACGGCCGGGGATGTCGGCGTTGAGAACTGCAACAGCCATACGCCTGGCCGCATTGAGGTACAGCGCCGGCAAAGTTGTGTCTGTCGGGTCAATGCCGAGCGTGGCGTCAAGCACGATGTGAGCATCATCACGCAATGTCATCGTTCGCAGCCTCCAGTTCGTCGCGGCGGTCGAGTTCGCGGCAGGCTTTGGCCCAGCGTTGTTCGACGTAGTACAGGTCGGTTCGCAGCTTCTGGTTTTCGGTTCGCAGATGCTCGATGGTGGCGATGATGTCGCGGATGCGTTCGTGAGTCGCCCGCAGCTTTAATCGTCGTTCGTGTTGCAGGTCGAATTCGGTAAACATCTGCCGTTGCAGATAACCCAGCAGGTCGTCGTCGCTCATGCCTTCACCTCGCAATCAATGTGGAGCGCGGACAGCAGGCGGCGCAGGTCGCCCACGGTCTTGATGCAGCCGTCAGGGTGGTAGTCTGGATACCACCCGTCATCGGTGTTGCTGGATTTAGTTAGTCCGACCGATTCAACATGAACCCACTGGTTATCGCATCCTTCAGAGTAGCCGCTCGCCCGCAGCACCTCCTCCGTCAGCGGCGTGGGGTCGAACAGGGCGCGGTAGTGGTCAAGAGCGTCAATCATCTCCTGCCGCTCCGCCTCATGTTGCAGTTGCTGCCACTCAATCCACGCTTCGTGCTCCGCTTCGTCGCTCATTTACCACCTCATGTTTTGGGCCACTCGTTGAACAACACGATACGAGCATCGGTTGATAGCACCGATTTCCTCGGTCGTGTACTTACCACTTCTCAGCATGTGCTCGATATAGGCATACCGTTCGTCAGTGTGACCGTTTCGGCCACGCAGCGGATGCCCGGCGCGAATGATGCGCAATCGGCATTGCGTCAGCGAAATGCCAGCACAGTCGGCAACTTCCTCCAGCGTCAAGCCATGTTGGTAGGCGTCGGCCAGCACGTCGTCGGTTATCACTTACCACCCCATCTTTCTAGCCACCCGAGCCACCACCCAGTCGGAACACCCCGCTTGCGCCGCAATCTCCCTGTAGGTGTGCTGACCAGTGCGCAGTAGTTGCTCGATAACTTCGTCGCGTTCCTGTCGATGTCCGCCTGGCCCACGCACCGCGATTCCGAGAGAACTGGCACGCCGCTTGATTGCGCGAAACGTAGAGCCGCAGCTATCGGCAATCGCCTGCAGCGATAGGCCGGAGTCGTACGCTTGAATCAGCACGTCGTCGGTTATCATCGAGCACCTCGATTCCAGAACGCATGCGTCCGCATTTGCACGAATGACTCAGACCGACCAACGGCCCGTGCAATCTCCAAGTTCGGCAGCCCGCGCTGCGTCAGTTCCAGCACCTTGCGGTCGGTGTCAGTCAGCGGGCGGTTCAGGTCAAACGGCTTCTTTGTCCGTTTCGGACCTTTCTGCCGTGCGCCGGGCTGACGCATAATTCCGGCGTCAACGATGATGTTCCGCACCCGCTTGTATGGCAGATCGTGCTTCTGAGCCAGCCAGACGAGCGACGCGCCGCCCTTGTACTGCCACACGATGTTTTTCACCTGCTGGTCGGTCAGCGGTCGCATCCGTGGACGCTGGACGCCGCCAGGTTCAACGGAAGTCAGTTGCAGCGGGCCGAGACGCCGGGGTTTCAACATGCGTCAACAATCCTTTCTGCGGCGGTGATGAACAGCCCGCCAGCCGGCTCATCTGCGGCGATGCGCTTCTGCGGGTGGAAAATTCCCGGCAACAGTCGCGGCGTCGGTCCAGGCAGCCCGAGGCGGACAACGTGGGGAACTTCCGGGTCGATTCCTTTCCGCAGGTTGTCCGCGTCCAGCAGGCCAATCAACGGTTCAGCAGACTCGGCCCGCACGCCGGTCGCTGCCAGTGCCTTGTACGTCTGGAGGAACTGTGGACGCACAAAACGGACCAGTTCCTCGGTAGGCTGCTCCGTGAGTCGCACCCATCCGCCCATTGCCCGAATCGTCGCCGTAACAGCCGGGTCGTCAAACTGGATGGTGGAGTAGCCGCCGACTTTGCGGATCGTCTCCAGAACGCCTTCCCATGCCGCAACAGCGCGGGTTTCGGCGTCGACGGTTACGACCGGCTTTGCGTGCTTCAGGATGTTGCCAATCGGTGGAAAACCAGCCACGGGATGCTCTCTCAGGGCGTGAACGATGCCGCGCTGCAGCTCAATCGCCGTCAGGTCGTCACAGATGGCCCGCCAGGCGTTCGCCTGTGCTTCCGGCATCGAACGGCCGACGGCCGCCGACAGGAAAACCATGCACTCACCGAACTCGCGGTCTGTCACTGGTCGCCCCCTTCCATGAATTTCGCCAGCCCGTCGAAGCTCAAATCGTTTGTTTTGAAGCCGAGCTGCCGCCCAACAGCACACTTGTCTGGGAACACGCCACGCCATCCGTTTGCGATGCTTTGGTCGATTGCCAAAACGCCCGCCTGCGGTCCGTAGCGGATAAACGCCGCTGCCTGTGCCTGCCACGATTTCGGCTTCAGTCGCGGTGCTATCTCCTGGCGGTATGCAACCCACCTCGCCCATGCGTCAGGGAAGCCAGCCGCCTGCATCGTGTCAGGGAACTCGATTCCCATCGGGTCGAAAGATTCGCGACGACGCTCCCCCGAAGGGGGTGGGGGGGATTGCGCATTCGGACTCGAATCCGAATTCGAACTCGAATACGAATACGGTGCAGATGTTTGCGTTTGTTTGCATTTGTTTTCATCTGCTTGCGTCTGCGCGCATTCGTTTTCATCTGTTTTCATCTGCAAACATTTGTTTGCATCTGTTTGCATTTGCTTGCAGGCGGCCTGCGCACCTTCGGAATCAGGTGCAGGCCACTTGCTTTTC
>JAYQOT010000082.1:0-7261 GCA_038144955.1 Burkholderiales bacterium | reverse complement strand
ACCGGTCCTGATCTGGCGCGTGTCGGCGGCCGCTACTCTGACGAATGGCACCGCGTGCACCTGTTGAACCCGCGCGATGTGGTGCCCGAGTCGAACATGCCGGCGTATTCGTGGTTGGCTACCGCTACCGTGGATGCGGCCGAACTGCCGAAGAAAATGCGCGCTTTGCGCATGGTCGGGGTGCCGTATACCGACGAAGACATTGCCAAGTCAGAAGCAGCAGTCAAGGGCAAGACCGAAATGGAAGCGGTCATTGCCTATCTGCAGGGCCTCGGCACCGTATTGCGCAACGTGAGATAAATCATGGATATCCATCTTTTGAGGGCAGTGATTACCGCAGTGTTGTTCGCCGTCTTTATCGGCATCGTGCTGTGGGCATGGAGCGGCAAGCGCCGTGAAGATTTCGACGCGGCTGCACGCCTGCCGCTGGAAGATGACCTGGCGGAGCAGATGCAGGTCGGCAGGAAGGGGGCGAGCCAATGAGCGATTTCGTTCATGACGGATGGAGCCTGTATATCGCCATCATTACCCTGCTGAGCCTGATCGCCTGCGCTGTGCTGCTCAAGGCGTTGTCCACGCGCAAGCTATCCAAAGGCGAACAGGCAGGAACTACCGGCCATGCCTGGGACGAGGATCTGCAGGAATGGAACAATCCGCTGCCTGGCTGGTGGATGTGGCTGTTCTATATCACCATTGTTTTTGCGGTGGTCTATCTTGTTCTCTATCCGGGTCTGGGCTCCTTCAAGGGTTATCTGGGCTGGTCCTCGGTCGGTCAGTACCAGGACGAACAGAAAGAGGCGGCTGCGACTTTCGGGCCGGTGATAGACCGCTTCCTGAAACAGGATGTGACGGTGGTGGCGGGCGATCCGCAGGCGCGTGAAATCGGCCAGCGCCTGTTCCTGAATTACTGTGCGCAATGCCACGGCTCGGACGCCGGCGGTTCGCGCGGCTTTCCCAACCTGCGCGACGGCGACTGGCTGTATGGCGGGAGTCCCGATTCCATCCGCACCACCATCAGCGGCGGTCGCAACGGTTTGATGCCGCCTATGGGTGCGGCAGTGGGCGGGGGCGAAGATGTGCGCGATGTGGTGCATTACGTGCTGAAGATTGCCGGACGCACCCATGACGGTCTGCGTGCACAGCGCGGTCAGGCCAAGTTTGCGAGAGTGTGTGCGTCCTGCCACGGTGCAGATGGCAAGGGCAATCCGCAGATCGGCGCCGCCAACCTCACCGACGACATCTGGTTGCACGGCGGTACCGAGGCGGCGATTGCGGAAACCATCACCAAGGGACGCATCAGCCAGATGCCGGCGCACAAGGATTTCCTCGATGAAGGCAAGATCCATCTGCTGACTGCTTACGTGCTGGGGATTTCAGGACAGGCGGGGAAAAAATAGCGCATGCTGGAGCCGGCACCGAATAACGCGCCGACGGCTGCCGACGTAGAGACCTCGCTCTACGAGGTCCGCAAGAAAATCTATGTCCGCGCGGTGAGCGGCTGGTTTGCCGGCTGGCGCGTGGCACTGGTGATCGCCACCCAGCTGGTCTTCTACGGGTCACCCTGGCTGGTGTGGAACGATCGTCAGGCCGTGCTGTTCGACCTGGTTGCACGTAAGTTCTACATCTTCGGCCTGGTGTTCTGGCCGCAGGATTTCATTTTCCTGACGGCATTGCTGATCATTTCGGCCTATTCGCTGTTTCTGTTTACCGCGATAGCGGGACGCTTGTGGTGCGGCTATGCCTGTCCGCAGACGGTATACACCGAGATATTCATGTGGATAGAGCGTTTCGTCGAGGGTGATCGTGTGCAGCGCATGCGTCTCGACAAGAGCTCTGCAGGGGCACGCAAGATCGGCCTGAAGACGCTGAAGCACGGCATCTGGATTGCGCTTTCGCTGTGGACCGGTTTCACCTTTGTCGGCTATTTCACGCCAATCAAGGTGCTGGCGGGCGAGGTGGCGGCATGGTCGCTGGGCCCGTGGGAAACTTTCTGGATATTTTTTTACGGATTTGCCACCTATGGCAACGCCGGCTGGATGCGCGAGCAGGTCTGCAAGTACATGTGTCCCTACGCCCGGTTCCAGAGCGTGATGTTCGACCCGGACACCCTGGTTATTACCTACGATGCCGCCCGCGGCGAGCCCCGCGGCTCGCGCAGCCGCACCGCCGATGCCGCGGCGCAGGGATTGGGTGCGTGCGTGGATTGCAATATCTGCGTGCAGGTATGTCCGACGGGCATCGATATCCGCAAGGGTTTGCAGTACGAGTGCATAGGCTGCGCAGCGTGCATCGACGGCTGCAACCAGGTGATGGACAAGATGGGCTATGCGCGGGGATTGATCCGGTATTCGACTGAAAATGCCGTGCACGGGAAATATGTGGATACCGAAATACCGAAGCATGTGGTCCGTCCGCGGGTGCTGGTATACAGCGGCCTGCTGGTCGTGATCGTGCTGGTCTTTTTCGGAGGGTTGTGGCTCAAGAATCCGCTGAAAGTGGATGTGATTCGCGATCGGGGGGCGATGATGCGCGATGCACCCGGCGGCATGATCGAGAATGTCTATCGCCTGCAGTTCATCAATACTGATGAATCAGCCCGCCGTTACAGTGTCACTGTCAGCGGTTTGCAGGGTCTCAGCCTGATGCTGGCGTTGCCAGTGGAAGTTCCTGCTACCACCACCAGGACTTTTCCGGTGACCGTGCGCGGCGATCCTTCGCTGCTGAAGTCCGGATCACACCCCATCATGTTTCATGTCCGGGATGTCGAGCGGCCGGATGTAAGGGCCGACGAATCTTCCCGTTTCTTTGTCAGATAGGAGACGTGCAAATGCAGACAACGACCCCGAATGCATTGCCCTGGTACCGGGAACCCTGGCCCTGGTTGCTGATGGCAGGTCCAGCTGCCGTGGTTGTTGCCGGGTTTGCAACTCTCTGGTTGGCGGTTTCCAGCAATGACGGGCTGGTGGCAGATGATTATTACAAGCGGGGACTGGCAATCAACCGCACACTGGATCGCGATGCCACAGCAGCCCGGGACGGTTACAGTGCCAGCGCGAAGTTCGACTTTCAGAGCCGTAAAGTCGAACTGGCACTTTCCGCCAATACAGCTGTCCCGTTGCCGGAGACGTTGACGCTGCGCATCCTGCATCCCACACGCGCCGGACAGGATCAGCTGGTGCTGCTGCGCCGTTCCGCTGCGGGCGATTATGCCGGCGTAAGCGGGCCCCTGACGGATGGCCGCCGCCTGCTGCAGCTTGAGGACATTGAGGGGAATTGGCGGATCAGCGGGACGTTTGTTTTTCCGTCAGAGCAAGCCGTCGCCATGAAATCCACAACTGCACGTTGAGGAGGAGATATGGCCTGGAAAATGCTTTTTGGTTCAGATGTTGGATTGTTCAGTCTGATTACCATCATTGTTGCGATCGGCATCGCGGTTTACCTGTATCTGTTTTTCCAGAAGAAAATCGCCGAAGAAGAGCGCGAAAAATCCGGAAAATGATTCTGCATAGCGAGGAGGCAGCATGGCCAAACGCCTGATCTGGATACTGTGGCCGTCGTTTATTGTTGGCGGCATCGGGGAGGTCGTATTTTTTACGCTGATTGATCCCCAGGAACTTTATCTGCTGGGACAGCCCGTCGCATGGTCGCGCACAGCAGTCTATTCCGTGGGATTTTTCATGTTCTGGGCGCTGGCGGCAGCGTCCAGTGCATTAACCTGTTTTCTGCAGCGGGGGGCACAGGAAATCAATGCGCGCGGCTGAGTAAGATAGGTTCAGCCGTTGCAGCCGTGATGGCTGACCAGTTCCTTCAAGGCGTCCATCTTCAGTATGCGCAGGTGCTTGTTCCGGACTGAAATCAGACCCTCGGCCTGGAAATGCGACAGGGTGCGGCTTACGGTTTCCAGCTTGAGGCCCAGGAAACTGCCGATTTCCTCACGGGTCATGCGCAGGTGAAATTCGTTGGAAGAATAGCCGCGGGCGGCAAAACGCTGTGAGAGATTGAGCAGGAATACCGCGAGTCGTTCCTCGGCGCGCATGCTCCCGAGCAACAGCATGACGCCGTGATCGCGGGCGATTTCGCGGCTCATGATGCGATGGAAGTGGGATTGCAGGGAGGGTATTTCGCGGGACAGGTTTTCCAGCTCGTGCAGGGGGATTTCGCAGACGTCGCTGTCTTCAAGAGCAACCGCGTCGCACAAATGGCTTTCCCCGCCAATGGCATCCAGTCCCAGCAGATCTCCTGCCATGTGAAATCCCGCCACCTGTTCACGACCGTCTTCATGCAGCACACTGCTTTTCATGAATCCGGTACGCAGGGCATACAGTGCGTGCAGTGCAACACCCGAACGGAACAGATAATCGCCGCGCTTGATCGTGCGCCGGCGGTTGACCATGCGGTCGACAGACTGCAATTCCTTGCCGCTCAGACCGGCCGGCAGGCACAGCTCGCTCAGGCTGCAGGAGGAGCAGGCCGATTTAAGCTTGCCTATTTCAACGATGCGCAGTGTCTGGGCCATTATCTGGGGGTGCCAAGGCTTCCGCAGTTCAGGGAACCCGAATCTTACCCTTGACTTGATCTGCATCAAAATGCCCGTTACGGCAAGGGACCAGAATGGCCCTCAATTCCTGAAGTTACGGACATGGATTCTGAGACTAAAACGGCCGATTGCCTGCCTTTTGAGGTCGATCTTGACCTGATCCGGCGCATGGATCGCAACGGTCCCCGCTATACCTCGTATCCTACAGCCGACCGGTTCGTGGAGGCCTTCGGCCCTGAGGCTTACCGGTCGCGGGTCGGGCAGCGCAATATCGGGGGCATCAGGCGCGCCCTGTCGATTTACGTGCATCTGCCGTTCTGCAGCACGGTCTGTTTCTATTGCGCGTGCAACAAGGTGGTGACACGCAATCGCTCCAAGGGCGAGAAATACCTGGAATACCTGTTCCGTGAAATCGACATGCAGGGCCCGCTGTTCGGCGAAGATCGCGTGGTCGAGCAGATGCACTGGGGTGGGGGAACCCCGACTTTTTACACGATGGAGCAGCTGAAGCGTCTGTGCGATCGTCTCAGACAGCATTTCACGATGTCGCCCAACGGCGAATATTCCATCGAGATCGATCCGCGCAGCGTCGATACCGCCAGCATGCATGAACTGCGCGGGCAGGGCTTCAACCGCATCAGCCTTGGGGTCCAGGATTTTGATCCGGATGTGCAGCGCGCAGTCAACCGCATCCAGAGCGAGAAGCAGACCCTGGAGGTGATGGCGGCAGCACGGCAGGCGGGGTTCTCATCGATCAATGTCGACCTCATTTACGGCCTGCCGCTGCAGACGCTGGAAACATTTGGACGGACGCTGGACAAGGTCATCGCCTCGCAACCCGACCGCATTGCGATCTACAACTATGCGCATCTGCCCACGCGCTTCAAGCCGCAGCGTCGCATTGCCGAAAAGGATATCCCGGCGCCTGAAATCAAGCTCAAGCTGCTCGGATTGTCCACACAGCGCCTGGCAGCTGCGGGTTATGTCTATATCGGCATGGATCATTTCGCCAAACCCGGAGATGAACTAGCGCTGGCGCAACGCAAGGGGCATCTGCACCGCAATTTCCAAGGCTATTCGACGCACGCCGAGTGCGACCTGATCGGCCTGGGGGTTTCTTCGATAGGTGCGATCGGCCCGACCTACAGCCAGAATCACCGCTCCCTCGACGATTATTACGACAGCCTCGACCGCAACGAATTGCCGGTGGCGCGCGGCATCGAGCTCAAATCCGACGACCTGGCGCGGCGTGCCGTGATCCAGGCGCTGACCTGCCAGTTCCGTGTATCCAAGGAATCAATCGCCATATCCTATCTCCTCGATTTCGATCGCTATTTTGCGGAAGAGCTGGCCGATCTTCGCCAGCTGGAGCAGGACGGACTGGTGGAACTGGATAGCGAGTGGATCAGCGTGACCGCGAGAGGCCGCATGCTCATCCGCAACGTCTGCATGGTGTTTGACCGTTATCTGCGGCGCGAGCAGGAAACCCGTCGTTATTCGCGGGTGATCTGACATACTCCCGGGATGTTGATGAACGGCTGGATGCAGACCATGCTGCTGGCGGCATTTGCCACCGGGCTGCTTGGGGGCGTACATTGCGCCGCGATGTGCGGCAGCATCGTGGGCCTGACGTGTAGCCGCCAGTCCGGTGGCGGATTTTCCCTTGCCTACAACGCCGGCCGCGTGCTCAGTTATGTCCTTGCCGGGGGTATTGCAGGCGCTTTCGGCCAGGCCGGGGTGGCGCTGCGCGGTGGGGCATTGGCGCAGCACCTGCTGATGTTCCTGATGGGTGCTACGCTGATCGTGGTGGCACTGGGTGTGGCAGGCGTCGGTCCCGTGATGCGCGGCATTGAACGCGCCGGCAGCGCGCTGTGGCGGCAGATCCAGCCTTATTCCAGCTACTTTCTTCCGGTAACCAGACGCCGACAGGCTTTCGGGCTCGGCATGCTGTGGGGATGGCTGCCGTGCGGGATGGTTTATGCCGTGCTGCTGATGGCGTTCGCCTCGGGCAGTGCAGCCGAAGGCGCATTGCTGCTGGGTGCGTTCGGCCTCGGCACGTTGCCCAATCTGCTGATCCTCGGCAGCGCTGCGCAGCGGGCGCCACGCTGGTTGAAGGGCAGCGCAAAGGTGCGCCTTGCGGCAAGCCTGTTGATCGCCGGCGTGGGTGTGTACGGCATGCTGCATGCGCTGCAGCCGATGGCACTGGATCCTGACAGTGCACTGTGCCGGCTGGTGCCCGGCCTGGCGGATTGGCTGCGCAACTGATGTCAGCAGACGCTGTCGCGGAAGGTTCTGCGACAGCGTCCGGACCGGTTGTTTACTTGATGACGCCGCAGGCGGCGCGGCCTCCGGCGTTGCCGGTGGGGTCGGTTTTCAGATCGTCACGGTCCATGTGTACGACCACGGCCTTGCCGATGATGCCGTCAGGTCGATTGCTGCTGACGGAGATGTCCCCGACGACGAAATTGATTTTGGCGACACCCTGATCGTTGAAGTTCAGGTTGCCGAGATCACCGGCATGACGGGTCGGATCATAGGGACCGCCGTGCTTGTGGTTTGCGGGATTGAAATGCCCGCCTGCGCTCATGGCCTTCGGATCGCTGCAATCGCCGACGGCATGGATGTGGAATCCCTTGGGACCCTTGCTGTGCCCGGTAATTTCACCGGTGACACGGACGATGTCGGGACCGGCCTGGGTGAAAGTAACCATGCCGTGCACCTGGC
>JAYQOT010000081.1:2907-7413 GCA_038144955.1 Burkholderiales bacterium | reverse complement strand
CCCGGCCTGGCGATCAGCCTCGCGGTGTTCGCCTTCAACCTGTTCGGTGATTCGCTGCGCGATTGGCTGGACCCGAAAATCAAGCTCTAGTCGGGCTACGGGGTTTCGCGCGCATAGCGCCGGATTTTTGTCTCATCTATCGCGATGCCGAGCCCCGGCCCGGTCGGTACGTCAAAGTGACCGTCGCGTAATTGCAGGGGCTCTTTCACGATGTCATCTGCGAGATAGGGGCTCGAGAGGCTGACGCCCCAGTCCAGTGCTGGAATCGCCGCCGCCAGATGCAGCAGTCCGGCACTGGCGATACCGGCTTCCGCGATCTTGCAGGCCAGGTTGACCTTCATGTCCAGGCGGTCGCACAGCTGCGCGGCCTCATAAACTGGAGTTAGTCCGCCCAACTTGATGGTTTTAAGGCTGCAGCCCTGTGCCGCATTCAGGTCGTGATGGCGCTGCAGATCGTCAAGGCTGTGCAGACCTTCGTCAACCCCGATCTTGACGCGGCTTGCGGCGGCAACGCGCGCCATCCCCGCAAGATCGTGCCCTGAAACCGGCTGTTCGAAAAACTCGATCCGGGTGTCGGCAACCGCCGTCACATAACGGATCGCTTCCTCTGTGGTCCAGCCCTGGTTGGCGTCCGCACAAACCAGCACATCGTTACCCAACGCCTCGCAGATGGCGCGTGAACGTTCGGCATCGGCCTCCGGGGTATCGACGCCGACCTTGATCTTGATGGCGACGTAACCTTCATCAAGGCGTTTTCGTGCTTCGGCGACGTCGCCTTCGGTACTGCCGGTACCGATCAGCCGCAGCGCCGGAATTCGGGTACGCTTTGCTCCTCCGAGCAGTTCGAACACCGGCTGGCCTTTTGCTTTGCCCCAAACGTCGAACAGGGCCATTTCAATGGCCGCCTTGGCACTGTTATTGGCATAGAGGTATTGACCAGACCGGTGCATGACCGCAGCGATCTGGTCAGCTTCCATGCCGACCAGCTTGTCCGAGAGATAGCGAACCGCGGCAACCATGCTGCCCAGCGTTTCTCCGGTCATGGTCGGCGCAGAGGTCGCCTCACCCCAACCGACGACCCCTTCCTTCGTTTCGATGCGTACCAGCAGGTTCTCGGCGTTGTTGATGGCCTCGAAAGCCATTTTCACCGGCTTGATCAGCGGCAGACTGACCGCTATTGCCTTGATGCTTCGTATGCGCACGTCGGGTTTTCCAATAAAAACGCGGCGCCCGGGGCGCCGCAAATGTCAGATCAAATCAACGGGATGCAAGCATTCCCGCCAAGGATGGTTAGAGCTTGCCGATACGCTGTACGGCCCGCGCCATCCGTTTGTAATCGGCATCGAAGAACGCCTTGAAATCGTCGGTGTCCAGATAGTTGGGCACCACTTTCACTTTTTCCAGCGCTGATTTGAAGGCCGGATCCATCGCCACCTTGCGTACGAGATCGCGCAGTTCGCCCAGGTTTTTCTCCGGCAGGCCGGCAGCGGTGAACAGCCCCACCCAGAGATAGGCTTCCGCGTCTATGCCCTGATCTTTCAGGGGCACCACGTCAGGCAGGGCCGGATGCCGCTTGGTGCCCCAGCTGGCGATCGCGCGCATCTTACCGGCAGCGACATGCGGATAGACCGCGGCAGGGCCGCCGCCTGTGGCGTCGACGTGGCCGCCCAGCAGCTGGGTGATGGCGGGGCCGCCGCCGGTGGTCGGAACGTGACGCATCTTCAGACCGGCCACATCAAGGAACATGGCCATGGGCACGTGGGTAATGCCGTACGGGCCCGAAGATGAAAACGTGCTGGTGCCGTTCTGGGACTTGGCGACCTGGATGAATTCTTTCACGCTTTTCGCGGGAACCGAGGGATGCACGACCATGATCAACGGATCGGAACTCATCAGCGCGACCAACTGGATCTGCGACAGCGAGAACGGCGTCTTGATGCCGTAGAGCTTGTCCTTCTCGATGACCAGATAAAGGTTGGGAGTGGTCACCAGCACGGTATGACCGTCAGCCGGCTGGTTGGCGACGTAAGCGGTTCCGACCGCGGCGGTTCCACCTGGCCGGTTGATTACCGGTGCGGGATTTTTGGTGAGGCGCTCGATCACGGCCGAAAGCGGCTGGGCATGTATCTGGTTCATGCCACCCGGGGGGTTCGGTACCACTATCGTCATCGCCTTGCTCGGGAAGTTCTGTGCCCCGGCTCCAAATGCGGCAAGTCCGCAGGCGAGGGCGATCATCAAGCGTTTCATCAGGTAATCCTCCAACGTTATTTATCGGGGCAGAAGGGCATTGCCCACTTTGAAATACTCCGCAAAAACGTTAACTCCATATCGGTGTACTGTCAACCGAGAGTGCGCGGTCGCGGGCCGTCCGGTGGAGACAGTTGGCAACCAGCGTCAAACTGGTTAGCCTTGGAAAATCTGGTGCAGTATTTTTCCCCGCGAACGGCAACGATCGTCCGCGTAAGACAACACGGACAAGGACATGACCAAGGATATCCGTTCGATACTCATTTATGGCTATGGCGTCATGGGCAGCGGTGTGGCGCGCACGTTTGCCGCCAACGGCTTCGACACCATGATTCGCAGCAGCCGCGCTGGCGAACTCAAGGATCTGCCCGCGGGCGTCAGGGCCATGACTACCCTGCCTGAAACCCCGCCCGACCTGGTGCTGGAGCTGGTGCCGGAGGACGTCAAGACCAAGCAGGCGGTATATGCTGAAATCGAAGCCGCCTATCCTGATGGCAAAGTCATACTGGCCACCGGCACTTCGGGGCTGGATCTGGTTGAACTGGCCAAGCCGCTCAAAAATCCCGAACGCTTTCTTGGCCTGCATTATTTCATGCCCGCCGACCAGGCGCTGGTGGTCGAGGTCATGGCCGGACCGCAGACGCCTGCAGAACTGGTTGATGCGGCGGCGGAGATGCTGCGGCGTACCGGCAAGGAACCGGTGGTGCTGTACAAACCCATCGTTGGATTCCTGGTCAACCGGTTGCAGCACGCCATCCTGCACGAAGCGTATTACCTGATTGAGGCAGGTGTTTCGAATGCCGCCGATATCGATCATGCCGCACGCTGCATGCTGGCGCCGCGGATGTGCATCAACGGGCTGATTCAACAAAAGGACATCAGTGGCCTGACCATCCATGCCGGCGCGCAGGCTTCGATAGTTCCCGAGCTGTTTCACAATGGCGTTCCCAATCCAATGCTTCAGGCCATGGTGGCGCGGGGAGAAACCGGGGCCGCTTCAGGCAAGGGTTTCTATGACTGGGAGGGCTGCGATACGGCAGCAGCCCGCAAACAGTCTTCTGTGCAACTGGCCAAGCTGACGGAATTTCTGGATTCCGAAGACTTCAAGCCGGCGCCGCGCACGCAACCCAAGCCGCGCGACCCGCGGCGGTGATGATCCTGGCGTTTCGCGCCGGTGCGCGCGAGGCGTTTGGTGTTCCGGCGGCCATACTGGGTGCCGGTTTTATCGGTTACGGTTCGCTGGTGGCCGATGCCGGCTATTCCATCTGGCTGACTCTGGCAGCAACCCTGGCGATCTGGGCGCTGCCCGGGCAGTTGGTGCTGCTGGAAATGCACGCGGCCGATGCGGCGGTGGTGGCCACGATGCTTGCGGTATCGCTGAGTGCTGCAAGGTTTTTGCCGATGACGCTGACATTGATGCCGATCATGCGCGGCGAAAAGCGTCGTTCTCTTTGGCGCCTGCTGCTGGCTGCGCAGCTGGTTTCGATGACCACCTGGGCGGTCACCATGCGCCGGTTCAGTGACATGCCGGTCGAGGAACGCTGGCATTATTTTCTCGGCTTTTCTGCAGTTTGCATGGCTTCGGCGCTGATATCCGCGATGGTGGGCCAGTTTTTGATCGGCGCATTGCCGCCACTGGCACGTTACGGGCTGGCATTGCTGACACCCCTTTACTTTTTCGTCACGCTGGTCGGCGAAGCCCGGGACCGGTCCACTTTCGCGGCACTCGCCTGTGGTGCGGCGACTGCGCTGATCCTGCATGCGATGGCGCCCGGCTGGAGTCTGCTGGGGGCGGGCCTCATCGGCGGCACAGCGGCGTGGCTGTTAAGGAGAGCGGATGTCCGCCAGCGCTGAGTTGTGGTTGCTGATGTTCGGCTGCGCGGCGGTGACGTATCTGTGGCGTGGGCTGGGGGTGCTGCTGTCGGGACGGCTGGAGCCGCGCAGCGCGCTGTTCGAATGGGTTTCGTGCGTGGCTTATGCGCTGGTTGCGGGGCTGATTGCCCGCATCATTGTGGTTCCCTCGGGGCTGCTGGCCCAGACCGGCATGATGGAGCGCCTGCTGGCCTGTGCCGTCGCCTATGCCGCGTACCGCTTCAGCCGCGGCAACATGTTCATCGGCCTGCTCGGCGGCGTGCTGTTTTTTGCCGGCATTATCTATGCGCGCGGCGCGATCCATTAAAATGTCACGATGAGCGGAACAATCCTGCTGAACCGGGAGGGAGCGGTGGCGACCGTGACCATCTCCAACCCCGGAAAACG
>JAYQOT010000081.1:0-2258 GCA_038144955.1 Burkholderiales bacterium | reverse complement strand
GAGGATTACCGCATCGGCTACGATGCATTCATCAACAAGAGAAAGCCCCGCTTCGTCGGGCGCTGATCGTTTTACTCTCAATCGGGGAAATCATGGCCGGACCGCTATCGCATATCAAAGTGCTGGATCTTTCGCGCGTGCTCGCGGGGCCGTGGACTGCACAGAACCTCGCCGACCTCGGTGCGGAAGTGATCAAGGTGGAGCGCCCTGGCAAGGGCGATGATTCTCGCGGCTACGCCCCGCCTTTCCTCAAAGACGAGCAGGGTCGCGAAACCAAGGAGGGCGCCTATTTCTGCGCTGCCAACCGCGGCAAGAAGTCGATCACGGTGAACCTGAGCAAGCCCGAGGGCCAGCAATTGGTGCGCGAGCTGGCGAAGAGCGTCGATGTGCTGGTGGAAAACTACAAGGTGGGCGATCTCGCACGCTATGGCCTGGCTTATGAAGATCTCGCCAAGCTCAATCCCGGATTGATCTATTGTTCAGTCACCGGTTTCGGACAGACCGGCCCGTACAAGGATCGTCCCGGCTATGATTTCATGGCCCAGGGCATGGGCGGCTTGATGAGCATTACCGGCGAAGCCGATGGTCTTCCCGGCGGCGGACCCCAGCGTGTCGGCATTCCGATCATCGACATGACCACCGGCATGTATGCCACGATCGCGATCTGTGCGGCGCTGGCCAATCGCGCGGTGACCGGCAAGGGTCAGTGGATCGACGTTGCGTTGCTTGACAGTTGTGTCGCTTTCCTCGCCAACCAGGCGATGAACTACTTTGCCACCGGGGAATCGCCTTCGCGCATCGGCAATGCTCACCCGAACATCGTGCCCTACCAGACCTTCAAGACCAGCGACGGTGCCATTATCCTCGCCTGCGGCAACGACAACCTGTTCAACAAGTTCTGCGATGCCGCCGGATGTGCGCACCTGCCAAAGGACCCGCGTTTCGCCACCAATGCCGAGCGCGTAAAAAACCGCGCCGAGATCACGCGGTTGCTTAACGAGGTTTTCGAGAAACGCTCAACGAAGGATTGGGTCCAGCTGCTCGACGACGCAGGCGTTGCCAACGGGCCGATCAACAGCATCAAGGAGGTGTTCGAGGAGCCGCAGGTGATTGCACGCGGCATGAAGATCGAACTGCCGCATGCGGCGGCAGGCAAAGTGCCGCTGGTTGCGAGCCCGATGCGGTTTTCAGGTACGCCGCTGAAGCATGAAATCCCGCCCCCCACCGTGGGTCAGCACACCGACGAAATCCTGCGCACGGTGCTGAAAAAAAGCGACGCGGAAATCACCGCGCTGAAAGCCGCCGGGGCTGTCTGAGTCACCGGGCGGTCGGTTGATCAGAAAAAACTGATCAGCATTTTGGTGGCAAGAAGGAACAGGACCACCGCGAAAATTTTCTTCAGGGTTGCACCCGGTGTGCGGTGCGCGAGCCTGGCTCCCAGCGGGGCCAGCAGCATGCTGGCTATGACGATGCCCGCCAATCCGGGGCCATAAATGTAACCGAGACTGAATTCCGGCAGATCCGGCTGGCCGATCCCGGTCAGTATGTATCCGGCCGATCCCGCCACCGCCAGTGGCCAGCCGATGGCTGCTGCGGTACCTATGGCTTCATGAACCCGTATGTCGCGTTTGACCAGATAGGCGACTACCAGCGCCGCGCCACCGGTGGCGGTCAGACTGGAAATCGCACCGATCAACGCGGCGGCGAGATTCATTCCGCCGGTTGTCAGCCGGGCTGCGCCTGGCACGGGCTTGCGGCCGAACAGCATCTGGGCGGAGATGTAGTAGATCAGAAGTGTGAACACCACCGTAAGCAGCCGGACATTCAAGGCGCTGGCGAGCAGGGCTCCGCCGAAAGTGCCCAGGAGTATTCCCGGAGCCATGCGCCGGACCACATCCCAGTTCACCGCCTTGTGCCGGTGGTGAGCGAAGACGCTGGACAACGAAGTGAACAGCATCGTCGCCATCGAAGTGCCCAGCGCGAGATGCACGACCTGACTGTCATCGAATCCCTTGGCGGCGTAGACGAACGCCAGCATCGGCACCATCGCAGCGCCACCACCGATTCCGAGCAGGCCGGCGAAGAACCCGACGAAAGCTCCCAGCGCAAGATAGGCCCACCACCAATCGAACATCGTTATCGGGCCCGTGTTACTTCATCAGGCTGAGAATGTATTTCCATTCTTCCGGGGATACGGGCGTGATCGACAGGCGGTTGCCGCGGGCGAGGATCTGCATTTTTGCCAGCGCCTTGTGTTT
>JAYQOT010000080.1:0-7435 GCA_038144955.1 Burkholderiales bacterium | reverse complement strand
GCAGTGCCGAAGCCGCATCGATCCAGTAACCGTTCCAGCCGGCTGCGCGCAGCTTCGGGAAGATCGCATTGGTGTAATCGCCACCCTGGCAGGAAATCAGCACGTCCATTTCCGCCAGTGCGGCTACGCTGTTGGCATCCGCAACCGGACCCGTGGCGCGGCCGATGTCCGGCCCCTTGCCGCCAGCCTGCGAGGTCGAGAAAAACACCGGTTCGATCAGGTCAAAATCGCGCTCGGCGAGCATGCGCTGCACGAGTACCGAGCCGACCATGCCGCGCCAGCCGATGATGCCAGTTTTTGTCATGAAAACACCTTCTAAAACAACAGATTACACTAATTTCATCGGGGATTACAGCGCTGCCACCACTGCATCGCCCATCTCGACAGTGCCGACCTTTTTCGACTCCGGCTCGACGATGTCGGGCGTGCGGTAACCGGCCGCGAGCACATTTTTCACTGCTGCTTCAATGCGATACGCCCACTCGTCCTTGTTGAAGGTATAACGCAGCATCATCGCCGTCGACAATATGGTCGCCAGCGGATTGGCAATGTTTTTGCCGGCAATGTCCGGCGCCGAACCATGGATCGGTTCGTAGAGGCCCGCGCCGCCCTCGTTCAGCGACGCCGACGGCAGCATGCCGATCGAACCGGTGAGCATCGACGCTTCGTCGGACAGGATGTCACCGAAGATGTTCCCGGTGACGATAACGTCGAACTGCTTGGGATTCCTCACCAGCTGCATCGCTGCGTTGTCCACGTACATGTGCGACAGCGTGACCTGCGGATATTTCTTCGCCACGTCGTTGACGATCTCACGCCAGAAACGGCTGGTCTCGAGCACGTTTTCCTTGTCCACCGAACACAGTTTCTTGCCGCGTTTCATCGCGGTCTGGAATCCCACTTCGGCAATGCGACGGATCTCCGGCTCCGAATAGAGCATGGTGTCGTAGCCTTCGCGCTCGCCGCGCGCATTGTCGCGGCGGCCGCGCGGCTCGCCGAAATAGATGTCGCCGGTGAGTTCGCGGATGATCATCAGGTCGAGGCCCGACACCACCTCCGGTTTCAGCGTCGAGGCACTGACCAGTTCCGGATAAAGCACCGCCGGACGCAGGTTGGCAAACAGCCCCAGTTCCTTGCGGATGCGCAGAATGCCCTGCTCCGGCCGCTGCGGCCGCGGCAGCGCATCGTACTTGGGACCACCGACCGCACCGCACAGCACGGCATCGGCCTGCTTCGCCAGTTTCAGCGTCGACGGCGGCAGCGGATCACCGTGCGCGTCAAATCCGGCACCACCGAACGGCGCCTCTTCAAATTCGAGTTTGAGGCCGTCCGCCGCCAGCCGGCGCAACACCTTCAGCGCCTGACCGACAATTTCAGGACCGATACCGTCACCGGCCAATACAGCAATCTTCATATCAAATCCGTAAACGTGGGAATGTGACTCGCGCCGCGGCGGTCACTAAAAAAGCCAGGGCTGCGCCGACTTGTGTTTCGCCTCGAAGGCCCTGATTTCGTCGGCATGAGCCAGCGTCAGTCCGATGTCATCGAGACCGTTGAGCATGCAGTGCTTGCGGTGCGGATCAATGTCGAAGCTGAAACTCTCGCCCGAGGGCGTGGTCACCGTTTGCTGCTCAAGGTCGACCGCAATGCGGTAGCCCTCGTTGGCCTCGGTCTCGCGGAACAGCTTGTCGACGATCTTGGGGTCGAGCTTGATCAGCAACAGCCCGTTCTTCAGGCTGTTGTTGTAGAAGATGTCGGCAAAACTCGGGGCGATGATGGTCTGGATGCCGAACTGCAGCAGCGCCCACGGCGCGTGCTCGCGCGACGAGCCACAGCCGAAGTTCTCGCGCGCAAGCAGTACCGTCGCGCCGATGAAGCGCTGGCGGTTGAGCACGAAATCCTTGTTCAGCGGGCGCCCGGTGCTGTCGGAATCAGGCTCACCCCGGTCAAGGTAACGCCATTCGTCGAACAGGTTCTGCCCGAAGCCGGTGCGCCGGATCGATTTCAGGAACTGCTTGGGGATGATCGCGTCGGTATCGACATTCGCGCGATCCAGCGGCGCGACCAGCCCCTCCTTGCGGACAAACTTTTCCATCAATGCTCCGTCATCAATACGTCGATTTCTTGATCGCTTCGCCGGCTCTTTCCACGTCCTGACCGACACCGCGCACCGTGTTGCAACCCGCAAGAACCATCAGTGCAACCAGCAGAAAGAAAACGCGTTTCATCATCATCTCCTTGGGTTATTTCAATGTCCGTACATCGACAAAATGTCCGGCAACCGCCGCCGCAGCGGCCATTGCAGGACTCACCAGATGTGTGCGACCGCCGGGACCCTGCCGACCTTCGAAATTGCGATTCGAAGTCGAAGCGCAGCGCTCTCCCGGATTCAGGATATCTTCGTTCATGCCCAGGCACATCGAACAGCCCGGTTCGCGCCATTCAAAACCGGCCGCGGTCAGCACCTTGTCCAGGCCTTCCTGCTCGGCCTGCGCCTTCACCTGACCCGAACCCGGCACCACCATCGCCAGCTTGACGTTGGCGGCCACCTTGCGCCCCTTGGCCACCGCCGCCGCGGCACGAATGTCCTCGATGCGCGAATTAGTACAGGCACCGATGAAAACCTTGTCGATGTGAATATCAGTGATCGGCATGTTCGGCTTCAGATCCATGTACTTCAGCGCGCGCGCATAACCTTCGCGCTTGACCGGGTTGGTTTCCTTCTCCGGATCCGGCACTTTGCCGTCGACCGTGGTCACCATTTCCGGGGACGTGCCCCAGGTCACCTGCGGCACGATGTCTTCGGCCTTGATCGTCACCACGGTGTCGAATTTCGCGTCCGGGTCACTGACCAGCGTGCGCCAGTAAGCGACGGCCTTGTCCCACAGCGCGCCGGTCGGCGAAAACATGCGGCCCTTGCAGTACTCGATGGTCTTGTCGTCCACCGCGACCATACCGGTGCGCGCACCCGCTTCGATCGCCAGATTACACAGCGTCATGCGGCCTTCCATGGTGAGTTCACGGATTGCGCTGCCACAGAATTCGATGGCGTGCCCGGTACCACCGGCAGTTCCGATCCTGCCGATGATGGCAAGCGCAATGTCCTTGCCCGTGACCCCCGGCCCCGTCTTGCCTTCGACCACGATCTTCATGTTCTTGTACTTCTTCATCACCATGCACTGCGTGGCGAGCACATGCTCGACTTCACTGGTGCCGATGCCGAAGGCTAGCGCCGCGAACGCGCCGTGGGTGCTGGTATGCGAATCACCACACACCACCGTCATGCCCGGCAGAGTCGCGCCGTTCTCCGGTCCGATCACGTGCACAATGCCCTGTCGCTTGTCGAGGAACGGAAAATAGACCTTGACCGGAAATTCCTTGATGTTCTTGTCCAGGGTTTCGACCTGAAGTCGCGACACCGGATCGGTAATCCCGTCCATGCCGCGTTCCCAGTTGCGCGTCGGCGTATTGTGATCAGCCGTTGCCACCACGGAATCCCCGCGCCACACCTTGCGCCCGGCGAGTTTCAGCCCTTCATAGGCCTGCGGACTGGTCACTTCATGCACCAGGTGGCGATCTATGTAGATCAAAGCGGTGCCGTCAGGTTCCGTGCGGACCAGATGGCTGTCCCAGAGTTTGTCGTAAAGCGTCTTGCCGGCCATGCCTTATGCCCTGATTTATCAAGCGGAAAGAGGTGCGATTATCGCACAGCAGCAACGCCCTGCTCCATGGCAAAGCTCACAGATCGCGGAGTCCTTTCCACAGTGCGGCCGCCGACAGCAATGCACAGGCGGCACCGAGGGTAAAAGTCCACGCCGCTCCCAGCCCGCTCCAGGCGTAACCGCTGGCGAGCCCGCCGATCGCCCCGCCGAAACCGTAGGCGAGGCTGCCGTAGATGGCCTGCCCCCGCGCCTGGTGACGGCCGCGGAACAGCTTGTGCACCACGCCAATCGCGGCGGCATGGAAGGAACCGAAACTCGCCGCGTGCAGGGTCTGCGCCACCAGCAGCAGCACGACGCTGTCCGCACCCCAGCCGATCATCAGGAAACGCAGCGCCGCCAGCAGCGCACTGGCGATCAGGATCGCGCGCAGCGAAAACGCGCGATACAGATGCGACATCCAGATGAAAATTCCGATTTCGCAGATCACGCCGAGTGCCCACAGCCAGCCCGCCAGCGCCTTGGTGTAGCCGTGGTTAACGAGGTGAATGGTGTAAAAGGTGTAGTACGGCCCGTGTGCCGCGGCAAGAAAGGCTGAAGCGACGACGATGGCAATCACCGCCGGCTGGCGCACGATATGCCACACCGGCAGATGATCGTCGGCATGTGGTACCACCGCCGCCTCGCGCAGGAAGAAGGACTGCGTCAGCATCGCCGCCATCATGGCCAGAATCACCCACAGCAGGATGCGCGGCGCGGCCTGATCGAGCAGATAGCCGACACCGACCACAGCGAGGATGAAACCCACCGAGCCCCAAACACGGATACGGCCGTAGCGGCCGAGTTCCTCGCCCAGATGCGACAACGTGGTGGCCTCGATCAGCGGCAGTGCCGCGCTCCAGAAAAACGTCATGCCGAGGAGCACTGCAAACAGCGCGACAAAGGATTCACTCCAGAACGCCAGCGCGAACACCAGTGTTCCGGCAATGCCCGACGCGCGCACGATGCGCAAACGGTTGCCGCCATGGTCGGCAAGCCAACCCCACAGATGCGGCGCAACGATCCGCGTCATTTGCGGCGAGGCCATCAGCACGCCGATCTCGACCGCGCTCATGCCTGCCGACTTCAGATACAACGCAAAAAACGGTGCGAACGCGCCGAGGTAGGCGAAGTAGAACAGATAGAACAACGAGAGCTTGAAATAGAGTGGCTTGTGCACGAGAAGGTGGCCCGCAGCCATCAGGTCTGCCAGCAGATATTCAGTAACTAATTGATTTTATTGCGATATTATACATCAATCCCGGCGGCAACCAGCCCCAGTAGAATACACAGCCGCGAACAATCGATAACCACCTGATCCGCAAGCTTCTTTCCTGATATCCCGACTGATGGTGATGACCTCTTTGCGCAAGATTGCCCGCCTCTTACTTGCACTTCCCGCGCTGCTGCTGGGCACCGTGCTGTATCTGCCGGCCTCCAGCCTGGGCGCGGATGACCCATCGGCCTCAGCCATACCGCTCGTCGTCGGCCATCGCAGCATCCACGTCTTCCGCGGCAACCTGGGCGACCTGACGCCGACCGAGCGCGCCGAGGCCGCACGGCACCATATCGAACGCGCACTCGCAGAACCCGGCGACGGCTGGACTTCGATCAAGCCCGCCGAACAGGGCTTTCTGGTACTGATCGATGACAAGCCGATGTTCAGCGTACTGGAGAGCGATGCGCGCAAGCTCACCGGCGAGACCGCCGAGATTCTTGCCAACCGCGCCTCGCGGGTGCTGCAGAAAGTTTGGGCGGAATCGCGCGAACGCAGCGACACGCGCTCCAATGCGATAGCCATACTAAAATCGCTGGCAGCACTGGCCGGGCTGCTGTTCGTGCTGTGGCTGCTGGCGCGGATTTCACGCTGGCTGCGCTACCTGGTGCTGACCCGGGTCAACAGTCAGCTGGATCGCCTCACCAGTCTGGGCATGAGCACCCGGATGACAGGACTGGCACTGGCGTTCCTGGTGCGCGCAAGCGTAGTCCTGGTATGGATACTCGGCCTGCTCGCCGTGCTCGCCTTTGCCGCCTACGCGCTCGGACAGTTTGCAGCCACGCGGCCCGCTTCCGAAAACCTGACTGCATCCCTGCAGGCACTGCTTGCCGGCGGCATCCGTTCCACGGCGGCTTCGCTGCCCGGACTGTTCACTGCCGCCATCATCTTCCTGCTCGCACGTGTGGCCACCCAGATCTCAACCGCACTCTTTGACCAGATCGCGACCGGCATGCTGCAAGTCGGCTCGCTGGACACGCACACCGCGCCAGCCACCCGGCGGCTGGTAAATTTTGCAATCTGGCTGTTTGCACTGGCGATGGCCTATCCCTATCTGCCCGGCTCCCAGACCGAAGCGTTCAAGGGACTGTCGGTCATGCTCGGCCTGATGGTCTCGATCGGCGCCTCGGGCCTGGTCGGCCAGATCGCCAGCGGCATGATTCTGGTGTTCACGCACGCGCTGCGGATCGGGGAATACGTACGCATCCAGGATTGCGAAGGCACCGTGGTGCAGATCGGCATGTTTGTGACGCGATTGCGCACGGGCGCCGGTGAAGAAATCTCGCTGCCCAACGCACTGGTCATCGGCAACGTCACGCGCAATTTCTCGAGAAATTCCGCTCAGGACGGATTTCAGATCGAGAGCACCATCACCATCGGCTATGACACGCCGTGGCGCCAGGTGCATGCCATGCTGCAGGAAGCGGCAGCACAGATACCGCAGATACTCAAAGAACCGTCCCCCTTCGTGCTGCAGACCGCACTGTCGGACTTTTACGTGGAGTATCGCCTGGTTGCACAAGCCGGCCTGGGCCCCTACACCCGCCCGCAACTCCTCAGCGAACTGAACGCCACCATCCAGGACACGTTCAACCGTTACGGCGTGCAGATCATGTCGCCGCATTACGAAAACGATCCCGAAAAAGCCAAGATCGTGCCCGAAGGGCACTGGCATCCGCAGCCAGCGGCCCCGCGCAAATAAGAACCTGCGCAATACCGTTCCGTTCGGTGCATTTCCCATGCGCTGACTGCATAACCCTGGCTTCATAACCATTTGCGCGCCATGGAATTAACGGGGGTATCACACGATGCAGCCGACATTTAAGGCGCACCAGACTAAAATAGCGCTTCGACAATGAAACCCGTGTGAAAGGATCGCGTATGATTGCAGAAGGCCAAACCCTCCCCGTCGGCAAACTGATGGAGTCCACCGAATTCGACGCATCCAACGGCTGCCCGATGCCGCCCAAGGAAGTCGACGTTGCCGAAGCCACCAAGGGCAAGAAGATCGTGATCTTCGGCCTGCCGGGTGCCTACACTCCCACCTGTTCGGCCAAGCACGTGCCGGGTTACGTTGCCCAGCACGACGCACTGAAAGCCAAGGGCGTCAATGAAGTCTGGTGCCTCGCCGCCAATGACGCCTTCGTGATGGCCGCCTGGGGGCGTGACCAGAAAGTCGGCAACAAGGTGCGCATGCTCGCCGACGGCAGTGTCAATTTCACCAGGGCGCTGGGACTGGAACTCGACCTCACCGCGCGCGGCATGGGTGTACGCACCAACCGCTTCGCGATGATCGTCGACAACGGCGTGGTCAAGCATGTCGCCGTCGAAGCGCCGGGCAAGTTCGAAGTCTCGTCGGCGGAAGCGATACTCGCCAAGCTTTGATCATGTTTCGCTTCAACTAAAAACGGGGCTACGGCCCCGTTTTTAGTTTGCCCCACTCTGCGGTTACGCTTCGTCG
>JAYQOT010000079.1:0-7490 GCA_038144955.1 Burkholderiales bacterium | reverse complement strand
TTCTTTGTTACCGTAACCGGGATTGCCGGCGGCATCGGCGGCGCTGAACACCGCTCCCGCAACTATGCGCTGGTCAGCCTCGGTTTTTCGGGCGCGGGCTTTATCGGCCCGCTGGTCGCCGGGTTTTCAATCGATCATCTGGGATACCTGACAGCATTCGTCATTCTCGTCCTCTTCACCATCATTCCTTTGTTGATGCTGTGGTTGCGCCCGGGGTTCCTGCCCTCAGCTACACGAATGCCGGGAAGCGAGGCCACAGGGGGTGCAATGGAGCTGTGGCGGACACCTCGCCTGCGCAATACCTTTATTGCCAGTGGTTTCATATCGGCTGGCTGGGATTTGTTCAATTTCTACATGCCGGTATACGGGCATGGCATCGGCCTGTCAGCGTCGGCAATCGGTGTCATCCTCGGTGCGTTTGCGCTGGCGACATTCGTGATACGCGCTGTATTGCCCTGGCTGGTCAAACGCTCTAGCGAGGCCGAAATCCTGGTTTATGCGATTTTTTCCGCCGCGATCACATTCATGCTGTTTCCCCTGTTCGAGAATCCGTATGCACTATGCGCGGTTGCGTTTCTGCTCGGTCTGGGCGTGGGCGTGGGCCAGCCGATGTCGATGTCACTGATTTATGCACTGGCCCCGCTGGGCCGCGCTTCAGAGGCGGCTGGAGTACGGGTTACGGTGAACAATTTCACCCACTTCGTGATTCCGCTGCTTTTTGGCAGTCTCGGCACCGCCTTTGGCTTTGCGCCGGTCTGGCTGTCGAATTCAGTGCTGCTCGGCGTCGGAGGCTGGCTGGTCCGGCGCTCGCGTGGCTGAGCATCGGAGGGTTTTTGGTCAGCGGATGACGATCGTCAGGTTGAAGTCGCCGCGTAGCAAGTTGAACACATAGCCTCCTTCCGCTGCGCGCAGCCTCGTCAGGAATTCTTTCAGCGTTTGCACCCGGCGCCGGTTTACCGCGTAAATGATGTCGCCGGGACGGAAACCCGCCTGCAGCGCCCGACTGTCCGGGTCCACCGCCGATACCACCAACCCGCCGCCGCGCAGGCGCTGGAACAACGGACTTCCGCGCTCGATCTCGACGACCTTTAGTCCCGGCAACTGGGGAACGGCCAGACCTTCCCCTTCCGCTGATTCTTGCGGGGGCGCGATACGTACGCGTATGCGTTGGCTGTCGCCGTTGCGCGTTACCAGCATTTCGACTTCGTCGCCGACCGGCGTCAGGCCGAGACGGGCACGCAATTCACCGGCACTGCGGATGGCACGGCCGTTGAGCGCAGTGACCACGTCACCGAGGCGCAGGCCCGCCTGTTCTGCCGGGGATCCGGGCTGGATCCTGGCAATCAACGCACCTTCCAGCGAAATCAGCCGCAGCTTCTGCTGGGCTTCTGCCGGCACGTCGGCCATCTCGATGCCGAGGCGGCCGCGGCGCACTTCGCCGTAGCGGGTTATCTGTTCCATCACTGCGCGGGCCATTGCCGAGGGGACCGCGAAGCCGATACCGACATTGCCGCCGGCCGGGCCGATGATCGCGGTGTTGATGCCTATGAGTTCACCGCGCAGGTTGACCAGAGCTCCTCCGGAATTCCCCGGGTTGATCGAAGCGTCAGTCTGGATGAAATCCTCGTAGCCTTCGACCGACAGGCCGCTGCGTCCAAGTGCGCTGACGATGCCGGAAGTCACAGTCTGGCCGATGCCGAAGGGATTGCCGATGGCCAGTACGTAGTCGCCGACCTGCAGCGCGTCGGAGTCGCCGATGCGCAGCGCAGTCAGGCGCGGAGCACTGATCTGCAGCACGGCGATGTCGGTGCCGGGATCGGTGCCGATCAGTCTGGCCGGGAATTGCCTGCGGTCTTTCAGCGTGACGATGACCTGCTCGGCGTCCTTGATGACATGGTTGTTGGTCAGCACGTAGCCGCGCGTGGCATCGACGATGACGCCGGAACCGGCGGCCTGTTCCTGGCGCTGCGGACGGTCGGGCAAATTGAAAAAACGCCGGAAAAACGGATCCCGGAACAAAGGGTTGTCTTCCATCGGCGCCCGGGTGACGACCGAAATATTGACCACTGCCGGGGTGACCTGGTTGACCAGGGGCGCAAGGGTGGGCTGGGCGCGTGGTTCTGCGGCCGGCTGCGCTGCGGCAAACTGTGGCAGCAAAGCCCCCAGGGCCATCCACAGCAGGGCATTCAGTTTTGAACGGGTACGCAGGGCTAAAGACATGTCCGGGAGAATGGGGGCGGCATTGTTGAATTCAAGCCACCGATGATACCCGTCCCACCGTAACTACTTCAGTATCTTGAACAGGTTGTTGAAGCTGTCGGTCCACAGCCTCAGGTCCTTGATCACTTCAATCGGGGATGCTTTTTCGGTAATACGGGGATGGGACAGAGTCGCCGCACTGGGGGAGACCAGAACCCAGTCCGTCTTGGCCGAATCGTCGTCCTCGTCGGCTTCGTCGACGATCAGCACGGTATGGAGTCTGTGCTCGTCGGCGATGCGTTTGACCACCGGCGCCAGTTCGAGAAAACGATTGGTGACATGGAAGGCGATGACGCCGTCGGGCTTAAGATTCTTCAGATAAACGCCCACGGCCTGAACGGTCATCAGGTGCACCGGGATCGAATCGCTGGAAAACGCGTCGATTGCCAGCACGTCGTAGCGCTGCGCGGGTTCGCGCTCCATGGTGAGACGGGCGTCTCCGAGCAGGGTTTCGACCTGCGCCGGGGTGTCGTTCAGGTAGGTGAACTCGCTGCGTGCAAGGTCAACGACCTGCGGGTTGAGTTCGTAGAAGCGGTAAACATCACCCTTGCGGCCGTATGCCGCAAGGGTGCCGGTGCCGAGTCCGACCACGCCCACGCGCAGCGCAGGGGTGGAGGCCTGCTTGACGCTGATGATGCGGGCGATGCCGGAGTCAGCGGTGTAATAGGTGCTCGGCCGCATGCGGCGGTCCGGTGCGAGGTACTGCTCGCCGTGCATGATTACACCATGCATCAGCCGGCGTACGCCGTCAGTTTGTGGATTGCCGAAATCCTTGACGCGCAGCGTACCGTAGAAATTACGTGTCATGACGCGGGCGTTCTTCGACAGCATGTTGATGTATTCATGGACGTGAAAGGCCGTGAACCCTGCAGCAACCACAGCCAGTAACGGCACGATCGGCAGCATGCGACGCGCGACATATCCCGCGATCAGGGCGGTAAATACCAGCCCAATGCCGAATTCGTAGTAGGTGTCGAACAGCTTGGGGGCAACGAACCCGATCAGCAGGCCCCCGACGGCTCCGCCCAGGGAGATCATCAGGTAATAGCCGGTGAGGTAACGCGGCGCCGGCTTCAGCGAAGCCAGTTCGCCATGGAAGAACATGCACATCACGAACAGGCCCATGGAAAACAGCGGGATGGCCTGCTTGATTTCCATGATGCCTTCGTTGGCATGCAAGGCCCAGGCCATCGCGCCGACGACCACCAGCAGCGGCCCGAAGAAAAACTGGCGCTGGTACCAGTTGCGGCCCTCGAAACACAGCACAAAGGACAGCAGGTACAGCGTCAGCGGTAGTATCCACAGGAACGGCACTGAAGCGACGTCGTGGGTGATGTGGTTGGTAACCGCGATCAGCATGAACGAGCCCAGTGCCGCCAGCGCGAGCCACAGCAGGTAATCGGAGAGGCGGGGTAGGGGTATACCATCGACAGGCGCGGTATCGGTTGCGGATTGCGCATTCGCGGGGCCGGCTGCCGGCTGCCTGCTGAAGTAGGCTGATGCTGCGCAAAGCAGTGCGAACAGACCGTAACCCACGCTCCAGCCTATGGCCTGCTCGCGGGTGGTGATGTAGGGCTCGACGACGAACGGGTAGGCCACCAGTGCGATCAGCGAGGCGGCATTGGACAGCGCGAACAGCCGGTAGACGTTGCGTGCCTGGGGATAGCTGCGCGCGAACCACGCCTGCAGCAGTGGTCCGGTAGTCGACAGCAGGAAATAGGGCATGCCGATGGTGGCCATCAACAGGCCAAGGATGCGCCATGTCGGGTCGTCGTCGCCTTCGGGCTTCCAGCCGCTGCCGGCGATGATCGGCAGGGAAACCAGGCTCAGTACGATCAGCACCACGTGCAGGATGGCCTGCGGCCGCGGCTTGAGCTTGCGAATGCTCCAGTCGGCATAGGCATAGCCGAACAGCAGCACCAGCTGGAAGAACATCAGGCAGGTCGTCCATACCGCAGCGGAACCTCCGAACCACGGCAGGATCTGCTTGGCCATGATCGGTTGAACCAGAAACAGCAGGAACGCGCTCGCGAATATGGTCAGCGCGTAAATCGGCATGAGAATTTGATCAAGGGTCGAGTCGGAATATGCAGGGGGTGGCGGGCACGGGGTACCGCGGCCGCCGCGATTGTAACTGTTGCCGGGAATCGTGGGCAGCGGAAGATGCGCGCGTCACCCATGCGCCCCGCGGTTCAGGTCAGTTCGGGTGTCGAGAATTGCATCAGCAGCACTTCAGCACCCTTAGCCCCGGCGCGGATCTGCAGTGGTTGGTGATCAGCGCTGACGAATACCGTAGTCCAGGCCGCGCATGACTGGCCGTCGATGGCCAGGCTGCCGTTGACCACCAGGTAATACTGGCCGCCGCTGCCGCGGGGAGCGGGACCCTCGGTCTGCATGTCCGGACCCAGGCGCAGCATCCACGAACCCAGCGCACTGTCTTTCTCGCTGAACAGCGTTTCGCGGGCGATTTCCCTTCTCGCCAGCAGCACCGGTTCGGTGCTGAGCACGATCTCGGGCGCAGTGTGATGGCGCTTGCGTGAGGGTTTGAGTTTCTCGCGATAGCCGGGTTTGTGCAGGTAGACAGCCCCCGAATCGGTACGCGCGCGCAATGTGAAATAGGAATAGCCGAGGGCGCCGGCGGTGATCGGACCGTAGCCGGTGTGGTGGTCGGCGTAATGGACTGCCAGCGGGCGGACCGGATGGGTATCGCGGCCAAGGCTGCCGCTCCCAGCTACAAAGACCTGGAACTGGTCGACTTCATGAAAATGGGGAACGATCACTTCGTTGGCGCTCATTTCGATCAGGAAAGCCTGCGGCGTTTCCTGCACAGCATCCATGCGCTTGCCGATGAAATCAGTGCGCCAGTGTTCCTCGCCGGTGCCGGTGGATTTGACCTGGCGGCGGCCGGGGCTGGCCTGTGCGGCGGTGGCAATGGCTAGCGTCATGCGTTGCTCCCTTTTGCAGGTTGGTTGATCAATCGGCCTTGATGTTTGATTTTTTGATGACTTCGGCGTAACGCGCTGATTCGGCTTTGACGTGTGCGGCGAATTCGGCCGGGGTGTTGCCGACCGGATCAGAACCGTCTCCCGCCATGCGCGCTTTTACTTCATTCCGCTGCAGCGTGGCTGCGACTTCCTTGTGCAGCGTGTCGATGATGGCGCGCGGTGTGCCGGCCGGCGCGAACAGCCCGTACCAGTTGACGATATCAAAATTACGCACCCCCGCTTCCATGACTGTCGGGACTTCGGGCAGCACCGCCGCACGCTGGCCGCCACTGACCGCCAGCGCACGCAGCCGATTGTTGCGGATGTGCGGTAGCACTGAAATCACGCTGGCGAATGCTGCCTCGATACGACCCGACAGCATGTCGGTGTAGGCCGCGCCCATGCCCTTGTAAGGAACATGGTTCATCTGCGCACCGGTGCGGAATTTGAACAGCTCAGTGGTGAGCTGGATGATGCTGCCCTGACCGGCGGATGCATAATTGATGCGTTCGGGGTTGGCCTTGCTGAAAGCGACCAATTCGGATACGGTTTTGGCCGGGATTTTGGGATGCACGATCAGCACATAGGGCTGGCGGGTGACCTGGGTGATGGGCGCAAAATCCCGCAGTGGTACATAGCGCGCCTTGTACAGCAACGGGTGGATTACCAGGGTCGTACTGCCCATCATCAGGGTATGGCCGTCTTTCGGCGCTTCCTTGAGGATTTCGGCGCCGATGCTGCCGCCACCACCCGGCCGGTTGTCGACGACGACATTCTGGTTGAAGCGGGCAGACAGGGGCGCAGCGACCGTGCGCGCGGTGGTGTCCATGCCGCCCCCTGCAGCGAGCGGCACGATGATGCGCACCGGTTTGTCGGGGTAGGCCGGCGTGGCCGCCTGCAGCGTCAACGGCAGCAGGATGGAAGCGGTCAACAATACGGTCATGGTTTTTTTCATTGTTTCCTCCTCGAGCATGTTCATCCGCCGAGCGCCAGCGAGCGGCAATCGGCGACGTTCTCCAGTACGGCCAGCTGCTCATGCAGCCCGGCGGCGCCGGGGTGCCCGGCCGCCATGCGCATGAACTTGGTCTTCAGTTCCTCTGTGGACAGCGGGGATGCGGGCGTGCCCTTGAATTCCTCGGCAAAACGTTCGAACCTGCGGCCGTCACTGAGTTCCACGGCGACCCGTGTTGCCCAGGCGCCGCCTTTTTCGCCGTCGCCCATTTCGATGACCCGGATGGCCTTGGCCAGCCTGCGGACTTTGCTGTCGTTGAGCGCATTTTCCGAGAACGCCAGCGGGTCGTTGACGTCGTAATAGATCGCGATTGCTGCGCAGAACGGCACGCTGTACTGCGCGCCGGCGACGTCGCGCGGCTCGCGGAGGTCGTGGTGCGACAGTATCTTGTGGCGCGCGTGTATGGTCAGCGCCGCGACGTCGTCACCGCCGAAACCGTGTTCGGTGCGCAGTTCCTGCAGCGACTGCACCGGTGTGTGCGCGGTGATGTGGCAGGCGTAGCGCTTGAGGCAGGCGTGGACGATGTCGTAATGACTGCCGAGATCCCTGGTGAACTGGGTTGCTTCGCCTTCGCGGGCATAGGCTTCGAGATAGCCGTATTTGCCCTCAAGCACCGTGTCCGGGCCTTCGTAGCCGTCGCGGGCGAGCAGGGCAGCAACCACGCCGGCTTCGGAGGCGCGGCCCATGTGCAGGCGCTTCACCATGGCGCCGTTGCCGGCCTTGGCGAAAGCGAGCAGGCCGCCACCCATCGAGCCGGCGATGCCCAAAGCCTGGGTCAGCTGGTCTGCATTCAGCCCCAGCAGGCGGCCGGCGACGATGGCTGAACCAAAGGGGCCATTGGTGCCGGGTGCATGAAAACCAAGAGATTCGGTGGTCTGTTTCGCTGCAAGCCCGATGCGGAACATCACCTCGGCGCCGGCAACGAATGCGGTGAGCAATGCCTTGCCGTCAGCGCCTTGTGCTTCTCCTGCGGCCAGTGCAGCCGGGAGCAGGATGGCGCCGGGATGTACGCCGGCACTGGGTTTGCGCAGGCCGTCGAGTTCGAAGGCGTGCGCAGCGACGCCGTTGGCCAATGCTGCGGCCGGCGGGGATACCTTGAGGTCGGTGCCGAGAATCCGGCTGGCACCGACACCGCCGCACTGCTGTGCATGTCCCGCCACGATTCTGCTCCACGGCAGGCGCGAACCGAACAGCGCCGCGCCGGTGGTGTCGATGATGCACTGGCGGGCGCGTTC
>JAYQOT010000078.1:0-7646 GCA_038144955.1 Burkholderiales bacterium | reverse complement strand
CGCGCATAATCCCGGTTCGCGCCGGGATGGTCCGGCCGGCGGCTTGACTGGAGAATTGCATGACTAACGTCATGGCGGAAAACCTGTGAAATCGATGATGCGGGCCGGCAAGGTGGCCCTGGGAATGAATGTGCGCCTCGCCCGCTCCGGGGACATCGCACGGATCGCCAAAACCAGCGGGCACGATTTCATTTTCATCGACATTCAGCATTCGCTGTTCAACCTCGAAACCATCGGCCATATCGCCCAGGCAGCGCTCGGCTGCGGCATCGCCCCGCTGGTGCGGGTGCGCAGCTGCGACGACCCGGATACCTCGGTGTTGCTGGACAACGGCGTGACCGGCATCGTGTTTCCCGACATCAGCAGTGCCGAGGAGGCGCAGCGCGCAGTCAACCGCGCGAAGTTTCCGCCCATAGGCAAGCGTTCGGTATCCGGCGGCTACCCGATTTTTGATTACCGGCCGATGTCGACTGCCGATGCCGTGCCCGCATTGCAGGAGAACACGCTGGTGGTGTGCATGATCGAAACGCGTGCCGGAGTCGATAACATCGATGCGATTGCCGCGGTCGAAGGCGTTGACGTGATCCATGTCGGCGCCAACGACCTGCTGACGGCGCTAGGCAAGCCCGGTCAGTTCGGGGATGCCGAAGGGGCCGCGGCCATAAACAAGGTGATTTCCTCCGCAGTGGCGCACGGCAAGATTGCGGGCGTCGGTGGTGACCGCAACCTGCCGCGGCAGGTTGAATACATCCGCCGCGGCGCGCGCTTCATTACCACCAACAGTGAAATTGCCTTCATCCTTGCCGAGGCGACACGGGTGACGGGTGAATTGCGGCGGGCGCTACAGCCCGCTGGAAATTAGTAATAACTTATTGATTTAATTATTATATTTGGAGAACAATGCATGAAAGATCTGATCAAACCGGTGCTTGCATCCATGCTGACGGCGGCACTGGTGTTGCCCTTAGCGGCTCCCGCGGCAGAGTGGGCGCCCAACAAACCGATACGACTGATCGTGCCGTTCCCGCCCGGCGGCAGCAACGACATCGTCGGCCGTTTGGTGGCCGCCGATCTGAGTCCTCTGCTCGGCCAGCAGGTGGTGATCGACAATCGCGGCGGAGCCGGCGGCATCATCGGTTCCGAAATTGCCGCGAATGCCCAGCCCGACGGGCACACGCTGCTGATCGCCTCGGTGGCCTTTGCCTACAATCCGTCGATCTACAAGTCGATGGTGCGTTTCAACCCGGAGAAATCCTTCACGCCGATTTCGATGATCGGCACCGGCCCCAGCGCGCTGACGGTGAATCCCAAGATGGCCGTGAAAACGACCAAGGATTTGCTTGATCTGGCCAAGGCCAAACCAGGCACCCTGAACTACGCTACTGCCGGCATCGGCAGTTTTCAGCACCTGAGCACAGAAATGCTCAAGCTGCTGGCCAAGATCAACATCGTCCACATCCCCTTCAAGGGCGGCGGTCCGGCGATGGCTGACGTGATCGCGGGCAATACCCAGATCACCATGGGTTCGCTGCTGCAACTGGTGCCGCACATCCAGGGCAACCGGCTGCGTTTGCTTGCAGTAGGCAGTGCCAAGCGCAACAGTGCCTTTCCCAATACGCCTACTGTTGCCGAAACGGTGCCGGGATACGAAGCGAACAACTGGTGGGGTATTCTTGCGCCGGCGGGGGTTTCACCGGCCATCGTCAAAAGGCTGGAGACCGCGGTCGCGAAAGTGGTCAACACCCCGGACATGCAGAAGAAATTCGATTCCCAGGGCGCCGAGGTGGCGTACCTGAATTCGGCCGCCTACGGGAAGTTCATCAAGGCCGAAACCGCCAAGTGGTCAAAGGTCGTCCGTGAAGCCGGGATCAAGGCCGAGTAATTGTTGAGGGCGCCTGCGACGCGCCGTTTTTTCAAGGAGAGAGTCATGCCGCATGCCATACGCATCAACCAGAACGGGGGTCCCGAACAACTGCAATGGGTCGAGGTTACGGTCGGCGATCCGGGGCCGGGCGAGGTTCGCGTCCGCAACACCGCGATCGGGCTCAATTACATCGATACCTACCACCGCTCCGGCCTGTATCCGCTGCCGCTGCCGTTGATCCTGGGCTCAGAGGGCGCGGGCGTGGTCGAGGCGGTTGGTCCCAAGGTCAAGGATTTCAAGGTCGGCGACCGCGTGGCCTACGCACAACCGATCGGCGCCTATGCCGAAGTGCTGCTGCGCCCGGCGGGGCGGCTGGTGAAGATTCCCGCGGGCGTCAAGGACGAAACCGCAGCAGCGATGATGCTGAAGGGTATGACGGCATGGTATCTGTGCCGTCGTACCTACCGCGTGAAAAAGGGCGACACCATCGTCGTGCAGGCGGCGGCAGGCGGTGTTGGCCAGATTCTCTGCCAGTGGTCGAAACACCTTGGCGCCACGGTGATCGGCACCGTCGGCAGCGACGAGAAGATCGCGCTGGCCAAGAAAGCCGGCTGCAAGCACGTGGTGGTGATGTCGCGTGAGAAACTGTCGGAACGCGTCAAGGAAATCACCAAGGGCAAGGGCGTGCCGGTGGTTTATGACGGCGTGGGCAAGGACACGTTCATGGAATCGCTCGACTGCCTGGCGCCGCTGGGCCTGATGGCGAGTTTCGGCAACGCCTCGGGTGCAGTGCCCCCGGTCAACATCGGCATCCTCGCGCAAAAGGGCTCGCTCTATCTGACGCGGCCAACGCTGGTCAACTACACGTCTTCGCGCGAAGACCTGCTGACTGCGGCACGTGAACTGTTTGCCGTGGTCAAGAAAGGCGCCGTCAAAATTGCGATCAACCAGCGTTACCCGCTGCGCGAGGCGGCGCAGGCACATCGTGATCTCGAGGCGCGCAAGACGACCGGCTCGACCGTGCTGTTGCCTTGAAGCCGGAATTTTCAGGCGCCGGCATGGTCCAAAGCGGCATGGAGGCCGGATTTCCGTGAAAACCCGATCGCAACGCATGGCTGTTGTCACCCTGCAGGCCGCGGCGGCGCTGTTCGTCGCGGCTGCAGCGTGGGCCCAGATTCCGGTTGAGGATCGCGGGCGCGCGCTGCAGAAGGCGCCAGCCGAGGGCAACGGACGTGTACTGCATCAGGGACAATACCGTGCCGGCATCGCGCACAGCACGCTGGAGCAGGCGCGCCATGAAGCCAAACTTGCCGAGCAGGACGTGCTGAACGCGCGCGATGCGCATGGGTTGGCGCAGAAAACCGCCGCCATCCGCAAGCGCGAGCTCGAAGCTGCGGAGAAGGCGCTGGCGACGGTGCGGGCCCGGCTCACCGCAGCGCAGAAAGACTATGACCGGGAAGTCGGCGCGGTCGATGCTGCGCACCGCACCGCGCCCCCTGCGAAAAATAAGTAACTTATTGTTTTAAAAAAGAATTATCCACGCCTGCTGCCGGCACCACCGTCTACTGCGATGACGGTGCCAGTGGTGTAGCTGGAGCGGGGCGAACACAGAAATACCACCATCGCGGCTACTTCATCGACGCTGCCCAGCCGGCCGAATGGGGACTTCTTGGTCAGTTCCTGCCAGCGTTCGGCATCCCCGAGTTCCTTGGTTGCACGTTCACGCAGGCGTACGACGGCGCGGTCCGTTGCCGTGCCGCCGGGATTCAGTCCGACCACGCGCACGTTGTAGTCCGGGCTTTCGGCGCCCAGCGCGCGTGACATGGCCATCAGCGCGGCGTTGCCCATGCTGCCGGCAATGTAACTGGCCACGGGCCGTTCGCCGGCACCGCCGATGACATTGACGATCACTCCATCGCGCTTCTTGCACATCCGCGCATAAATTTCCCGGGTGATGTCGATGAACCCCCACACCTTGAGATCCCAGGACTGACGCCACTTGGCATCATCCAGCGTGGCCAGGGTGCCTTGCGGTATAGCGCCCGCATTGTTGACCAGGATATCGACGTCGGCGCATTCACGGGCCAGGGCAACGGCATTGGCGGAGACGCCGAGGTCGGCGGGATGGCAGTGCACTTCGACCTTGCTTTCACGCAGGATGGACTGCTTGGCTTCCTCCAGATCCTTGGCGCTGCGTGCGGCCAGATGCACGTGGCAGCCCTCTGCCGCCAACAGCCGGGCAACACCGAAGCCAATGCCGCGCGAAGCACCGGTAATCAGCGCGCGCTTACCCTTGAGTTGCAGATCCATGAATATTCTCCTCCGTGACGTCGCGGGTGCGACGGCTGGCGATGTTAACATCGCGTCGGCGGTGCAAGGTCAACCGTCATGCAATGCGGACGTTAGGCAGAGAGGGTCCGGAATCATTCACGGTTAACCCCTTTTCTGCAGATTCAAGTTACCGGAGAAAACATGAACAAATTATTTAAACTGCTGCTGGCTGCCGGATTGGCGGCCACGGTTTCTGTCGCCGCAGCCCAGACGGCGCCGGCGACTCCAGCAACGCCTGCCACCCCGGCGCAGCCTGCTCCACCGTCAAAGGCCGAGCCTTCCAAGGCCACGCCGGCGACCCCGGCCCAACCTGCGGCGGAGGCCAAGAAGGCGGACAAGACCAAGAAAGCCGACAAGACCAAGAAAGCCGACAAGACCAAGAAAGCCGACAAGCCCAAGAAGGCCGACAAGCCCAAGAAGGCCAAGAAGAAAAAAACCAAGGCCAAGCCGAAGGCCAAGAAGGAAGGCTGACGCGCGAGGCTGCAGCTTCGACGCGGAGCGCAGCGCTACAATCCCCAAGGCAGGCCGAAACGCCTGCCTTCTTTTTTGGGCTGAAGCGACGAATTGCGTTATACAGTGAGCACACGCTCACTAAAATATCAGTAAATTAATTATTAAAAACAATGCATTACATAGATTCATCGAATGGGGTCGCTTATCCGATCAACACTGCGCGCTGGCGTGGCGATTCCGGTGCCTACCTCAATCTGGCACAGGGACCTGGGTTGAAACGGGGCGAAATCGATCCGGCGAAACGCTCAATTTGGCGCTATGCCAAAGCGATTGCGGTCGACGTGCGTCAGGCCGTGACCATGGGGGAAGGCGGCACCCCGCTGCTTCCCGGCCTATGGGATGGTGTGCCGGTCAGTTTCAAACTTGAATTCATGATGCCCACCGGTTCTTTCAAGGACCGTGGCATGACGGTGATGGTGAGTTATCTGAAAAGCCGCGGCATAAACCATGTGCTTGAGGATTCCTCCGGCAATGCCGGTGCCTCGCTGTCGGCCTACGCAGCGGCTGCGGCGATGCGCTGTCGCATCCTGGTGCCGGAAACCGCGTCCTATCCGAAAATTGCCCAGATCGCCGCTTGCGGGGCGGATGTGGTGACAGTACCCGGCACGCGCCAGGCCGTGGCCGAAGCAGCGGAACGCATGAGCGGTGAAATCTTTTATGCCAGTCACAACTGGCAGCCTTTTTTCATCGAGGGCACCAAGACACTGGCCTATGAGCTGTGGGAAGACAACGGATTTCGCGCACCGGACAATGTGGTGACGCCACTGGGCTACGGCAGCAATGTGCTGGGGCTCGCGCGCGGCTTTGATGAACTGCTGCGCAACGGCGAGATCGAGCGCATGCCGCGCATCTACGCCGTGCAGGCGGCGCATTGCGCGCCGTGCCATGCGGCATGGGCGGCTGGTGGCGAAGACTCAGTGCCGATCGAGGTCAAATCCACCGTGGCCGAAGGCATCGCCTCGTCGAAACCCACTCGCCTGAGGGAAGTATTGCGTGCGGTGAGGGACACCGGCGGCGCCATTGCTGCGGTGAGCGAGGAGGCCATCATCAAGGCCCTGGGGACCTTCGCCGGCAAGGGCTTGTATATCGAGCCCACCAGTGCCAGCGTCGGTGCCGCACTGACGCAATGGATCGGTGACGGCACATTGAAGCGTTCGGAAAATACCGTGGTGGTGCTGACCGGCAGCGGGCTCAAGAGTTCGGAACGCATCGGTCAGTTGCTGGGGGCGAAAGCCAGAACCCTGTGACCGGCGTGCCTGCGACGGTCGCATAGTGGATTGATGGCAGAAGAGATTCATGGTGCGGTGTAAATTCAAACCCGCTCCTTCAACGCAGTAATTTTGAGATAGGTTGTTATGAAAATCACCGCAGTCAAAAGCTATGCCGTGCATCCCGGCTGGCGCAAGAACCTCATTTTCGTCAAGGTCGAGACCGACGCCGGCATCCACGGCTGGGGCGAGGCCTATTCGCAGTACGATCGCGACACTGCGGTGATGGCGCAACTGAGCGCCCTGGGGCCCTACATGGTTGGCCGCAGCCCGTTCGACATCAAGCATTTCACCCAATTCGCCTTCGACGACTACGCCGCGCGCCGCGGCTCGGTGGAACTGTTCTGTGCGATCAGCGGCATCGAGCAGGCGCTGTGGGACATCGTCGGCAAGGTGACGAAACAGCCGGTGTACAACCTGCTCGGCGGCAAATACCGCGAAAAGGTCCGCGTTTATGCCAACGGCTGGAGCTACGGCATGAAGGAGCCCGCCGACTATGCGCGCGCCGCGGAGAAGGTGGTAAAGCAGGGTTTCACCGCGATGAAATTCGATCCGCTGCCGTCGCCGTGGCGCACCTATATCCCGAAGGAGCACGAGAAGCGCGCGGTGAGCATCGTCAAGGCGATCCGCGACGCGGTCGGTCCGGATGTCGACCTGTTGCTTGAGCAACACCGGCGGCTGGCACCGATGCACGCGATCCGTCTCGACAAGCAACTGGCTGAATACAAGCTCTACTGGATGGAGGAATCCTGCCAGGCCGAGTATCCGGACGAGCTGGCCCTGATCCGCCGCGAGATCGGCATACCGATGGTGATCGGCGAGGCGACTTACACCAAGACCGGTTTCCGGCCGCTGCTGGAGAAGCGTTCCGCCGACATTCTCAATCCCGATGTCGCCTGCGTCGGTGGCATCCTCGAGTTGAAGGAAATTGCGGCGATGGCGGAACCGTTCCTGGTTGCCGTTTCACCGCACAACTACAACTCGACGCTGGTGGCGCTGGCGTCCACAGTGCATGCCTCGGCGACGATGCCCAACTTCATCATCACCGAGTATTTCCTGCCCTTCGTCGAGTTCTGCGACACGATTTCGCCGAACCAGCTGAAACCGAAAGATGGTTACATCGATCTGCCGACTGCACCGGGACTGGGCATCGACGTCGACGAGGAAGCGCTGAAAAAACATCCGGCGAAGGTATACCCCGCGCGCAACCTGCGGCACCCGAAGGACGAGCCCGGAGGCATTTGATGGCGCACGCGATCGATTAGCACCTGGCTTCAGGGTTTCCGCTCGATGGCGAGCTGCATGCCGTCAGGACGAAGTTGAGTGCCGTAGGCGGCGCAGCGAGCATTGAGGGCTTCCAACTCGGTGCGCTCGGCAGCGGGGTTGCACAACACTGTTTCGTTGCGGTCATTATGCCGCACCAGTTGCAGGCCGCATGATCCGATCCGGTTGCCGTCAAGGTTGATGCGCGCGAGCAGTCCCAGCCAGTCGCCGTGCTGGCCGCGGTGACCGGAGTGGAACGAAAAACTGCCGAGGCCGTAGAACACCGGCTTGTCCTTGTAGAACTCAACGGGCAGCGCATAGTGCGGGCCATGGCCGACGACGACATCGGCGCCCGCGTCGATCGCGGCATGGGCGATCTCGGTCATGTATTCCAGCACTTCCTCCTG
>JAYQOT010000077.1:0-8222 GCA_038144955.1 Burkholderiales bacterium | reverse complement strand
CCCGTACGGTTACGACCGCGGCCTGGTCGAGCGCAGCGAACGGCTCATCGAGTATCCACAGTGCATGCGATGCGCCCAGCAACAGCCGGGCCAGCGCGATGCGCCGGCGCTGTCCCTGCGACAGCACTTTTGCCGGCAGATGTCCGCGCCCCGCGAGGCCAAGCCGGGTCAGCGCATCCAGCCGGGATGCTTCAGTGGAAGCGATGCCCGACAGCGCACACAGCATGGCGAAATTCTCGGTTGCGGTGAGGTCGTCTTTAAGTGCGTTGAGATGGCCGACATGGATCAGGTGTCGCCAGTATTCCTCGCGCAGGGTGCGGATATTCTCACCGTTCCAGCGGATTTCCCCGGCCGAGGGCAGCAGCAGTCCGCTCAGTGCGCGCAGCAGGCTGGTCTTGCCGCTGCCGTTCGAACCTCTGATGCGCAGCAGCGTCCCGGGCTGCAGCTTGAGCGATACTCCGCCAAACAGCCGGCGATCGCCGCGGGTGATTTCGAGATTGTGGGATTCAAGCATCGATGGCGTTCGGAAATGCAGTGGCTGCTATGCTGTGCGCAGCATGCAATTCCGAACAGTACCACAGAACAACCACCGGGCATTGCCGGTGGTGTCCCGGGCCGCAGGGAGGGGTGGATAACCCGGCCCGGGAGGGCGAACTGCTGCAGGGTGTTGCGCCTAGCGGAAACGCCAGGTCACGCCCATGGTCGCCTGAATAGTGCGCGTATTGCCATCGCGGTTGTTGCGGATGAGTCCGAAGGCGAAGTCCAGATCCTTGCTCGGTGAATAAATGGCGCCAAGCTCTACATAGCCCATCCGGTCTTTCGCTGCACGGTCCGGATTGGTCATGACCCCAATATCCAGCGCAAGTTTCCAGCCTTCCGTCACGTCCCAGACCGGGGCCGCAGAGAGGCGGTATTGCGTGCGGCGTTCGCCGGCGTTCAGGTTGTCATCGGCATAGTTCGCGCGATCCACCTGGAGGTTGGCGAGGAATTGGCCATAGCCGGTTTCCTGCGTCATGAGCAGCCCCATGCCATAGGAAGTCCTGGCGGTGCCGAGGCCGCGCGCTTCACGGCCATTGGACACGCCGATGCTGACTTCCGGCTTGACCGCGAAGCTCAGTTTGCTGGCTTCGTTTTCGTAAAAACGCCATTTCGCCCCGACGACCGGATTGCTCCAGCCCGATTCGGTGACGCCTGGAGCATCCGGCACGATGCGCGTGCGGGTGCCGCCAACATAGATATCGAGTGCGTCGGTTATACCGCGGGTGTAGACCAGCGGGATTTCGTGAGTGACGGAGTTTCCTCCCGAAGCTTTTTCGCTGGTGCGGTTGTAGCCCGCTTCCAGCTGGTTGCCGGCTTTGCCCTGGGTGCCGGTGTCATCGGTTATCAGGGGCTGGAAAGCGAGTGCTGCAGCCGGAAGCGCTGAGGCGATGGCCACAAGAACAAGACGGGTAACAAATTTGTGCATGGATTCCTCTTTTTTGGACAACTTTAAAACCGCATTACATGGGGATAACGGTCCGGTTTTTCCAAACTTTAGGACTGTTGTGCGTTATTTTGGGGGTTCCACGACGTGAAAACACGCTTTCAGCGGCAAATCATTGCCACTCCATGCAAATAGTCATCCCGCGCCATGCCGTACTACGGATGATTTTGCTATGGCAAGTCTCTTATCCGTTTTTCAGGTCAATTCTTATTTCACCGGTTCAAGCTGAATCACTGTGTACGCTCCTTCGACCTTGTCGACGGCGAACTTTACCTTGTCTCCGGTTTTTACGGTGGCGAGCAGGGCTGGATCTTTCACCTGGAACACCATCGTCATCGGCGGCATGCCGAGATTGGCGATCGGTCCGTGGCGCAGGGTGATTTTCTTCGCGTCCATGTCGATCTTGCGCACTTCCCCCTCGCTCAAGGCGGTAGTTGCCGGTGCGGCGGCATTGTTGTGGGCGTTGTGGTCGGTGGTGTTTTGCTGGGCATGTCCCGGCAGCGCGAAGCCCAGGACCAGCAGCGCGGGGGCGGCAAAGATTTTCATGTATGAGGCCTTGTTGTCAGTGTCCGTAGCGGGCATAGGTGGAATGGCGGCCGTTTTTGTCGACGAGCAACACCTCGTACGGTTGCGTTTTGGGGGATTCCATTCCGGGCGAACCGGCAGGCATGCCGGGAACGGCGAGACCCGCTGCAGCGGGGCGTTCGGATAGCAGGCGTTTGATCTCGCGTGCCGGTACATGGCCTTCGATGGCATATCCGTCGATCACCGCGGTATGGCATCCGCCCAGCATGTCGGGTATGCCGTATTTTCGACGCTCGACGCCGTTGTCATTGACTGCGACGGTCTTCACACGGAAGCCGTTGGCGCGCAGATGATCCATCCACGCGCTGCAGCAGCCTCAACTGGGGTTGTAGTAGACCGTGATTTCCGGAATCCGCTGAGCCGATGCCGGTCGGGCAACCGTCGCTGCAGCAAGAGCCAGTACGAAAGTGCGTCTGCTGATCATGTGTTATCTCCTGGTAACGTTGATTTTGCCGACCATGCCGGCTTCGAAATGGCCCGGCAGCAGACAGCCGAAATGGAATTGCCCCGTTTTGCTGAACTGCCAGACTATGGTTTCGGTTTTACCCGGCGCGACGTGTGCCATGAACGGTTCGTCATGCTCCATGCCGGGAAATTTCTTCATCAGTTCGGCGTGTTCGCCGAGTTCCTTTATGGTGCCGAGCACGAATTCATGCATCAGTTTGCCCGAATTTTTTACGATGAATTTAACTGTTTCACCTTCGCGGATGGTCAGGTTGTCCGGCGTGAAGCGCATGCGGTCGCTCATGTCGACAGCGACGGTACGGGCGGCCTTGTCGGGATCTCCGGCTTTGCCGAACGCATGGTTCTCTGACAACTGGGAGGCCGAAAATTTCCTGGCGTGGGTTTTGTCGCCATGGGCATGGACGCCGGTGGACAACGCGAACAGGGCAATGGCGCTGGCGAGCATCAATTTTTTCATCAGGTCTCCATCATGAATAATGTTTATAATCAACTACATATCTCCAAACTGGTGCAATATCCACAATTCACGCAGTACCCCAAGCAGAAAAGTGACAGCCGCAACCAGCACCAATGCGATGAACACGCACAGCAACGTGCCGTGCCATGTAACGCAGCCGTAGCCCAGGATGGCGGCTACTAACAGAGTGCCAAGAAGCAGCTTCATGGTTTTTCCCCTCGATCAATGATGACCATGGCTGCTGCCGGGTTTGCGTGCCCGCAATTCGCGGTCGCCGGCGGCCTTCGGCGCGGATGCCGCACGTGGGGTTTGCGGCGCTTCACCGGTCCATTCCCTTGCCACGGTAGCCGGCGGATGCTTGTACCAGCCCGGGTCCTTGTAGTCGTTCCTGGCCAGACCTTCGCGCACTTTCACGACCGAAAACATGCCGCCCATCTCGAGCGCGCCGAAAGGGCCGCGCCCGGTCATCATAGGCAATGTATTGTCGGGCAGCGGCATTTCCATCTCGCCCATGTCCGCCATGCCGCGCTCGCCCATGACCATGTAGTCGGGCACGAGCTTGAGCACTTTCTCGGCGACGCCACGATGGTCGACACCGATCATGGTCGGCACCCGGTGTCCCATCGGGTTCATCGTGTGGTGCGATTTGTGGCAGTGAATCGCCCAGTCCCCGGGTTCGCTGGCGACAAACTCGAAGGCGCGCATCTGGCCGACCGCAACATCGACCGTAACCTCCGGCCAGCGCGCCGATTTCGGCACCCAGCCGCCGTCAGTGGCGGTGACCTCGAAGTCGTAGCCGTGCATGTGCACCGGATGGTTGGTCATGGTCAGGTTGCCGAAGCGGATGCGTACCCTGTCTCCTTTGCGCACCACGAACGGGTCGATGCCGGGAAATACCCGTGAGTTCCAACACCACAGGTTGAAGTCGAGCATGGTGTTGACCTTCGGCGTGGCGGCGCCGGGTTCTATGTCGAATGCGTTGAGCAGGAACACGAAGTCACGGTCGACTTTCATGAAGTTCGGATTCTTCGGGTGCACGATGAACAAACCGTGCATGCCCATTGCCATCTGTGTCATCTCGTCGGCATGCGGGTGGTACATGAAGGTGCCGGACTTCTTCATCTCGAATTCGTAGACGAATGTCTTGCCGACCGGGATCTGCGGCTGCGTGAGGCCGCCCACGCCGTCCATGCCGCAGGGCAGCAGGATGCCGTGCCAGTGGATGGTGGTGTGCTCGGGCAGCTTGTTGGTGACGAAGATGCGCACCTTGTCGCCTTCGACGCACTCGATGGTCGGCCCCGGCGACTGCCCGTTGTAGCCCCAGAGATGGGCGGTCATGCCGGGCGCCAGCTGGCGGCGTACCGGTTCGGCGACGAGGTGAAATTCCTTCCAGCCATTGTTCATGCGCCACGGCAATGTCCAGCCGTTCAGCGTGACCACCGGGTTGTAGGGACGCCCGTTGGGTGGCGTCAGCGGCGGCTGGGTATCGGGCTTGGACTGCAGCGGCGCTTCGGGCACTGCGCCCTGCGCCGCGCGACTCACGGCCGCGGCACCGAGCAGGGCTGCGCCGGAGGCACGGAGAAAGTTTCTGCGGGTATTCATGGTGTCTGTTCCTTCAGTGCGCGGCTTCGGTGGCGGGTGCCGCGGCACTCATGCTGGCGCCGGGGGCGGCAATGGCGCCCGGCGATTTTCCGTTGATGGCGAGGTGCAGCGTGGCATCGGCGATCCAGAAATCGCGCTGCGCCTCGATGGCGGCGACGACGGCATTGATCTGCTGGCGCGATTCGGCAAGCAGTTCGAACACGCTCATCAGCATGCCGTTGTAACGCAGCAGCGTTTCCTCGCTGATGCGCGTGCGCAGCGGTACCACTTCGTCGCGCTGGTGCCGGGCGATGTCATGGGCCGTGCGCCATGCGCCGTACGCTTCACGAACCTCGGAGCGTGCACGGATGGCGAGGTCGGCAGCCAGATTGACCGCCTTCATGTAACTGTATTCCGCACGGGCCACACGCGCGGTGCCGAAATCGAAAATCGGCAGCCGCAGTTCGATTTCGTAACCGGTCTGGCGCGGCTTCTCGCTTTCGGAGTTGCGCAGGTATTTGGCCTCCAGCAGGCTGAAATAACCGGTGACCTTGGTCAGACCCAGTGCATTTGCCAGGTTGTCCGCGGCCATCATCGCGCCCTGCACGTCGAGCCGCTTCTGCATGGCCTGCTGTTCGACATCCGGCATGTCGTTGAGGCTCTTCGGCAGATCGGGCAGCCGGTCAGGCAGCCGGAACGCCAGATCGCTGCCCCACAATCCCAGCAGCCGCGTCAGTTGTTCACGGGCGGCTAGGGCCTGTTGTCGTGCCCGGGCGAGCTGGGTGGCGGCATCGGCATAAAATGCCTGTTCGCGCGCCTGATCGAGCTTGCTGAAGTTGCCCACCGCTGCCATGCGCCGCGCCAGTTCTGCTGCGGCTTCGGCCGCGGTTTTGACCTGCTCGGCGTATTGCGCGGCCTGCTGCGCTGCGACGGCATTGACCCATGCGCGGCGGGTGTCAGCGGCGATCTGCAGGATTTCGGCCGCAGTGCCGCCCTGCGCCAGGACAAAGCGCTCGCGCTCGATTTGCGTGCGCAACGGCATGGTGAGCAAACCCAGCAGGTCGAAGATGAACGCGCGTTCGTATTCGACTTCGTCAGCACGGTGAAGCCGGCCGAAGGAGAAGCCGGGGTTGCGCAGCCGCCCGGCCTGCACCAGGTCGGCTTCGGCTATGCCGAGCTCGGCATAACGCGCCTGCAGTCCGCGGTTGTTGATCAGCGCGATTTCGGTGGCGGCGTCGGCGCTGAGCGGCTGTTTGAGCAGGGCCGCGACGCGATCGCGCACCCGGGCCGCATCCTGATCATTCTTGATCCAGCCTGGCCGTTGCTGGACGCCGCGTTCAGCGAGACTTTGGTTGATGGCGCCGGTGCCGCCGTCCTCCGAGAATGTGGCACATCCGCCAAGGGTGAGCAGCAGTCCGGCGAAGAGCAGTCGATGGAAGCGGGTCATTTTTTGGCTCCGGAGGTCGACGGGCTTGCGGGCGTGGCTTTGCCATGACCGGCATGTGCGCCGCCGAAGATGCCGAGATGGCCGCCGGCTCGGGCGACTTCGTCGTTGGCATCCCGCCACGACGCGGGTTTCTGGTCGCGCAAAGGGCGATAGCCCTCGTAGGCGGAACGATAGGCGGCGGGCGGCGTGGTTGCCAGCGGATCGGCGGGGTGCTGCTGTGCCGGTGCACTGACCGGCAGCCATGCCAGCGTGGACAAGACGCCGCACAGCGTTTTCAGAACTCTGGACTGCATGGTGACTCCCGTGAAAGGCGCGGAGAAACAAGCTCCGCAACAAACGCGCGGCACCGCGATGCGGAGCGCGCGAACTTCCGGTACGGAAATCAGGCCCGGGGCGGGCGTTGGGGCAGGTCGGGGATGTGCAGCGTATGCAGCATGGAAACGCGCTGGATTACCGCATGCGGCGGTGCCGGTGTGCCGGGCACGGCAGTGGACGGCACTCCGGAAAAAACGTGATGGCAGCAGGAATGGTTGCCTGCCGTGTCATCCGGCTGGTTGTCACTTTGGTGCTGGTGGCCCGCTGTCGGGGCATGAGTGTCATGATGCTTAAGGTCACCGTGATCATGGCTGCCGGCCTGCTGCGCCTGAACGGCATGATCTTCGTTGCAGGCTGAAGCGGGAGCGTAAGCCGCCACGCCCTGCAAGGGCAGGAACAGCATCAGCAGCAGGGCCATGATCCGGCGCAGTATTTTCATGAATTCCAGTGTAGGGGCTGGAGGATGAATCGGCAACACCCTGATTATGGACGGCAAAAGCCGGCCAAAGTTCACTAGCCGAATTTGGCGAGGATGGCGGCCGCGTGCTTGACCCGCTCTTCGGCGGCTTTTGCGGTGCCACCACTTTTTTGCGGCTCGGACTGGATGGCGCACGCCAGCACGCTGAAGAAGGTCTTGTCCAGGGCGCGCCGCGCCGCGGAGAGCTGCTGGGTTACGCGTTCGCAATCATCGCCGGACTCGATCATGGACTGGATGCCGCGCAGTTGCCCTTCGACGCGTTTCAGTCGCAGGATCAGTTCGCGACGGTGCTGCTGGTCTTCGATGACGGCCATGAGTGCTCCTGTTGGATTCCGGAATAATACTCTACGGGGTATGGCATCGCAAGTGCAGCCAGCTCTTGAAATACTATACCCCCCATAGTATATTATCGACATGCTGCCTTGTCGGCAGCCGTAACTGACCAGGAGAACGCAATGACCACCGAACGCATGATCCGGATCTTCGCCGGCCTCTTCGTGCTGCTGTCCCTCGCGCTGGGGGTGAAAGGCAGCCCCTTGTTTTTCAACGAGAATTTTTTATGGTTCACTGCCTTTGTCGGGTTTAACCTGTTTCAGAGCGGCTTTACCCGGTTCTGTCCGCTGGAAATGATCCTGCGCCGTGCCGGGGTGAAATCCGGCGGTTGTGCGTAAGGATTCGAAGATGGCAACGGAAATCATGGATGCTGTGCATGTGGTTTGCGCACACTGCGCAGCGGAAAACCGCTTTGATGTGTCCCGCCGCGATGAGGGGCCGAAGTGCGGGCGCTGCGGCGAACCGCTGCTGCCCGCTGTGCCGGTCAGCCTGGATGACGCTTCGTACGCGGGTTTCATCGGCCGCACCCAAGTCCCGGTGGTGGTCGATTTCTGGGCGGGATGGTGTGCGCCGTGCCGGGCCATGGCGCCGCAGTTCGAGGCCGCGGCGCGCGCGTTGCAGGGCGAGGCGATTTTCGCCAAGCTCGACACCGAGGCTGCGCCGGTTGCCGCTGCGGATGCCGGCATACGTTCAATTCCAACGCTGGTGCTGTTCCGCGCAGGCCGGGAAATTGCGCGACGTTCCGGTGTGATGGAGGCGCGGGCGCTGGTGAACTGGATACGTGAAACAACGGGGAAGGGCCGATGAAACGCTGGTGGATTCTCAGTCTTGTTGTTCTGATTTCGGCTTGCGGCGAAGGTCCGCCCCAGCCCGCGGCATCCGAACGGCCGCAACTGTCCACCGCAGTCGTACAGAGCCGCGAAGTGGCACTGGATTACGCCGCCGAGGCGGTGGTGGAGGCCGTGCGCCAGTCGACGGTCTCGGCCCAGATCGCGGGGCGGGTGATCGAGTTGCGTTTCGACGTCGGCGATGCCGTCAAGAAGGGCGACGTGATCGTCCGCATCGACGAACGTGCGGC
>JAYQOT010000076.1:0-8247 GCA_038144955.1 Burkholderiales bacterium | reverse complement strand
GCCTTTCTCGATGTGGCGAAGGATTCAGCAGCCTATTCGCAGATCATGGACGTCAAGGGCGGCAAGATGGTCGCCGGCGACTTTACGCCGCACGGCAAGATCGCGCAGACGCTGAAGGATTTCTCCTTGATGCTGGAACTGGCACAGCGCCTGAAACAGGATTTGCCGCTGGCCGCCACTTACACCGACATCGTCGAAGGCAACATGCAGGCCGGCGAAGCCGAACTCGACAATGCAGCAGTCATCCAGGAAATCCGGCGGCGCAAAAACTGATGGCAAAAAAACGGCGCTGCCGCAGCAGCGCCGTGATCGCGGAGAAGTGGAAACTGCTTACGCGCGGTTCTTGTTGACGAACCCGTAGGCCATGTTGGTGCGGCCCGGGCCTTCTTTTTCGTAAGACTCCTTGATGCGCGCCACGCGGTCGGTGACGATCTCCGCCATCTGCTTGCGGTTGACGTTGTAGAGCCGCGCGTTGTTGTCGCCGAAGATCGCCGTCTTGACCGGACCATCGGCCGCTCCCAGCGGCGCGTAGCCGTATTGCTTCTGCATGTCCTCGGGAATCTCCAGGCGGCGCAACGCTTCGATCTGCCACTGCGGTGCGCCGGTCCACACCGCGTCAGTACCCCACACCACGTGGTCAGAGCCCAGCCCCTTGATCAGCGTGCCCATCACCGCGGCTCCGAGCTTCGGGTTGGCGGTGGTGGTCCAGGCGAAGAGCTGGCCGAGATCACCGTAGACGTTTTTCACGCCGTATTTGCCGGGGATGTCGGCAAGATCGCTCACCCATTCAATGCGCCCGGTCTTTTCGAAATGCGCCCACGCCTCTTTCGGCGCATTGGGCCCGGTCCAGCGCCAGCCCGAGTGATAGATCACGAAGTTGAGCTGCGGCCAGTCCTTTGCCGCCTTGCCCACGTCGCGCACGTCGGCGTACGGCAGCAGGTGGGGAAATTTCTCGGCGATGGACGGCGGGAACAGGCCCTTGTGGATGCAGACGTTTTTCAGGCTCGGCTTGTCCTTGCTCCATTTCACCAGCTTCTCGTAGAACGGATACATGATCTTCTCGTCGTCGAGCCGGAACGGCCACTTCGAGAGATGCTTGTTGGTGTTGTCACCGATGGTGTAGCCCTTCCACGAATCGGGATTCAGCCGCGCCTGCTCTTCCTCCACCTTGTCGAGCCAACCGTCGTGGCCGGGAGTGAAGATCGCGTGGGAGAACATGCGCCTGGTACCGGCCTCCTTGTTCACTTTCTCCCGCGCCGCATATTTCATGTCATTGGTCAGGAACGAGAATTTCGGATCCACCGAGTACGAGCCGCTGATGCAGGCGACCTTGGTGTCGCTGTCCATGAAAATTTCCTTGAAGTAGTTCGGAAATTTCAGGTCATCGATGGTCTGTTCCTTCTCGGCGAGGCTGGTGTTCCAGCCCAGCTTGCCGACGGTGGCGCGCTGCGCGATGAAGGTCTTGATCGGCGTGTCGTCGCGCAGGAAATGCGTGTGCATGTCCATCACGAACTGGTTCTTCAGCGACTTGGCCCGTTCGTTGGCCATATCCGGGGTAGCCGCCTCGGCACGGCTCACCAGGTACAACGGTCCGTAGGTTTCGTTCATCGCGACAAAGGCGGCAGCCATGCCGGCGGCGCTCTGGAAAAATTTGCGGCGGCTGAGCCCCTGCTTGCGCGCCAGTTCTGCGCCGTACTCCTTGACGCGCGCTTCGAATTCTTTCTGCTTCTCGGTCTGCGGACAGGGCATGTACTCGTCGCTGGACACGCACTGCACGGGAATGGGGGACGGGAATATCGATTCAGCAGGTGCGACCTGCTCCAGCTCTTCCGGGGTCAGCATGACTCTCTCCTGGGATGTTGCGTATGCGCTGAGCTTGCGCCGGAGAGTCGTTGAAACGACATTCAGGTTTGGGAAAAGCGGCGCGCAAGGATTCTGCGCGCGCCGCACCGCGCGTGTCAAACCTCGCCAGTGTTGTGGTTATTTGACGACTTGCAGCCGCGGCTTGCCGCCGGGTGCAGGTGTATCCGGCTTCGGATCTTCGGGCTTTTCCGGCTCAGCAGAGGCTGCCGGCTGCGACCGGTTTTCCTCGGTAAACACCATGCCCTGCCCGTTTTCCCGGGCAAATATGCCGGTCACCGCCGACATCGGTACCGAGCACTCGCGTGACACGCCGCCAAAACGCGCTGAGAACTGGATCAGGTCATTGCCAATCGTCAGCTTGTGGGTGGCGTCGTAACTGAGGTTGAGCACGATCTCGCCGTTCTTCACATGCTCGGCGGGTACGCGCGTGTTCTCGTCGACTTTCACCGACAGATACGGCGTCAGGCCGCTGTCGCAGGCCCACTCGTGTATGGCACGGATCAGGTAAGGCTTGGTCGATCGCTCAGCCAAGCGCCTATTTCCTCATGACCTTTTCGGATGCGGTCAGCGCGTCGATATAGGCCGGCCGGCTGAACAGCCGCTCGGCGTATTTCATCAGCGGCGCGGCCTGCTTGCCGAGCTGGATGCCGTAGTGGTCGAGGCGCCACAGCAGCGGGGCGATGGCGACGTCGAGCATCGAGAATTCCTCGCCCAGCATGTATTTCTGCTTGGCGAACACCGGCGCGATCTGGGTAAGGCTGTCGCGGATGGTCTGGCGTCCCTTGTCGGCCTGCTTCTGGGTGCCCTTCTCGATGGCGGACACATGGGAAAACATCTCCTGTTCGAAACGGAACAGGAACAGCCGCGCACGCGCGCGCATCACCGGGTCGGCAGGCATCAGCTGCGGATGCGGGAAACGGTCATCGATGTATTCATTGATGATGTTGGATTCGTAGAGGATCAGGTCGCGTTCCACCAGCACCGGTACCTGGTTGTACGGATTCATCACCGCGAGGTCTTCCGGCTTGTTGAACAGGTCGACGTCGATGATCTGGAAGTCCATGCCTTTTTCGTAAAGCACGAAACGGCAGCGCTGGCTGAAGGGACAGGTGGTGCCCGAGTAGAGTGTCATCATGATGGTTTATCCGTAACGGTGCAGCAGGTCAGCAAATTGTTGGCGGCTGAGGAACAAAGGGGCCGTAACGCATTCCGCGCACGGCCCCGGGAATGGGACTGGACGTCAGTGCACGTCTTTCCAGTACTCCTTTTTCAGCGCGTAAACCAGGACGAACAGCACGCCGAAGGCGAGCAGCACCAGCATGCCTATGGTCTTGCGGTCGTTGCGCGCGGGCTCGCCCATGAATACCAGGTAGTTCACCAGATCGGCGACCACCTCGTCGTATTCGGTTTTGCCCAGCTGGCCCGGCTTGTCCAGTTTCAGCGCCATTTCGGTTTTCATGTAACCGTCGCCCCGGACCTTGTTTTCCACCAGCACCTGCTCACCCTGCAGTTCCCACAGCGCGTGGGGCATGCCAACGTTCGGGTAAACAGTGTTGTTCCAGCCGGTGGGGCGCTCGGGATCGCGGTAGAAACCGCGCAGATAGGTGTAGAGCCAGTCGGCGCCGCTGCCATCGGCCGAAGCGCGCGAACGCGCGATCACCGAAAGATCGGGCGGCGTCGCACCGAACCAGTTCTTGGCATCCTTCGGATCCATCGCGATGGTCATCAGGTCGCCGACCTTGACGCCGGTGAACACCAGGTTGTCGAGAATCTGCTGGGGCGCGAGACCGATGTCCTGCAGCCGGTTGTAGCGCATGTAGTTCGCGCTGTGGCAGTTCAGGCAGTAATTGACGAAATGGCGGGCGCCACGCTGCAGCGATGCATGGTCTTCCTCGTTGATCGGCGCGCGATCGAGCTTCACATGACCGCCGGCAGCCAGCGCGAGCGCCGGGGCGAACAACAGGGCAACGATTAATTTATTGATTTTAAGCATGATTTTTACCATCACATCGTCACGCGATCGGGTTCGGGCAGGGTCTTGTCCAGCACCGAATACCAGGGCATCAGCAGGAAGAACGAGAAATAGATCAGCGTGCCGATCTGCGAAATCAGCGTACCCATCGGCGTCACGGTCTGCGTGCCGTAGTAACCGAGCACGAGGAAGACGATGACGAAGATGGTCAACGCCGCCTTGGAATAAGTACCCTTGTAGCGGATCGACTTCACCGGGCTGCAGTCCAGCCAGGGCAGCAGGAAGAAGATCAGCGTCGCGATACCCATCAGCGCCACGCCCCAGACCTTGGCCTCGAGAGCGAGCGGGCCGCCCTTCATCAGCACCACCAGCACCAGGCTGACCGCGGCAGCGGCAATTGCAATGCGGCGGTCCTTCACCGTAACCCAGATCAGCGCGGCGTAAGCGATGACGGCGATGGCCAGCACGATCATGAAGTCCTCGGTAATCGCGCGCAGGATCGAGTAATACGGAGTGAAGTACCACACCGGCGCGATATGCGGCGGCGTCTTCAGCGGATCGGCGGGAATGAAGTTGTTGTACTCGAGGAAATAGCCGCCCATTTCCGGCATGAAGAACACGACCAGGAAAAAGAGGAACATGAACGCCACGGCGCCGACGATGTCCTTGACCGTGTAGTACGGGTGGAACGGGATGCCGTCGACAGGATGACCCTGCGCGTCCTTGTGCTTCTTGATCTCGACGCCGTCGGGGTTGTTGGAACCGACCTCGTGCAGCGCCATGATGTGCGCGGCCACCAGGCCGAGCAGCGCCAGCGGGATCGCGATCACGTGGAATGCGAAGAAGCGGTTCAGGGTGGCATCCGAAATCACGAAGTCACCGCGGATCCAGGTCGACAGGTCAGGCCCGATCAGCGGCAGCGCGTCGAACAGGTTGACGATCACCTGCGCGCCCCAGAATGACATCTGGCCCCACGGGAGCAGGTAGCCGAAGAAGGCTTCCGCCATCAGGCACAGGTAGATCAGCATGCCGAAGATCCAGATCAGCTCGCGCGGCTGGCGGTAGGAACCGTACATCAGGCCGCGGAACATGTGCAGGTAGACGACGATGAAGAAGGCCGAAGCGCCGGTTGAGTGCATGTAGCGGATGAACCAGCCTGCCGGCACGTCGCGCATGATGTATTCCACCGAGGCGAAGGCTTCCGCCGCCGAGGGTTTGTAATGCATCACCAGGAAGATGCCGGTGACGATCTGGATCACCAGCACCAGCATCGCCAGCGAACCGAAGAAATACCAGAAGTTGAAATTTTTCGGTGCGTAATATTGCGACAGGTGATCGCGCCACAGTGACATCAGAGGGAACCGCTGGTCCACCCAGGTCAGCACGCCGCTGACCAGCGGGTTGAGGGGACCGGCGCCGACGAACTGCACGGGTTGTTTCGGGGTAGCAGCCATGTTCTTGTCAGGCTCCCTTGGTGTCTTCGCCGATCAGGATGCGCGAGTCCGACAGATATTTGTGCGGCGGCACCACCAGATTGTCAGGGGCGGGTTTGTTTTTGTAGACGCGGCCGGCCAGATCGAACAGCGAGCCGTGGCACGGGCAATAGAAACCGCCCTGCCAGTTCGGGTCAAAGGCTTCCGCTTGCTTGGCGAACTTGCCCACCGGCGAGCAGCCGAGATGCGTGCAAATACCGACCACGACCAGGAATTCGTCCTTGATCGAACGGTATTCGTTGGCAGCGTAATTGGGCTGCATTTTTTTCTTTGATTCCGGATCGGCGACGTTGCCGTCATTGCCGCGAATGGTTCCCAGCATTTCCTTGGTGCGGCGGACGATCCACACCGGCTTGCCTTGCCATTCGACAGTGACGCGCTCGCCCGGTGCCAATGTGCTCAGATCGACTTCGACCGGTGCACCGGCCGCTTTCGCACGTTCCGAGGGCAGCATGCTGGCCACGAATGGCACTGCTGCGGCGCCGGCGGCCACACCACCGGCTACGGTTGAAGCAGCCACCAGAAACTGGCGCTTGCCCTGATCAGTATCCTTTTCGGACATTCCGGAAACCCCCTGATAAATGCTGTGTCAGCGAAAAACACGGCATTTTACACGTTGCGCCGGGGGAAAGTTAAGCAAAAACTTGAAAAGCGCATTTAAATCAACTGCTTGGCACAGCCTCCGGGGTCGGCTGCGCCAGGGCACTCCAGGTCAGCGGACGCTCAGTTCGCCTTGAGACCAGCATCCTTGACCAGCTTCGCCCAGCGCGGCACTTCGCTCTGGATGTATTTGCGGAACTGCTCGGGATTCTTCATCACCCGGTCAAGACCGGATTTGTCGAGTGCAGACTTCACTTCGGGGGTCGCCATGACAGCGGCGACTTCCTTGTACATGCGTTGCACGATCGGCGCCGGCGTTTTTGCCGGGAATGCGATGCCCAGCCAGCCACTGGCCTCGTAGCCGGGATAGCCCTGCTCGGCAATCGTCGGCACGTCGGGCAGCGCGTTCGAACGATCCGAACTCGTCACCCCGAGGCCGCGCAGCTTGCCGGACTTCACGTGAGGCGCACCCGAGGAGATGATGCCCACCAGGTGCTCGACCTGTCCCGAGATCACCGCGGTCGCCGCCAGCCCGCCGCTCTTGTAGGGCACGCTGACCACCTTGATTCCTGCGGCATGGCCGAACAATTCAAAGGCCAGATGGCCGATGCTGCCGATACCGGGATTGCCCACGTTCAGTTTTCCGGGCTCCTGCTTGGCACGCGTCACGAATTCCTTCAGCGATCTGGATCCGCTGGAGGGATGTGCAGAGAGCAGCGTCACCGCATCAACGACCTGTGCGACCGGCGCGAAATCCTTTACCGAATCGTAGGGTGAGCGTCCGCGCAGGGCCGGCCCCATGGCGAGCGCGGAAACCGCAGCCAGCACCATCGTCTGGCCATCGGGCGTGGAGTTGGCCACGATTTCATGCGCGATCATGCCGCTGGCACCGGGACGGTTGTCGACCACGACCTGCTGGCCGAGGCGGGGACTGAGATGGTTGGCAACGAGCCTTGCCACCAGGTCATTGGCGCCGCCGGCACCGAAACCCACGAGAAAACGGATCGGCCGTGAAGGATAGGCATCCGCCGACCACGACGGCATCGCCGCCAGCATGAATAGTGCGCCGAACAGCAGGCGGGGTAAGGTTACTTTCTTCATGTTTGTCCTCGTCGATTTTTTGAATGTCGATGAAAAACCGGAGCAATCCGCTGAAACTGCCGCAGCGGAATGTGGCAGCATACCGCCATTCTAGGAGAAAACGATGGCGCTGATTACCCTTTCCCAGGCCGAAAACATCATCGATGCCGTGCTGGCCCGGGCCCGCGAACTGCAATGCCGGCCGATTTCCGTGGTCATCGTGGAACCCGGTGCGGTGATCAAGGCTTTCAAGAAAGAGGACGGTTCCTCGATGATGCGCTTCGAAATGGCGACCGGAAAAGCCTATGCAGCGCTGGCGCTGGGGCGTTCTTCCAGCCTGGTGCGCGTGCGTGCTGAACAGCGGCCGCTGTTCATGGATTTCCTGTTCAAGGCTTCACAGGACCGGATTTTCGCCGAGGGTGGCGGCATGCTGATCCGCGCGACAGACGGCGAGCTGCTGGGTGCAGTGGGCGTGACTGGCGACACCCAGGAACGCGATGAAGAACTTGCCGCGCATGGCATACGTGCAGCGGGTTTCAAAACCGACGAGGACAGTGCCGCCCTCTCCCACCACGTGCGGCTGAAGAACTGAAAGCTTATCTCGGCGGTGTCGGCGCCACGCGCTGCCACTGCGAAGCACAGGTCTGCACGTACGGATAATAGGTCTGCGAATCCGGGCAGAAAAACCAGGTCGGCGCTGCAGCCGCAGGAGGCTGGTTCGGCTGTTCGGGCGGAACTGCGTTGCCCTGCTCGTCATAGAACACCAGCGGCTCGCGGACGATGACCCGCTCGTGCACGACCACCGGCGGCGAGTAATGGGGCCGTGCCCAGAAGGGCGCCAGCAGCAGCGGCGCACCGATGAATACGCCGATATGCGCGCGATGATGGTGATGATGGCGGTGAGGGTGGCGCCCGCCACCGCCCGCGGCAGCATCCAGGCTCGCTACCGTCATGGCCATCCCCAGCACGATCAACTTGGCTGCGCGCATACCCGCCCCCGACTGCTTCAGCAAAGCATCATGTTAAGACGGCAAGCCGTCGTCGTGGGCTCGGCTTTGTTACGAAATGTAACGGGAAGGCCGCTGTTCCGGTCTCCGATGGCCCTCAGTAGGCCCGAGGCACGCTGCCGCGCAGGGTGACGCGCTCCATGCGGCGACGCAAAGGCAATGCATAGTCGAACACCGCCCTGTGCTGGGTTGCACAGTTGTCCCACAGCAACAGGTCTCCGCGCCGCCAGCG
>JAYQOT010000075.1:4837-8517 GCA_038144955.1 Burkholderiales bacterium | reverse complement strand
TAACAGTCCAGACCCGATGCATTCTCCAAGAACTGGTTGTGGCTATGGATGCGCAACAGCCTCGATACCGGCTGGTGGCAGGGGCGCCAGGCACAATGGGACAAGATCAAGATACCGTTCTACAGCGCTGGCAACTGGAGTGGCATGGGGCTGCATCTGCGCGGCAATACCGAGGGCTACCTGCGCGCCGCCTCCAAACACAAGAAGCTGCGCATTCATGCAGGCACGCATTACCACCCCTTCTACGCCGAGGAAGCACGTCAGGATCAATTGCGTTTTTTTGACTACTGGCTCAAGGGCATCGACACCGGCATCATGGACGAGCCGCCGGTAAAACTCCTGATCCGGACTGGCGGTGGCGGCCCCTACAAGACCTGGCGTCAGGAAAACGAATGGCCGCTGAAGCGCACGCGCTGGACGAAGTATTACCTGACGGCAAGGCCTGTGCGCGGGCGTGATGCCGAAGGTGCTCTCGGCACAGTCGTGCCGAAATCATCAGGTAAAGTGACTTACGGCACTTCGGTAATGACCAAGGCCGGCGTGGCATCGGCGTCCTGGACCTCGACCGCAGTCGGTGACCTGGGGCGGCTCGGCGTATCGTTCGAGACGCCGCCGCTGGCACAAGACATGGAAGTCACCGGGCCGGTCAATCTGGTGCTGTGGGTTTCGAGCAGCAATGATGACATGGACATCCTCGCCACCATACGCAACATCGGCCCCGACGGCGAAGACGTGTGGGAAGTGGGCCAGCAGCAGCAACGCGTGCCGGTGGCCAAGGGCTGGCAGCGCGCCTCACACCGCAAGCTGGATGAAAAACTTTCGAAACCCTGGCGCCCCTATCACACCCATGATGAGCGCCAATGGCTCAAGCCCGGTGAAACGGTCAAAGTCGAAGTTGAAATCTGGCCGACCTGCATGGTGTTCAAGAAAGGGCATCGCATCCGGCTCGATATTCAGCCGCGCGATGGCGTGGGTTCCGCCCCGTATACGCACTACCACGGGGACTACAATAGCGGTGGCAAGAACACGATTCATGTGGGCGGCCGCCATGCTTCGCATCTGTTGCTGCCAGTCATCCCAAAGTAATAATTACCAATTAAATCATATAGTTGTATATATTCTTCAGGAGACCATCCATGTCTAGCGTTCGCTGCATCGCTGCTGCTGTTGCCGCTGTCCTGTCGTCGGTGATTGTCCACTCTGCCATAGCCGCCGATGCCTACCCCAATCGCCCGCTGCGCATGGTGGTTCCATTCGCACCGGGCGGCGCTTCGGATTTCGTTGGTCGCATCCTGCAGCCGAAAATGTCTGATCTGCTGAAACAGCAGATCGTCGTCGACAACCGTCCGGGCGCTTCCGGCAACATCGGCGTCGAAACGGCGGCCCGTGCCAGTGCCGACGGCTATACCTTCCTGCTCGGCAACGTCGGCACCATGGCTATCAACCCGGTGTACTACGTCAAGTTCCAGTTCAAACCACTGGTCGATCTGATTCCGATCACCCAGGTGGTCGATGTGCCCGGCAGCCTGGTTGTGCACCCGACCGTGCCGGCCAAGTCGGTCAAGGAAATGGTCACCTACATGAAGGCCAATCCGAACAAGCTGAATTACGGTGCCGCTGCACCGAGCAGCGCCAATACGCTTGAGACGCTGATGTTCCTCAACAAGACCGGAACCACTGCAACCCAGGTTCCTTACAAGGGCGGCGCTGGTCCGGCGACCATTGGTTTGCTGGGCAACGAAGTCCAGTTCGTGTTCCTGACGTTCAGTTCGACTCTGCCTTTCGTCAAGCAAAACCGCCTGCGCATGCTCGGAATCGTGGCTCCTGAGCGCGCCTCTGCCCTCCCGGATGTGCCAACCATGCGCGAGCAGGGTTATGACATGGTGGTCGGTTCGTGGCAGGGACTGTTCGTGCCGAAAGGATCGCCGGATGCCGTGGTCAAGACGCTGTACAAAGTTGGCATCGAGACCATGAAGGACAAGGGCGTGCTCGACAAACTGGGTGCCAGCGGCGTGGCCGCGATCACCAGCAAGAGCCCGGCGAATTTCCGCAATTTCGTCAAGATGGAAACCGACCGCTTTGGTCAGGTGATCAAGGACAACAAGATCGAGACGCAATAATGGCGTAAACGCCTTGAGGCATGTGGAGCCCCATGCTAGATTGGCACGGTCGGATCCACGTAAAATTCAACAAGGCTTGAAATGAAATTGCCGTCACAGACCTCCATGGACTGCGGCGGCACCAGATTGTGATCAGTTAAACGGAGAGCAACATGGCAAATGTAGGTTTGGTGGGACTGGACTGGCAGGAACGCATCAACTGGGATCGCCTGCGTAAATACCGGCTGGAACGCGCCCGCGAAAAGATGAAGGCGCATGGTTTGGGCGCGATGCTGTTGATGTACGACGAGAACGTGCGTTACGTGACCAGCACCCTCACCCCGGGCTGGAACCGCCTGAAGCCGGGCCTGCGCTACGCTCTGCTGTGCGGCGATGACGCCCCGGTACTGTTTGAACAGGGCGATATCGGAATGCATATCGAAAAGCATTCGCCGTGGATTCCCAAGGACCACATCAAGTATTCCTACGCCTGGATCAAGGGCGCAGCCGGTCCTGCCTCGCTTGCCCAGGTGACCAAGTTCACCAACAGCATCAAGAAGGAAATGAAAAAAGCCGGCGTCGACGGCCAGAAACTGGGCGTCGACTTCGTCGACATCAACATGATCCAGATTTTCAAGGATCACAAGATCGACTGGACCGACGGCATGACGCCGATGATGGAAGCCCGCGCCGTCAAGAACCAGGACGAGCAGGAATGTTTCCGCATGGTCGGCGCCATCGGTGACGCGGCCCACTGGGAGTTCATGAAATTCCTCAAGCCCGGCCTGACCGAGAACCAGCTGACCGCGCACATCATGGAGTTCCTCTACAACGTGCCCGGCATGGAAGACGTCGAGGACGTGATCGTGTCCTCGGGCCTCAACACCTGGCCGAACTGGAGGAATTTTTCCGACCGCATCATCAAGCCGGGCGACATGGTGTTCATGGACCTCGCTGCGCTGACCTGGAACGGCTACAAGTCCTGCTACTACCGGACCTACATGGTCGGCCGCGAGCCGAATCAGGAACAGAAGGACTACTACGCCACCGCTCTGAAGTGGCTCTATGACTCGATCAAGGCGGTCAAGGTCGGCGCCACCACTCGCGACATCGCCTCCAAGTGGCCGTCGGCGAAGGAAGCCTATGGTTACGAAGAGGAAGATCAGGCAGCCGCCAACCTGTGGGGGCACGGCCTCGGCCTGGCACAGTATGACCAGCCGGTCATCTCGCGCATCTGGTCGCTCGATCACCCGATCGAGATCAAGGAAGGCATGACCTTCGCGCTGGAAACCCAGCACGGCAAGCCGCATCAGTGGGGCGTGCGCATCGAGGAGATGCTGATCGTGCACAAGGACAGCATCGAAATCGTGTCCAACTTCCCGGTCGAGCAGATCACGGTGGTTGATCCGATGCCGGGCTATTGCAACTTCGGCAAGCTGCCCGGCCGCTAGTCCGGCGCAGCATTGACGGCGGCCGGCGGAGCACTCCCCGGCCGTTTTTGTTTTACGCCAGCCCTTCGCTCCAGATGCCTGACAACATGAAAACCGCAGAACTCGCAGCGCCCCGCCGCTTCGCCATCGT
>JAYQOT010000075.1:0-4410 GCA_038144955.1 Burkholderiales bacterium | reverse complement strand
CTGGCTGCCGGGGAATCGGTGGTGATCCTGGGCATGGGTACTACGGGATTGCTGCATGCGCGACTTGCGGCGCTGGCGGGAGCCAATCCGGTGATAGCAGTTTCGCGCACGCGCTGGAAACTCGACATGGCGCTCAAGCAGGGTGCGCATCATGCGCTGGACACCGGTGCCGAGCAGGCGGTGAATGAAGTGCTGCGCCTCACCGGCAACGAAGGAGCGGACGTGGTCATCGATACCGTGGGCGGTGATGCAACGCTCAAAGCCGGTATCGACATGCTGCGTCCCGGAGGGCGATATTCCCCCTACGCGGTCAGCCATGCCTGCTGCCCCACCTTCACCACGTTTCCGCTGTATTACAAGGAAATCAGCATCATCGGTTCGCGTGCGCTGAAGCCTTCCGACATGGAACCGTCCATCGAGCTGGTGGCATCCGGCCAGATTGATGTCGCCGGTTATGTATCCGCCACCTATCCGCTGGCGCGCACCGCAGAAGCTTTCGAGGAATACGAACGCAATCCCGGTCGCGTGCTGCGCATCGTCATCGACAGTAACGCTTACTGAACCAACATCATGTCTACACTGGTCCTGCCCGTTTCCGATCCCGCCGCCACTGATGCCGGACGTTTCGGCCCCAAAGGCGCGAACCTTGCTGCCCTGGCCCAGGCCGGAATGCCCACGCCCGGGGGTTTTTGCGTCGATGCCGCCGCCTACCGCCGCCAGGTTCAGGCGCTGGGCCTTGAAGAATCGGCCCGCGGCGTTTTTGCTGCCACCGAGAGCGCGCAGGCAAGACGCCATGCGCTGAACATGAAGCTCGGCCTGATGGACAAGCCCATCGTTCCCGAACTCGAAGACCAGCTGCTGTCGGTGTGGCGTCAGCTGGTCAAAGAATCCGGGACACCGATTGCAGTGCGCTCTTCTGCACTGGTCGAGGATCGTTACGGTTCGAGTTTTGCGGGACAGTTCGAAAGCTTTCTTGATCTTGAAAGCGAAACCGATTTTCTGACTGCGGTGCGCTCGTGCTGGGCGGCACTGTGGATGACACGGGCACTGCGCTACATGGCGACCCACGACATCGATCCCGCTGAAACCGCGATGGGCCTGATCATCCAGCCGCTGGTCAAGGCCCGCGCCGCAGGCGGCGCGCTGAGCCAGACAGTGTCAGGCGAAATGCTGATCAATGCCACCCAGGGCCTGGGCGCTGCGATTGCGCAGGGAGAGGTGACGCCTGAGCGCTACCTGCTGACCCGCGAAGCCAGGCTCAAGGAAACCGTGGCGGCGCCCACCCACTATCACACCATGACCTGCGAACACCGCCCCATGCTGGCGCCGCGCCCGCGCAAGAGCGCGGATCCCTGTCTTACCGCGGCGCAGGCAGAGGAACTCGGTGGTTATCTGTTGCGTGCGGAAGCGCTGATGGGGCGCGCCGTGGAAATAGAATGGGCCATGGACGATGCGGGCATCAAAATGCTGCAATCCCGTCCCCTGCACCTTGAACCGGAGGTGGACGAGCATGTCGATGACGAAATCTGGCTGCGCCAGCCGCATTTGCGCGGCCAGCCGGCAGGCTCGGGCTGGACCAGGGGTCTGGCTTGTGTCATCAACTGCGAATGCGAACTGGCGCGGGTTGCTCCCGGTTCCGTGCTGGTGACCCGGATGGCCGGTCCCGCGCTGTCGCAGATTCTGCCGCGAGTTGCCGGTGTGGTTGCCGAACTGGGTGGCAGCACATCCCATCTGGCTTCGCTTGCCCGCGAGCGCGGCATCCCGATGGTGCTCGGCGCTGACCAGGCCACGATCCGCATTCCGGAAGGTTCCATGGTCGCCGTTGACGGCGTATCCGGCGTGGTGCGCTGGATGAAATCTGAAACCGTAGCTCCACAGCATGCGAGGCTCAAATGACACAACGCATACGCGGCATTACTGACGAAGAAGCCGTCGGCCCGGCGAAGGACCTGTTCGACGCGTCGAACAAGATGCTCGGCCGCACCGCCAACCTGATGCGCATCCTGTCGCACAGCCCGTACGTGGCGCGCTGGATACTGCCGTTCATCGCCGCAGTGCGCCAGCCCAATGCCGGTGCTGTATCACCGGTGCGACTGCGCAACCTTGCGGTGCTGAAGACATCGACAATCAACGACTGCCATTACTGAACGGAACACAATTACGTGCTTGGTCAAGCACTGGGACTGAAAGACGAAGAGTTCGATGCGCTGAAAGGCGACTACCAGGCAAGCCCGCTCTTCACTGCCAAGGAAAAGGCGGCGATCGCCTGGTCCGAGGCGATGACGCTGAACACCGCAAAGCGTGACAACAAGGTGTGGGATGCCCTGCGCAAGGAGTTCAGCGATGCTGAAATCGTCGAAATTTCGCTTGCCTGCGCGATGTTCAACATGATCAACCGGCTCAACGATTCATTCCGCACCGAACTGGAAAGCGCCGAATACAATCGTCGCCAGCACGGCGCAGTCGGCGTGACCCGGGAAACCCTCGAAGACTACGCCTGCACCATTTGCAACAGCCGTAAATAAAGATACCCGCCAGCATGTCACTGCCCCGTATTTACATCACCCAGCCCGTTGCCAAAGGTGCAATCGACCGCCTCAAGGCAGTAGCCAACGTAAACTGGAACCCCGATCCGCTGCACATCATGACGCAGCAAGAACTGGTGGCCGCGGCTCGCGCCAATGACATCCTGTTCTGCCTGCTCCACGATCACATCGATGCCGCAGTGATCAACGCCAATCCGCAGCTTAAGGCTGTGGCTTCGATGACCATCACCCCTGCCGACATCGATATTGCTGCGGCCACGGCGCAGAGGATTCCGGTTACCGTGATACCCGCGCTGTTACTTGATGACGCCACTGCCGACCTGGCCTGGGGACTGCTCCTGTCGCTGGTGCGTCGGGTTACCGAAGGCGACCGGCTGCTGCGTTCAGGCACTTTTCCGGGATCGCAATCCAGTTACATGGAAGGTGCCGGACTGTCGGGCAAGACGCTGGGCATCGTCGGCATGGGTGGCGTCGGACGTGCAGCTGCAGCCCGCGCCCACGCATTCAAGCTCAAGGTGATTTACCACGATCCCAAAAGACTCAGCGAAGAGGAAGAGCGTACCCTGAAGCTGGCCTGGGTTCCCTTCGACAAACTGGTGTCAGAATCGGATTTCGTGTCGATTCATGCCAGGCTCATCCCGGAGACGCGCCATCTGTTCAACGACGCGGTTTTCGCCCAAATGAAACCGTCCGCCTATCTGGTCAATACCGCCCGTGGTCCGATCGTCGATGAAGAGGCGCTGGTGCGCGCACTGATCGACAAGCGCATCGCCGGCGCCGGACTCGATGTCTATGAGAACGAGCCGCGGCCGCACCCTGAATTGCTGCACCTTCAGAACGTAGTAATGACGCCCCACACCGGCAGCGCCATCACCGAATTGCGTGCAGCCATGGCCAACGTCGTGGTCGACAACATACTTGCGGTTCTGGAAGGCAGGCAGCCTCCGAACTGCTGGAATGCCGAGATTTATGGAAAGAAGTAACCTGTTGTTTTAATCGAATTAATTGATTCGGAGTCGATACAGATGAGCGCAAAAACAAAAGTCGTGCTGACCGATTACGTCTGGGAATCGGTGGACATGGAACGCCAGATCCTCGGCGGGAACGTCAATCTGGTACCGCTGCAGACCAAGAAGCCCGAGGAGTTCATCGCCGAGGCCGCGGACTGCGTCGCCCTGCTCAACACCTACGCTGGCCCGATCACCGCCGACGTGATGGCGAAAATGCCCCAGTGCAAGATCATTGCCCGCTACGGCATCGGCGTAGACACCATCGATCTCGAAGCCGCTACCAAGGCCGGCATTATCGTCACCAACAATCCGACCTACTGCATCGACGAAGTGGCCGAGCACACGATGGCGCTGCTGCTGTCCGCGGCACGCAAGATCACCTTCTACGATCGCCAGGTACGCGCCGGCAAATGGGCGGTGCCGCCGGGCAAGCCGATCCAGCGCGTCAACGGCAGCACCATCGGCTTGGTCGGCTTTGGCAATATTGCTCGTGCAGTCGCCATGCGCGCCGCGGCCTTCGGCATGAAGGTGCTGTATGCCGATCCGTTCATCAAGCAGGGCCAGTTCGACACTCCGGGGAGCAAGGTCGAGCTCGACCAGCTGCTGGCGGAATCCGATTTCGTGTCGCTGCATCCGCCGCTAACACCTAAAACCCGCGGCCTGATGAACGACGAGTCCTTCGGGAAAATGAAAAAAAGCGCAGTACTGGTCAACTGCTCGCGCGGCCCGGTGGTCGATACTGCCGCGCTGGTGCGCGCACTCGATGCCGGAAAGATTGCCGGCTGCGCGCTCGACACCACTGACCCCGAGCCCCTGCCCGATCCGCATCCACTGCGCGGCCGCGAGAACGTCAT
>JAYQOT010000074.1:0-8574 GCA_038144955.1 Burkholderiales bacterium | reverse complement strand
GACTGGGGCAATCCGGCTTCCGCACTGGAAAACACCCGTTTCCGCGCCGCGTTTGAAATGTGCCTGCAGCGCCTGCCGGCGCGCACCGCCCAGGTTTTCGCCATGCGTGAAGTGATGGAACTGTCCACCGGCGATATCTGTAAGGCGCTGGGCATCACCTCGACCAACTGCTGGGTCATGCTGCACCGTGCGCGGCTGACGCTGCGTGAATGCCTTGAATTGCAATGGTTTGGAAAACCCGCCCCATGATCCCGGACTGCAAGGAAACCTCGGAACTGCTCTCCCGGCAGCAGGATGAGTCACTGGGCTGGATCGAGTATCTGCGTCTGCGCAGCCATCTGCTGATCTGCAATGCCTGCGACAACCTGAAAATCCACCTCGATTTCCTGCGCGCCGCGATGAAAAATTACCGCGACAGCGACTGATACCCTCGGCGGGGGTCAAGCGCGGTTATAATCACGCTTTTTCCGCTGATGAAATTCTCCAACCTCCTGCTGTTTGCCTGCGCCGCGATCATCGGCGCACAGAATCCCGCTCCAGCCTCCGCAGCAATCCGCTTTTTCCGCTGATGAAATTCTCCATCCTCCTGCTGTTTGACTGCGCCGCGCTCAACGGCGCACAGAATCCCGCTCCAGTCTCCGCAGCGATTGCGCTTCCCCCGCCCGCCATTGAAGCCAGGGCTTACCTGCTGCTCGACGTCAACAGCGGCCAGGTACTCGCCAGCCGCAACGCCGCCGACAAATTCGAGCCGGCTTCGCTGACCAAGCTGATGACGGCCTATCTGGCCTTCGGCGCCCTGAAGCAGAAATCGCTGAAACCGGACCAGGTCGTGCCGGTTTCGCGGCAAGCCTGGAAGGCCGAGGGTTCGCGGATGTTCATCGAACCGAACAAGCCGGTCACGGTGGATGAACTGCTGCGCGGCATGATCATCCAGTCCGGCAACGATGCCAGCATCGCGCTGGCAGAAGCCATCGGCGGCAGCGAAGAAGCGTTTGCCACGATGATGAACCGGGAAGCCAAGCGCCTGGGAATGGTCAACACCAATTTCACCAACGCAACCGGCCTGACCGGCCCCCAGTTGCATTCGACAGCCGAAGATCTCGCGAAGCTGGCAGTCGCATTGATCCGCGACTATCCGGAACACTATGCGCTGTATTCGCAGAAACAGTACCGCTACAACAACATTACCCAGTCCAACCGCAATCGCCTGCTCTGGCTCGACCCGACGGTGGACGGGGTCAAGACCGGATACACCGAGAACGCCGGCTATTGCCTGATCACCTCGGCGAAACGGAACGAACGTCGGCTGCTGTCGGTGGTGCTGGGCACGGCATCCGAATCCGCCAGGGCGGCCGAAAGCCAGAAACTGCTGAACTGGGGTTATCAGGCATACGAGAGCGTGCGTCTTTACGCTCGCAACCAGCCAGTCACCCAACTGCGGGTATGGAAAGGCGATTCCAACCAGTTGAAAGCCGGCTTTACCGAAGACTTCTACATCGCCCTGCCCCGTGGCCAGTCTGACAAGCTCAAGGCCAACGTGGAAAGCCTGCAGCCGCTGCTGGCCCCGATCAGCTCCGGCCAGCGAGTTGCGACACTCAAGCTCGAACTCGACGGCAAACCCTACCGTGAAATCCCGGTGGTCGCTCTCGAAAACGTCGCAGTCGCAGGCCTCTTCGGGCGAGCCTGGGATACGCTGCGCCTGCTGTTCAAATAAGCTGCTTCGATTACACTGCCCTATCGGTCACCCTGCCCCGGAACAAACCATGAGCGACATCGTTTACCTGAACGGCGAATTCATGCCTGTCGAAGAAGCGCGCATCCCGGTACTCGACCGCGGCTTCATCTTCGGCGACGGCGTCTACGAAGTCATTCCGGTGTATTCGAAACGCCCTTTCCGCCTTGACGAGCATTTGCACAGGCTGCAGTACAGCCTAGACAAGATCCGCATCGCCAACCCGCACACTGCCGATGAATGGCGGCGCCTCACCGGCGAAATCGTCAAGCGCAACGACGGCGAAGACCAGTCGGTATACCTGCAGGTCACCCGTGGCGTCGCCAAGCGCGACCACGCGTTCCCCAAGGGCATCAAGCCGACCGTATTCATGATGAGCTCGCCGCTGGTCACGCCGGCGCCGGCACTGGTCGAATCCGGCGTCGCCTGCGTCACTGCCGAGGACTACCGCTGGCTCAACTGCGACATCAAATCGGTTTCTCTGCTCGGCAACTGCCTGTTGCGCCAGCTTTCGGCGGATGCCGGCGCCGCGGAAACCATACTCTTCCGCGACGGCAAGCTGACCGAGGCATCCTCCAGCAACGTCTTCGTGGTCAAGGACGGCAAGCTGCTGACACCCCCCAAGGACAATCTCGTGCTCCCAGGCATAACCTATGACGTGGTGCTGGAAATTGCCCACGCGCGTGAATTCGAGGTCGAGATCCGCGCCGTCACTGCAGCCGAAGTGCGCGACGCCGACGAAATCTGGGTGACTTCCTCCACCAAGGAAGTGCTCGCCGTGACCACCCTCGACGGCAAGCCCGTCGGCGACGGCAAACCGGGACCGCTGTTCCGGCGCATGCATGCCCTCTACCAGCAGTTCAAGAAAGACCACATGAGAATCGCGGCCTGATGGCGGAGCCGACTCCCGCCGCCCCGTCGCTGATCGAATACCCCTGCGACTTTCCGCTGAAGATTCTCGGTCACACCCAACCCGGTTTCGCACAGTCGGTGCTGACCGTGGTCAAGCGCCACGCACCGGATTTCGAAGATGGTACGCTGGCGATGAAGACCAGCAAAAAAGGGAAGTACCTCAGCGTGACCTGCGTGATTCGCGCCACTTCCCGCGAACAGCTGGACGCGCTCTACCGGGAACTGTGCGACCACCCGATGGTGGTCATGGTGCTGTAGAACGTTCGATCCCTGCGATCTGGCGGTCGTGCCAGCGTCGCAGGAGCAATTGCGCGGCCACAGCGCCGGTCAGCGCCAGAAACATGTCCCATTGCGTGTCCCAGACATCTCCCTGGGTAGCCAGGAACTCGTCGGCTTCGGCTCCGATCAGCAGCGCTGCCCACCACTCGATCAATTCATAAAAGGCGCTGATCGCCAAAGCCACGCATGCGACGAGGAAGAACAGGATCCTGCGCCCCTCGATCCTGAACACCCGCAGCAGCAGTTCACGGGCAATGATCGCCGGCACGAAACCCTGTGCCAGGTGTCCCAGCCGGTCGTACGGATTACGTGAAAAACCCAGTAGCTCCTGTACCCAGAATCCGGCCGGTACCCGCGCATAGGTGTAGGCGCCGCCATAAATCAGGATCAGGCCGTGTATCGCGATCAGAGTGTAGGCCAGAGTGGTCAACGGCAATCGCTGGCGAGTGGCCAGCAGGACCGGCGCTGCCAGCAGTACCGGCAGCACCTCCATGAACCAGGTCAGGCGGTCATACGGTGCGATGGCCGATGCAACCAGTGCCAGGCTCCAGATGGCGCAAACCAGCGCAAGGTTGCGCCCAGCTGCGGTCCTCTCAGGCATGAAAAACCATCGCACTCATTTCGGCAGCTTGCGCTTGCGCAAAACGCGCAATTCGTCGGCATACTCGGTGTGAAAATCCGAACCGGATCCGGTCAGGTAATTACGAAAATCCTCGCAGCCCTGCGCCATACCTTCGCGCGGTTGAGCCATGATCTCATCCCGTTGTTCGTTGCGGTACTGGAGAATAGCGCCTTCGTATTTGCCAATGTTGCGGGCATATTCCTGCTCGTCTTTCGAAGCACCGCGAATCATGTAGGTAAGGCGCAGGTCGAGTTCACCTAGCAGGACCTTGTGGCGACCCTGCCAGGCAGCATAGGCACGCTCAGCCGCTTTCGCCTGTGCGGGAAAAACCCTGTCGCAGGCATCGCGCACGGCCAGAAGCCGCTGATGGGCGAAATAAATTCGGCTCAGGCTGGTGCCGTAGTCTTCCTCCTGCGCTGCGACAGGAACAGTGGCAATCGCCATGCAAACCAGCATCACCCCGCGGAAATTCAAGCGCACAGCCGTCTCCTTTATAATGGCGCGCATTATCCCATCATTCGATGCACACGGCGGCGCACGGCCCGCCGCTTAACCCAAGGCAGACCGGGTGCACAGGCTCTCAGTAAATCCCGCCCCCATCACGACCGAGCCCCTGCTGGTACGGCGGCTCGGTATGGTTCCGTACGGCGCGACGCTGGAGCGGATGCGCGAATTCACGATGAAACGTGACGACTCGACCCCGGACGAATTGTGGCTGCTCGAACATCCGCCGGTGTACACCGTCGGCATTGCCGGCAAGTCCGAACACTGGCCACGGGTGGACAACGGGATTCCCGTAGTACGAGTCGATCGCGGGGGCCAGATCACCTATCACGGTCCGGGACAGCTGGTGGCCTATTTGCTGCTCGACCTGAAGCGTCGCGGCCTGACGATCCGCCCGCTGGTGCGGCGCATGGAACAGGCGGTGATCACGCTGCTCGCCAGCTACGGCATCGAGGCCCATGGCGATCCCGATGCGCCAGGGGTATATGTAAACGGCGACAAGATCGCGGCATTGGGCCTGCGCGTGAAAAACGGCTGCTGTTATCACGGCCTTGCCCTGAACGTTAATGTCGATCTGGCGCCGTTCCACGTCATCAATCCCTGCGGCTACGCCGGCCTGCGCGTTACCCGCACCCGGGACCTCGGCATCACCGACCGCAAGTCACTGATCGGCATGCGCCTGATCCAGTGCATCAAGAAGGCATTGCAATGAGCGACACCGGCAACAAGCAGAAGGGGCAGGCCAAGACCGCGCGCATCCCGATCAAGGTGGTGCCGGCCACTCCGCTGAAAAAACCCGACTGGATCCGCGTGCGACTGGGCAACTCAGCACGCTTCCAGGAAATCAAGGACATCCTGCGCGCGCAGAAACTGCACACGGTGTGCGAGGAAGCCACCTGCCCCAACATCGGCGAATGCTTCGGCAAGGGCACGGCGACGTTCATGATCCTCGGCGACCTGTGTACCCGCCGCTGTCCGTTCTGCGACGTCGCCCACGGCCGACCGAAACCGCCGGATGCCGACGAGCCGCGTCACCTCGCCGAAACCATCGCCGCGCTGAAACTGAAATACGTGGTGATCACCAGCGTCGACCGCGACGACCTGCGCGACGGTGGCTCCGGGCATTTCAAGGACTGCATCCGCGCGGTGCGCGAACTGTCGCCGCAGACCCGCATCGAAATCCTGGTGCCAGATTTCCGCGGCCGCCTCGACATCGCACTCGACATCCTTTCCGATTGTCCGCCTGACGTGATGAACCACAATCTCGAAACCGTACCCCGCCTCTACAAGCAGGCGCGGCCGGGCTCGGACTACGCTCACTCGCTGAAACTGCTGAAGGATTTCAAGGCGCGCTTCCCGCACATTCCGGCGAAATCCGGCCTGATGGTGGGACTGGGCGAAACCGATGAGGAAATCCTGCAGGTGATGCGCGACCTGCGCGCGCACGACGTCGACATGCTGACCATCGGCCAGTACCTGCAGCCGTCAGCGCACCACCTGCCGGTGCTGCGCTACGTCGAACCGAAAATTTTCGAAATGTATGCCGCGGAAGCCGAACGCATGGGATTCCAGCATGCCGCCAGCGGCCCACTGGTACGCTCCTCGTACCACGCTGACCAGCAGGCGCACAACGCCGGCGTGGTCTGACCGACGCTCAGGTTTCGCCGAGCTTTTCCTCCAGCAAGGCGTGCAGTTTCTCGAAATCGGGTTCGCCGACGATGCGCGCGACGAAGTTGCCGCGCTTGTCGATGATGAAGGTCGTGGGCGTCAGTTTCACGTCGCCAAACGCTTTCGCCAGCTCTCCCAGCGGGTCGAGCGAGACCGTGAACGGCAAGCGGTTTTTCTCGACATAGTTCAGCACGTAGTTGGGCGGATCGTATTTCATCGCCACCGCGATGGTTTCAAAACCCCGGTCGCGGTACTTGTCGTAGGTAGCGGTGATCTGCGGCATCTCCTTGATGCAAATCGCACAGTCGGTAGCCCAGAAATTGACCAGCACCACCTTGCCGCGCAGGTCAGCAGTGGTGATCTTCTTGCCCTGCAGCGACACGAAGGTCACCTGGGGGGCGGCATGTCCGGTATTCCACCACAGCGCAAATCCGGCCAGCGCTACCGCACCGGTCACAACCGCGGCTACAATCAGGTTGCGGGCTTTCTGCATCTTTCTGCATGATTCCAATCAGATGGGGAGATCAACCATGGCGCGTATTTTCGGAGTTCTGCTGGCGCTTGTCATTACGCCGTTCACCGTCCTGCCTGCTGCCGCCGGCATTGCCGACCTGTCCAACGCCGATGCGGTCAGCGGCCTGCGCCAGGCATTGACCGACGGATCGGCCGCGGCGGTAAAGCTGCTGGGCCAGGAAAACGGCTATTTCGCCAACGCCAAGGTCAAGATCCCGCTGCCGCCGGCGCTTCAGAAGGTCGAGTCCGGCCTGCGCATGTTCGGCATGAAAAAGAAGGCCGACGAACTGGTGCTGTCGATGAACCGCGCCGCCGAGGCTGCGGCCCCCGAAGCCAAGCAGTTGCTGGTCGATGCGGTGAGGAAAATGTCGGTGCAGGACGCCAAGGGCATACTCACCGGCGGCGACACCGCGGCCACCGAATACTTCAAGCGCACAACCAGCACCCAACTGACACAGCGCTTTTTGCCCATCGTCAAGAAGGCCACCGATCGTGTCGGCCTCGCCCAGCAATACAACAATCTCGCCGGACAGGGCGTGCAGCTGGGGCTGATCAAGCCGGAGAACGCCAGCATCGAAAGCTACGTGACTCAAAAAGCACTCGACGGGCTCTACCTGATGATCGCCGAGCAGGAAAAATCCTTCCGCCAGAACCCGGTCGGCGCTGCCAGTGACATCGTCAAGAAAGTGTTTGGAGCGCTGCGCTAGGTCGGCTCAGGCCCCGACACGCGAAACAAATTCCTCGAATTTGCCGTTGGGTGAACGCGGCAGCTCGTTTTCGTAATAAACAAAGTTGAGCTTAAAGTCGTAACCCAGCGCCTCACGGATGACTGCGCCGAGTTGTTCTTCTTCAGCGGCAGTCAACCCTCGCTCACAGACGAGCCGCACTTCGACCGCATCCAGCGTGTGCTGGATCAACTGGTACTGGTGCACCGGCGCGATGTCGCGAAAGCGGTGGAAGCCGACCATCGGCCAGTGCGTCGTTCCGTCCGGCAAGCACACCATATTGCGCTCTCGCCCGGCAATGCGTTCCAGCACCGGCAGCGACCGGCCGCAAGCACAAGGCCCTCCCACGGTAGCGTAATCGCGCAACTCATAGCGGATCAACGGCATCGCGAAATTGTGCAGGCTGCTGATGACCAGCCGGCCCGTCTCGCCCGGCGCACAGGGCTGCCCTTGCGCATCGAGCACTTCGACCAGTACGCTTTCCGCCATCACGTGATAGTGCCCGCTGACGGGACATTGCAGCGCGATATAGCCCAACTCCTGCGAACTGTAGACATCCTCGATACCGACGCCCAGCACACTCCGGCATTTTCCGCGCAGTTCCGGCGACACGTTTTCGCCAACCGTCAGCACCGCGCGCAGTTCCGGGAGCCGTGACTGCGTTTGAGCGAAATGCATCAGCAGCGCATCAAGATTGCTCGGATAGGTCAGCAGGTAGCCCGGCGAATGGTTGCGCAGCCACTCGGCCTGGACTGTCACATCGGCATTCAGGCTGAGCAGTGCCGATGGGCCGGTCTTGCGCACAGCTTCCGATGCAGCACCCCATCCGGCCATCACGATACCGTGCGGAGGGTCGGCAATGCCCTGTTGCAGCGCGCGAATAGCCGCGAACTTCAGTGTCGCATCCCGGCCATGCCACTCGTGGTCGCGCAACGTATTGGCCTGCCACAGCAGGGCGTCGATCAGGGTGCGCAACACCTTGACCGGCTGACCGGTCGCGCCCGAAGTCTGGTTTTCGTGCGCGCCGCCGAATGCGGCCATCAGTGCCGTACTGTGCAGGGCCGGCCCCGCGCCCTGGATGTCGCGGCGGGTCAATAGCGGCACCCTGTGAAATTGTTCCAGGGTCAACGCGTCGCCGGGTCTATAACCGGATTCCTCCAGCCGCTGGCGATAGAACGGAATGGTGTTACCGGCATGCTCCAGTACCTGCTGCAACTGCCGCAATTGCTGCTGCAGCAATTTTTCAGCCGGCCATCGTTCGGTCTCACGGAACTGACTGAGCAGCGCGAGCAACAGCGCGCCCCGCTTGTCTGCGGCGGCGGGCCAGTCGATATCCGGCAACAGGGAGCGATAGACGGTGGGGATCATGACGGTCGCATGATCAGCGTCGGACAGCGGTCGCCCAGCTCATAAGACGGCGTGTGCATCTCGACGATTTCGAATGCACCGCGCTGCGCCAGCGCCTCCTCCAGCGTCGGAAAGCTGTATCGCGTGTCGACGTTGCGGTAATTGTGGATGGTGTTGACGACCTCCGGCCGCCAGCCCAGGTGCGCGGCCAGTGCCGCGGGATCCGGCGCGGCTTCGTGCCAGGCATTCCAGATGTCACCCAGACGCACGCC
>JAYQOT010000073.1:0-8628 GCA_038144955.1 Burkholderiales bacterium | reverse complement strand
CCGATGGCGCGGGTTTCGCTGACAATACGGTAAGTGTCGTCGCGCAGTTCAAAAGTTTCCTGCATCACCGCAATGGGTATGCCGTTCAGCGACACGTTGTATTGGGACTGTATGGATTGGGGCGCGGCCGCGCCCGCCAGGGCCGTGCGCATCAGTATGCCGGCCAGCAGCAAACCGGCGGCCAGCAGCCTAGTCATCGAGCCAGGGCGCGATCAGCGCGGCTGCGCCGACGCGGCTCTCTGAGACCGATACTGAACCGTCGGCATTGATGCTGACGCGATCCTCGCACAGCCAGCGCACCGCCTGCGGGTAGATGCGGTGTTCCTCGGCCAGCACGCGTGCGGCCAGCGTTGCTTCGCTGTCGCCGGCCAGCACCGGCACTGCGGCCTGGATGATGATCGGGCCGTGATCGAGTTGTGGCGTGACGAAATGCACCGTGCAGCCGTGCACGCGCACGCCGGCGGCCAGCGCCTGGCGGTGGGTATGCAGTCCGGGAAACGACGGCAGCAGCGAGGGATGGATGTTGATCATGCGGCCACTGTAGCGGTTGACGAAACCATCTGTGAGCACGCGCATGAAGCCGGCCAGTACCACGAGGTCAGGGCGGTGCGCATCGATGGCCTGTGCGAGCGCGGCGTCGAAATCCGCGCGTTGGGCGTAGGCGCGGTGATCGATCACGGTGGTAGCCACGCCCTTGGACTGCGCAGTGCGCAGGCCTACCGCGGCAGGCTCGTTGCTGATTACCGCGCAGATCTGCGCCGGCAGCTTCGCGGCCAGCAGGGCTTCCATGTTGCTGCCGCGCCCCGAGATCAGTATCGCGATGCGCTTCAGGATGGCTCCTTCCGTTTTTTACAGTACCAGTGTCTGCGGTTCGCTGCGCCGCCGCCGGCGCACGGTGCCGATGCGCCAGACGCGTTCGCCGGCCCGCTTGAGCAGGGCCTGCGCGCGTGCGGCGTCGGCAGCGGCAACGACGACCACCATGCCGATGCCGCAGTTGAACACCCGGTGCATCTCGGCGTCGGCGACATTGCCCTGCTGCTGCAGCCAGCGGAACAGCGGCGGCAGCGGCCATGCCTCTTGATGCAGTTCTGCGGTCAGGGTCTGCGGCAGCACCCGCGGCACGTTGTCGACGAGTCCGCCGCCGGTGATGTGCGCCAGTCCTTTGACCTTGACCTGCTTCATCAGTTTCAGCACCGGCTTCACGTAGATTCGCGTCGGCGCCAGTATCAGGTCCTTCAACGTGCGACCACCCACTTTCGCCGACAGCCGGACGCCCGGCCGGGCAAGGATGCGGCGCACCAGCGAATAGCCGTTGGAGTGCGCGCCGTTGCTGGCAAGGCCGAGAATCACGTCGCCGGCACGGATGGAGCGGCCGTCGATGATCTTTTTCTTCTCGACGACGCCGACCGCAAAACCCGCGAGGTCGTATTCGCCGGGCGGGTACATGCCGGGCATTTCGGCAGTCTCGCCGCCGATCAGTGCACAACCCGCCATTTCACAACCGGCGGCAATGCCCTTGACCACGTCGGCGGCAGAGGGAACATCCAGCTTGCCGCAGGCGTAGTAATCGAGGAAGAACAGCGGTTCGGCGCCCAGAGTGAGGATGTCGTTGACGCTCATCGCCACCAGGTCGATGCCGATGGTGTCGTGGCGCTGCCATTCGAAGGCGAGCTTGAGCTTGGTGCCCACGCCGTCGGTGCCGGAGACCAGCACGGGTTCGCGGTAGCCGCGCGGCACGGCGAAAAGCGCGCCGAAGCCGCCGATGCCGGCCATCACGCCGGGCCGCAGCGTGCGTTTGGCGTAGGGTTTGATGCGGTCGACCAGTGCGTCGCCGGCATCGATGTCGACACCGGCGTCACGATAAGTCAGCGCCCGGGGTTTGGTGGTTTTGCGTTTCAAGGAATTTCCTGCAGGTTCTGGATGGGAGCCGGTTTCGGATCGGGAGTCTGCGCCGTCCGCCCTGTTAAGATAGGCGTGCGGCATTCAACTTTTAACGTTGCGGATTTTATCCCAAATGACAGTGCAGGGTCCCGGACAGAAATATCTTTGGCAGTGGCTGGCGGCGACCGCGCTGGCGCTGGCCATCGTTTACGTGCTGAGTCCGATACTGACGCCGTTCCTGTTTGCCGCCATCCTTGCCTACATCTGCAATCCACTGGTCGGCCGCATGACCCGCCGCCGCGTGCCGCGGACGCTGGCCGTGGTGCTGGTGCTGCTGATGCTTGGTGCGGTGTTTGTGCTCATGCTGCTGGTGTTGCTGCCGCTGCTGATCCGCCAGATTCGTGCCATCGCCGAGCAGGCGCCGGCGTACGTCGACTGGTTGCGCACCGCCGTGGCACCGCGGCTCGAGCACCTGCTCGGCGTGCAACTGGAAACCGCGATGGTGCGTGACTGGGTGGCCGAGCACATGGCTGAGATTCGCGACTTTGCGCTGAAGCTGCTGCCCTCGCTGAAGTCCGGCGGTCTTGCGGTGATCGGCTTCCTGGTCGGCGCGGTGCTGGTGCCGGTGGTGCTGTTCTATTTCCTGCGTGACTGGAACTTGATCGTCGGTGGCATCGACCGGCTGGTGCCGCGGCGCTGGCATGAACGGGTCACCGTCCTCGCCCGCGAGATCGACGATGTGCTTGGCCAGTTCCTGCGCGGCCAGCTGCTGGTTATGCTGGGCATGGGCCTGTTCTATACCGTCGCGCTGTGGGCGGTCGGACTCGATTTTGCTCTCTCGGTGGGGATGATTGCCGGACTGGTCACCTTTGTGCCGTACCTCGGCGTCATCATCGGCGTGCTGCTGGCAACGATGACCGGTGCGCTGCAGTTCCAGGATCTGACGCAGCTGGCATGGGTATGGGGTGTATTCGTTGCCGGCAACCTGCTCGAAGGCTACGTGCTGGTGCCGTGGCTGGTCGGCGATCGCATTGGCCTGCACCCGGTGGCGGTGATTTTTGCGCTGCTCGCGTTCGGCAGTCTGTTCGGATTTTTCGGCGTGCTGCTGGCGCTGCCGGTGAGCGCGGCACTGCTGGTGTGGGCGCGTCATCTGCGCAGTGACTACCTCGAGAGCAGCATGTACCGCGGATGATGCGCGGCAGATGAAACGCGGATCATGAAATTCACTTCATGAAACAACTTGCGCTGGAACTGGCCTCGCCGCCCGCACCTACGCTGGACAATTTTGTCGTTGGCGCCAATGCTGAAGTCGTTGCGGCCCTGCGCATGCTGGTGCGCGGCGAGGGCGGTGAGCGTTTTGTCTATCTTTGGGGCGCTGCGGGGAGCGGTCGTACCCACCTGCTGTGCGCGACGCTGCATGCGCTGCAGGCCGCGGGCAAAACCGTGCATGCCGGTTTTGACGGCGTAGGTGCAGACGACGCGCTCGGCTTTGATGGCGTGGAACAACTGGACGCCCCAGACCAGGTAAAATTATTCAATATATACAATGAGTTGAAGGATGGTTCCGGAGTGCTGCTGGTGACCGGACCGCTGCCGCCGGCGCGACTGGCGTTGCGCCCTGACCTGCTGACGCGGCTGGCGTGGGGACTGGTCTACGAAGTGCAGGCGCTGTCCGAAGACGATCGCCGTGCCGCGATCTTTGATTATGCAAGGTCGCGCGGTTTTGCCATGCCGCCCGAAGTGGCCGATTACCTGCTGGCGCGCGTACCGCGCGATCTCAGTTCTCTGCGCGCACTGGTCGACACGCTGGACCGGCTGTCGCTGGAGCGCAAGCGCGCGGTGACCGTGCCGCTGGCGCGCGAAGTGCTGCAACTGCTGCAGGCGAAGTCCTGAACCCGATTACGAAAAGAAAGAACGGATGCATTGATGAAACTGGCGTTGTTTGATCTCGACAATACGCTGCTCGCCGGAGACAGCGATTTTGAATGGGCGCAGTTCCTGATCGACCGCGGCGTGCTCGACCGCGAGGTCTACGAGGCGCGCAACCAGGAGTTCTACGACCAGTACAAGGCCGGCACGCTCGACATCCGCGAGTTTCTCGACTTCCAGCTGAAGCCGCTGTCGCGCCATCCGCGCGCTGTGCTTGACGCCTGGCATGCCGAGTACATGCAGCAGCGCATAGCGCCGATGATGCGCGATTCGGCGCGCGAACTGGTGGCGCGACACGATGGCGAAGTGCGGGTGATCATCACCGCTACCAACAGTTTCGTAACTGCGCCGATTGCACGCGCCTTCGGCATTGAACACCTGATCGCCACCGATCCCGAGCAACGCAACGGCGAGTTCACCGGCGGCGTCAGCGGCACGCCATGTTTTCGCGAGGGCAAAGTCGAGCGCCTTGAGGCATGGCTGATCGGGCGTGGTGAGAGCATGAAAAAACTAGAAAAATCAACATTTTATAGTGATTCCCACAATGACCTGCCGCTGCTCGAGCGGGTCAGCCATCCGGTGGCGGTGGATCCCGATGCGAAGCTGCGCGCCCATGCCGAGGCGCATGGCTGGCCGGTGCTGAGCCTGGGTTGATCGAGACGCGCAGCGCGGCATGGAGCCGGAAAGGCGCATGTATAATCGCGCGGTTTTCTCCCTGCAGCGTGGGCGCGGTGACGGTTCCATCCGCCATTGCACCGCCCGGCGCTGACTGACATTCCTGCATGATCACCAGACTGCTCGGCCGCGTGTTTTCCGGCCGCATGTTCAAACCGGCGAAGCCGCGGATCATTGCCGCGCGCGAGCACGGCATCACCCGCGACCGCATCGGCAGTTGCGCGCTGCGTACCTGCGAAACCCTGCACCAGGCAGGCTATGCGGCGTTTGTCGTCGGCGGTGCGGTGCGCGACCTGCTGCTCGGCCGCGATCCCAAGGATTTCGACGTCGCCACCAACGCAACCCCTGAAGAAGTGCGCGGACTTTTCCGACGCTCGCGCGTGATCGGACGCCGTTTCAGGATCGTTCATGTCATGTGCGGTCGCGACCTGGTCGAGGTCACCACTTTCCGCGGCGCTGCCGCCGAGGAGGGCGCCCGGGTTGAAGATGAACATGGCCGGCTGCTCCGCGACAACGTGTGGGGTGACCAGGCGCAGGATGCCGCGCGCCGCGATTTCACCATCAATGCGCTGTTCTACGATCCGGCGAAGGAACAGGTCTGGGATTATCACGGTGGTGTCGCTGATCTCAAGCGCAAACGCCTGTGCATGATCGGCGAGCCGGTGCAGCGCTATCGCGAGGATCCGGTGCGCATGTTGCGTGCGGTGCGCTTTGCCGCGGCCTGCAGTCTCGAAATCGATGCCGCCACGCGCAAGCCGATCCGCTCGCTGGCGGATTTGCTCGCCAATGTGCCGGCATCGCGGCTGTTCGACGAGATGCTCAAGCTGCTGCTCTCCGGTCACGCCGTTGAATGCGTCAAGCGGCTGCGCAAGGAAGGCCTGCACCACGGCCTGCTGCCGCTGCTCGACGTGATCCTCGAGCAGCCCCTCGGTGAGCGGTTTGTCATGCTGGCGCTGAAAAACACCGATGCCAGAATACTCGGCGGCAAAACGGTGTCGCCGGCCTTCCTGTTTGCCGCGCTGACCTGGCATGAAGTGCTGGCTGCGTGGGAAAAGATCAAGAAGCGCAACGTGCCGCCGGTGCCGGCGCTGTACGAGGCGATGGAGCAGGTCCTCGACAAGCAGACCGAGCAGATCGCGATTCCGCGCCGTTACACCTCCGACATGAAGGAATTGTGGTCTTTGCAACCGCGATTCGAGCAGCGCGCAGGGCAGCGGCCGTTTCGCCTGCTCGAGCATCCGCGTTTTCGCGCGGCCTATGATTTCATGCTGTTGCGTTGCGAAAGTGGTGAAACCGATGCGGCACTGGGCGACTGGTGGACACGGTTCCAGGAGTCCAATGCCGACGCGCGCCAGGCCATGCTGGTGGCCGACAGCGCCCCGGGCAAAAAACGCCGCCGTCGCCGCCGCAAATCCGCCGGGCCGGCACCAGCAGCGGGGTAGATTTCGTGTCCGAATCGAGAGTCACGGCTTGCATTGCACTGGGCGCCAACATCGGCGAACCCGTGCGCCAGATTGAAGCCGGGTTCGCCGCAATCGCGGCATTGCCCGGTACCAATCTGGTTGCGCGTTCTTCGCTCTACCGCACCGCGCCGGTCGGATACGCAGACCAGCCCGATTTCATCAACGCCGTCGCCCTGATCGAAACCGCACTCAGTCCGGCGGACCTGCTCAAGGCGCTGCTGGCGATCGAACGTGCCCACGGCCGCGTGCGGGAATTTCCGAATGCACCGCGCACCCTCGACCTAGATATCGTGCTTTACGGCGACGTCGTGGTTCATGAACCAGGACTGAGCATTCCGCACCCGCGCATGCTCGAGCGCGCTTTCGTGATGGTGCCGCTGGCCGAAGTGGCGCCCGCTGCCGTGATTCCCGGACACGGTCCCGTGGCTGATCTGGCACGGAAAGTGGAGGCGGGCGGGATCCAGAAGCTGCAGCGGACGATCGCATGAAACTGCCTGACAAGTACCGCTACATCGTGGTCGAAGGACCGATTGGTTCCGGCAAGACGACGCTGGCGCGCCGGCTTGCGACGCATCTGAATGCGGCAACCCTGTTCGAGGACCCGGATGCCAATCCCTTCCTGCCGGGTTTTTACCGCGACGCCCCCCGGTATGCGCTGCCGGCCCAGCTGTTTTTCCTGTTCCAGCGCATCAACCAGGTCCGTGACCTGGCGCAGTCGGACCTGTTCCGTGGCATCACGGTGGCCGATTTCATGATCGAGAAAGATCCGCTGTTTGCCCAGCTGACCCTGAACGACGACGAGCTGGCGCTCTACCGGCAGATTTTCGGTCATCTCAAACCCCAGGCGCCGCCACCCGACCTGGTGATCTATCTCCAGGCCGATGCGGAAACGCTGGTGGAACGTGTGCAGCGGCGGGCGAAAAATTACGAAAAGACCATCCCCGATGAATACCTGGTCAAACTCGCGGATGCCTACGCGCGGTTTTTCCACCATTACAGCGGGGCGCCGTTGCTGATGGTCAATTCGGCAAATCTGAACTTCGTTGATTCGCCATCTGATTTTGATTTATTGTTGGGCCGGATCGGCGCCATGCGCGGTCCTCGTGAATTTTTCAGTCTGGGCGGCTGAGGAGAATTTCCATGCGTATGACGCTGAACGGTTTGCACAAGTTGATGCGGGACGGCGAGAAAATCACCATGCTGACCTGCTATGACGCGAGTTTCGCGGCCCTGCTTGATGCGGCCGGGCTTGATACCCTGCTGATTGGCGATTCACTCGGCAACGTGCTGCAGGGGCATGAATCGACACTGCCGGTCACATTGCGCGACGTGGTTTATCACACTCAGTGCGTCGCGCGTGGTGCGAAACGCGCCTTCATCATCGGCGACATGCCGTTCGGCACATTCCAGGTCAGTCCGCAGGATGCCTACCGCAATGCCGTCGAGATCATGGCTGCCGGTGCGCAGATGGTGAAAATCGAAGGGGGCAGCCCGATGCTGCAGACGATTTCATTCCTCACTGAACGCGGCATACCGGTGTGCGGTCATCTGGGCCTGACGCCGCAGTCAGTGCATCAGCTGGGTGGCTATCGCGTGCAGGGCAAGGCCGATGACGATGCCAAGCGCCTGCTCGAAGATGCGCGGATACTCGGAGATGCCGGGGCTGGAATGATCGTCCTCGAGGCCATTCCTTCAGCGCTGGCCGGTCGGGTTACCGCGGCAGCAAAAGTGCCGACGATCGGCATCGGTGCCGGCGTTGACTGCCATGGCCAGGTGCTGGTGTTGCATGACATGCTCGATGTTTTTCCCGGGAAGAAGGCCAAGTTCGTCAAGAATTACATGAAGGCCGCCGCAGGTTCGATCCAGGATGCCGTTGCCCTCTATGTCAGCGAGGTCAGGGAAGGCAAATTTCCCGGGCGCGAGCATTCGTTCTGACAGTAATCCGGGCCTGACACCGGCCCCGCGGGCGCATATAATTCGCGGTCTCTGAATCCGGGGCTGTCCCCCGGCACTGTTTTCCCATGGACGTCATCCATTCCGTCGCTGAATTGCGCGAGCGCCTGCGCCGCGAGCCGAACAATGTGTTCGTGCCGACCATGGGCAATCTCCATGACGGGCATATCCAGCTTATCAAGCTTGCCAAGCCGCGTGCGGCGTGCACGGTGGTCAGTGTGTTCGTCAACCGGCTGCAATTCGGACCGCGCGAGGACTTCGACCGTTATCCGCGCACCCTGGAGTCTGACTGCGAGAAACTGCGCACGACGGGTGTCGATGTGGTGTTTGCGCCGGACGAGAAAGAGATTTACCCGGAACCGCAGACTTTCGTGGTGGAGCCTTCCGATCTGCAGCATATCCTCGACGGCGCCGCGCGCCCGGGCCATTTCCGCGGCGTGGCGACGGTGGTCATGAAGCTGTTCAACATGGTGTCTCCGCATGCCGCGATCTTCGGCAAGAAGGACTACCAGCAGTGCCTGGTGTTGACCAACATGGTGCGCCAGTTTGCCCTGCCCATTGAATTGATACTCGCGGAGACGGTACGCGCCGAAGACGGCCTGGCGCTGTCATCGCGCAACGTCTATCTCACCCCGGCAGAGCGCCAGGAAGCGCCGCGTCTTTATCGTGTGCTGCGCAACACCCGCGGCGAGATCGCGATGGGTGCAGGTGATTACCAGCGTCTGGA
>JAYQOT010000072.1:0-9103 GCA_038144955.1 Burkholderiales bacterium | reverse complement strand
GGGCCTATCACCGGTAAACTACGAGAAGCAGTATTTCGAGAGGCTCGCCAGTGTCTAGGAAACCGGGGGCGATTCAGGACAATCCTCCCGGAAAACCTGTTAGCGGTTTTGCGCAATATAGCAAAGCCGCCCCCGCCTCCACACGACCGGGCCCGCATTTCCTGCACGCAGTGTTAGCATGACGGCTTTTTGACTCAGCGGAAATTTACACGATGGATGAACAGGCAGCACGTGATGCTTTCGATCAGGCACTCTCCACCTACCGGCAGGAATTCGGACAGTTTTTTCTCGCCAAGCTGTTCGGACTGGAACTCACTTACGGTAACGGCGAATGCCGCATCGAATTCGACCTCAAGGATTTCATGTTCAACCCTCAGGGTGGGTTGCACGGCGGCATCAGCGCATTCGTGCTCGACATCTCGATGGGTCACCTGCTGCACCGGACCAGCGGCGCCGGAACCACCCTTGAAATGAAAGTGCAGTACCTCAACGCCGCCAGATCCGGACGCATGAGCTGCACCGCGCGCTTCATTCGCCACGGCCGCAGCATTTCATTTCTGCGCTCGGAACTGGTCGACGAGCGGGGCGAGATGATCGCCTACGCTACCTCCACCTGGAAATCACTCAAGCCGCGAGCCACAACCTCCTGATAACCCCCATGCGGCTGGTGCTGGACACCAACATCTGGCTTGACTGGCTGGTCTTCGGAGAGCCCGACATCGTCCCGCTGCAATCCGCCGTCGCCGAAGGCCGTGCACATGTCATCATCAACTCCGCATGCGAGGTTGAGCTGATCCGCGTGCTCGCCTATCCGCTGCAGCGGTGGACGATTGACGCCGAACAGCAGGCTGCCTGCCTTCAGCGATGCCGTGGCATAGCCAGCAGGACGGATCTGCTCTGCACGACCACCCTGCCACGCTGTGCTGATGCCGACGATCAGAAATTCCTCGAGCTTGCCTCAGCTGCAAAGGCCGGCTGGCTGATCACCCGTGACCGCGAACTGCTGACTCTCGAACGCCATCATGCGCAGCTGAAGTTCCATATCGTGACTCCCGATGAATTCGCATCCCGCGCGGCGTAGAATCCGCAGGTCATGACGTTTCAACTGCTGTCGGGGGGTTGCTGATGGATGTGTTGCCGCTGGGCCCGGGATTCGCCGCCGAGATACGCGGTGCCGGCATGGCCGAGGTCGCGGCCAGTGACGAAGCCTACGCAGCTGTGCGCGCAGCCTTCGAGGAACATTCCGTGCTGGTGTTCCGCCGCCAATCGATCACCGATGAACTGCAGGTGGCGTTCTCGCGCAAATTCGGCCCTCTGGAAACAGCCAAGGCAGCCTCGCGTGGTGAAGGCACGCCGTTCAGCATACTGACCAACGTCGAACCCGACGGTACGCTGGTTCCCCCTGATCACAAGGAAGCACTCCGCGCCCGAGCCAACCAGCTGTGGCACACAGACAGCTGTTTCAAGACACCGCCTGCACTGGCTTCGGTACTTTCCGCACGGACCATTGCCCGGTCCGGAGGTGAAACCGAGTTCGTATCCATGCGCCGTACCTGGAACGACTTGCCAGCAGCCACGCGAAAACGCATCGAGAATGCCTGCGCCCGTCATGACTACGCACATTCCCGCGGCAAGATTGCACCGCATCTGGCCTCGGAACGCGAACGCTCGACGATGCCGCCGGTGGCCTGGCACATGCGCTGGCGCAACCCGGTCAACGGCCGTGATGCACTGTACATCGCCTCGCACACCTGCGGCATCGACGGCATGCCACACGACGAAGCGTTGCGCCTGATCGACGATCTGACTGCACTGGCCACCCGCCCCGAATGCATCTATCAGCACCGCTGGCAGGCCGGGGACGTGGTGATGTGGGACAACCGTGCGACCATGCATCGCGGACGCCCCTGGCCCGACGACCAGCCACGCTACATGATCCGCACCACGATTACCGCAACTGATGCGGACGGCCTGGCAGCCATGTGGCCCGAAAAAGCGGCCTGAAATCCAGCCCCTCCCAACCCGCAGTCCTCAAAAAAAACGCCGCGTAGTCGCGGCGTTTTTTATAAATACCCATCCGGTCAGTTGGCCTTTATCCCGGCCTCGCGGATGACCTTGCCCCACTTGGCGTATTCAGATTGGATGAATTTTCTGAATTTCACCGGGTCGGACGGAGCTGCTTCAGTACCGGCACGCTGGAACGCGGTCACAATATTCTTGTCCTTCAGCAGTTCCGTGGTTTCCTTGTGCAATTTGTCGATGATGGCCTTCGGCGTGCCCTTGGGCACCGTCAGACCCAGCCAGAACGTGGCGTCATAGCCTTTCACCCCCGCCTCAGCGATGCTGGGGACGTCGGGCATTTGCGGCGAACGCTCCTCGGTAGTCACACCCAACGCGCGCAGACGGCCGGCCTTGTGGTGTGGCAGCGCGATGGCAATGCCCGGGAATCCGATCTTTACCTGTCCGCCGAGCATATCCGCGGTCGCAGCGCCACTGCCTTTGTAGGAAATGTGCACCGTCTTGATATCCGCCATGGTCATGAACAAGGCGCCGGACAGATGCTGGAAACCACCGGTGCCGGAAGACGCCCAGTCGAGCTTGCCGGGCTGGCTCTTGGCCATCGCAATGACGTCCTTGACCGACTTGGCACCGAGTGACGGATGTACCACCAACACATTAGGCGCAGCCCCAAACTGGGTGACCGGCACAAAATCCTTCAGCGGATCGTAGGACAGCTTCTTGTAGATATGCGGGCTGAGTACGAAAGGTGTTGCGGTCATCAGCACCGTGTAGCCATCGGGCTCCGCTTTGGCTGCCACTGCGGTCCCCAGCGCCCCGCCCTGTCCAGGACGGTTGTCGACGACGATCTGCTGGCCCAGGCGTTCACTCAGCTTGCTTGATGCAATGCGCGCCGGAGTATCTGTTGCGCCACCAGCCGCAAACGGAATGATCATGCGGATGGGGCGTTCGGGATACGATTGGGCAGCGATGGCAGCGCACGAAAATGCAGCTGCGATGACCGTCAGCCCGGTCTGAAAAGTCAGTTTCATCAGGTTCTCCTCATTTTTATTTGAAATAACCGGTCAATAGTAACAATTCCGCAGCGATACACCAAAGCACCGCGATACTGCTCATTTACCGTAATACGAGATGCGAATCAGTTGATTTCGGCGCCGCTGGCCTTGACGACCTGCGCCCATTTTGCAGCCTCGGTTTTCATGAATGCAAAAAACTGCTCAGGCGTGTCCTGCCACGCCGGTTCCTGCCCGACTTTTTGAAGTGCAGATTTCATGTCCGGGGTCTTCAGCACCTGCAGCAGGTCAGCGTGCAGTTTCATCTGGATCGTGCGCGGCAGCCCTTTGGGTGTCGCCACTCCAAACCATGCCACCATTTCATATCCCTTGACGCCGGCCTCGGCAATCGTCGGCACCTCCGGCAACTCCGCCGAACGCCGTGAACCGGTCACCCCAAGGGCGCGCAATTTGCCCGACTTGATGTGCGGCAGCATGCCGGCGATGCCCGGGAATGCCAGCATCACCTGCCCGCCGAGCAGATCGGCGGTCACCGGACCGCTGCCGCGATACGGGATGTGCGTAATGTTGATGCCCGCCATGCTGGCGAACAACGCTCCCGTCAGGTGCTGGGTGCTGCCGTTACCCGAGGAAGCAAAGTCGATCTGCCCGGGACGCGACTTGGCCAGCGCGATCAGATCCTTGACCGATTTCACCGGCAGCGAGGGATGAACCACCAGCACATTCGGTGCGCTGGTGATCTGGGTCACCGGCGTGAAGTCGTTCAGCGAATCGTATGGCAGTTTTTTATGCAGCGCCGCGCTGACGAAATGGGTGTTGCTGATCATGAAAATGGTATAGCCGTCAGGGGCTGACTTGGCCACGGTGTCCGCACCGATGGTGGAACCGGCTCCGGGCCGGTTTTCGACTATGACCTGCTGTTTCAGCACCGCAGACAGTTTCTGCATCACGATGCGCCCCGGTACATCCGCCGCTCCACCCGCGGAAAACGGGATCACCATGCGCACGGTCTTGGTGGGAAAGTTCTGCGCCGCAGCCATCCCGGCCAGGGATGCCGCGGTGATTGCCACTACCGAAAGTGACAAACAAGTCATTGATTTCAAATTATTTCTCCGATTTTTCTACAATACATATCAAGCTGGTCATGATACCACCGCATACTGTCGACAGCGCCACTCGGGGGGTTGCGCAAAAGCAGCATCAGAAAATGAAAAGCCCCGACTGTGCGGGGCTTTGTTTTGGCCGGTGTACCGACCCGGCGCCGCCGAAGAGCGGCGTCCTTTGACGAATGGCATCACACCACTCCGGAGAACACGCCGACTGCAGCTTGCGGCCACAGCCGTGACAGGCGGTATCCGGACGGTCGCCCGGAATTCCACACGCTGCGCATCAGGTACCGGACACACAGTGCTGCGCGACTCTGATTACAGTTTTACGCCCTGCAAAAGTTCAAGTCAACAGGCTCGTGCAACAATTTTTTTGATGACATGACGAGATTGCTGTCAGGCCCGAAAAACAGAAACTTGCATGCGATGTTTCCCGGAAAACCTGACCGATCAGCATTAACTTCCACAAACTGAATGATTTTCAGGCTGCGGCCGCCCCGGCTTGTGCCTTTTCGAAAGTCATAGCACCTTTTTTGGCATCGACCCTGACTACATCCTTGGGCCCGAAGCGTCCTTCCAGTATCAATTTTGCCAGCGGATTCTCGATCTGAGACTGTATTGCCCGCTTCAGCGGACGCGCACCGTAGACCGGATCGAATCCTGCTGCTGCAATATCCCTCATCGCAGCGTCGCTCACCTCGAGCCGCATTTCCATCTGCGCCAGGCGCTTCTCCAGATAACCGAGCTGGATGCGCGCGATCGATTTGATGTGCTTCTCGTCGAGCGAATGGAACACGATGATTTCATCAATGCGGTTGACGAACTCAGGCCGCAGCTGTGATTTCACCTCGCCAAGCACGGCTAGCTTGATTACCTGATAGTCATCACCCTGCATGCTCTGGATCATCTGCGAGCCGAGATTGGACGTCATCACGATAACCGTGTTTTTGAAGTCCACAGTACGCCCCTGCCCATCGGTCATGCGGCCATCGTCCAATACCTGCAGCAGAACATTGAACACGTCCGGATGCGCCTTCTCGATTTCATCGAGCAGGATCACTGAAAAAGGTTTGCGGCGCACCGCTTCGGTCAGGTAGCCACCTTCGTCATAGCCGACGTATCCCGGTGGCGCACCGATCAGCCGTGCCACGGAATGCTTTTCCATGAATTCGGACATGTCGATGCGAATCAGATGCTCCTCCGAGTCGAACATGAATTCGGCCAGCGCCTTGCACAACTCGGTCTTGCCCACACCGGTAGGTCCCAGGAACAGAAAGGAACCGTATGGCCGTTTCGGATCACCCAGCCCCGCGCGCGAGCGCCGGATTGCATCCGACACCAGCCGCACTGCCTCATCCTGGCCGACCACGCGTCCATGCAGACGCTCTTCCATCTTCAGCAGCCTCTCGCGCTCGCCCTGCATCATTTTCGATACCGGGATGCCGGTGGCACGGGACACCACCTCGGCAATTTCCTCGGTTCCGACGTGGGTACGCAGCAACTTGTGCTTGGAAGTTGTCGTGCCGGCAGTTTCAGCTTGCTTCAACTGGGCTTCGAGCTGCGGCAATTTTCCGTACTGCAGCTCGGCAACCTTGTCTAGCTTGCCTTCGCGCTGCAGCTTGACGATTTCCGCACGCACGCGGTCAATCTCTTCCTTGACATGGGCACTGCCCTGCACCTGCGCCTTCTCCGCTTTCCAGATTTCTTCCAGATCGGCGTATTCGCGCTCCAGCGTGCCGATTTCCTTCTCGAGCAGCTCCAGCCTTTTTTTCGAGGCTTCGTCCTTTTCCTTCTTCACTGCCTCGCGTTCGATCTTCAGCTGGATCAGCCGGCGGTCGAGCTTGTCCATTGATTCCGGCTTGGAATCGATTTCAATTTTGATGCGTGAAGCCGCCTCATCGATCAGGTCGATGGCCTTGTCCGGCAGGAAACGATCGGTGATGTAACGATGGGAAAGCTCTGCCGCTGCCACGATAGCCGGATCGGTAATCTCCACACCATGATGAAGCTCGTACTTTTCCTGCAGGCCACGCAGGATGGCGATTGTCGCTTCCACTGAGGGCTCATCGACAAGTACTTTCTGGAAGCGGCGCTCCAGCGCAGCGTCCTTTTCGATGTACTTGCGGTATTCGTCGAGCGTGGTGGCGCCTACGCAGTGAAGTTCACCCCGCGCCAGGGCGGGCTTCAGCATGTTGCCGGCATCGATCGCACCTTCAGCCTTGCCCGCACCTACCATGGTATGCAGTTCGTCGATGAAAACGATGGTCTGCCCGGCATCCTGGGCGATTTCCTTGAGCACCGACTTCAGACGCTCCTCGAATTCACCGCGGTATTTGGCGCCAGCCAGCAGTGCCGCCATGTCCAGTGACAGCACGCGCTTGTTCTTCAGCGTTTCCGGCACTTCGCCGTTGATGATGCGCTGGGCAAGACCCTCAACGATCGCGGTCTTGCCGACGCCGGGTTCGCCGATCAGCACCGGATTGTTCTTGGTACGACGCTGCAGTATCTGCACCACACGCCGGATCTCGTCGTCACGGCCGATCACCGGATCAAGTTTGGCCGAACGCGCCCGCTCGGTCAGGTCGAGGGTGTATTTCTTCAACGCCTCGCGATTGCCCTCGGCTTCGGGAGAGCCCACGGTTTCCGCGCCGCGCAGGTCGTCGATGGCTTTGGCAATGTGCGCCCTGTCACCACCGGCCTGCTTCAGCAGGCGCCCTGTCTCACCCTTGTCCTGGGTCAGCGCCAGCAAAAAAAGCTCAGAAGCTATGTACTGATCACCGCGTTTCTGTGCTTCCTTGTCAGTCAGATTGAGCAGGTTGCCCAGGTCGCGCGAAATGGTCACCTCACCGCCAGTGCCTTCGATTTTCGGCAGTCGTTCGATCGCGGATTTCAGGGCTCCACGAAGGGACTGCAAGTTGACACCGGCGCGCTGCAGCAGCGATGCCGTAGAGCCGTCCTGCTGGTTGACCAATGCCACCAGCAGGTGCTGTGGCTCGATATAAGGATGGTCACCCCCCACCGCAGCACTTTGCGCATCAGCGAAAGCCTGCTGGAAGCGGGTGGTGAATTTGTCGAAACGCATGGATGCCTCATTGCCGCCAGTTAACGATAACCAGCAGATGGGGCGTCAGTGGACAAATTTCAATGCGCCAAGAAAGTTACTTTTTTTATAATAAAAACAATAAGTTAAAAACACTCTCTGGCACGAACACACCAAACTACTTGACCGCTCCGCTCGCATGCGACACGTAACGGGCAACCGCCTGTATCTGCTCCTCGCTGAGCTTGCCTTCGTAGGCAGGCATGACACCCAGGCCTTTGCGTACGGCTTCCATGACCCTTGCAGGATCAGGCTTGAGCTCTTCAAGTTTCGCCCCGATTTCCCCGGTTGTTCCGGCGTCCTGAAGCGCATGACATAGCCCGCAAGGCGGCACCGCAAGTTTGGTAAACACCTCGCGCCCCAGCGAAAGTTGCGCCTTCAAGTCGGCTGCAGCGGCAGGAAAGCCTATGGACTGGATAACGCAAACCGTCGCCAGCTGCAGCAGAAGACCACGAAATTCACCCGATTTGCTCATTCCAATCTTCCCTTCAGACAAAAAAATTGCGGCACGGCCCGAAGGCCGCGCCGCAGACACATATACCCGGTCAGGCTACGTTCAGCCTGACGCCATGATCACGCCAGCCGTTATGGCCGTACCCGCGTTCGTTTTCGACGCGCTCTGGCGGTTGTGTATTGCCTTTCTCGTCAGTTGCACGGCTCATCAGCATGTAACTGCCTGCATCGAGTCTCACCGGCATGACGAATTGTCGCCAGCCAGTGGGCCCCAGATCCGGCCCCACGAATCTGGCATCCTTCCAGCTCTTGCCTCCGTCGAGAGAGACTTCGACCCGCGTCACGCGATTGACCCCGGCGAATGCAACGCCATTGATCTGCACCATGCCCGAACTGACTGAATCGCCATCTCCCGAAGGATGGTTGATCCATGACTTGACGTTCATCTCCCACATCGACGGCTGACTGGGTGCGCCCTTCTTGCCGATATCACGGATGCGGTAGCCCGAAGACTGGATGGAAGCGTCAGTTTCTTTTGCAGTGAAAGCCAACTGGGCCAGATATTTGACGTTGTTCACACCGTAGTACCCCGGGATGACCAGTCGCAACGGACCGCCGTGGGCAACCGCAAGAGGCTCGCCATTGAGTTCCCAGGCCAGGATCGCGGTATCCAAAGCCCGCATCGGTACCGACCGCTCCACCATGACCTTTTTCGGTTCCACACCGGGCGGAATTTTTTCGCCACCGGTTCCGGTCATGAAGGTCATGCCGCCGGCGACACCGCCGAGTTCCTTAACCAATGTCGCGACTGGCAAACCACTCCAGATCACGCATCCTGCAGCACCGACTTTCCACTGGGTACCGCTGGCCTTGTGTTTGAAAAAACCGCGACCGTTTCCGGAACACTGCAATACGCCCGCCACGGTTTCAACTCCCATGCGCTTCAGCTCTCCGAGCGTGAACTTGCGCGGATTCGCAACACCCTGGATCGACACCTCCCATGCATCGGGATCATAGGCGATCGTTTCCGGAGGAGGCGGCAGATTGTTACGTACAAAAAGAATGTCATTCGGCACGATGACACTGGTGCCAAATGCAGCCCTTTTGGTTTCAATGGTGTTGCTGCTGTGAACGATTACGCTGTCGAGGTACTTCCACTCGACATACTTGGGCAGCGGTTTGGGCTTCGCTGCCTGCGCCAGGGCATCTGCTGAAACGGTACTCACTGCTGTTGCTGCCGCAGCCGCACCCAGCAGCACTTGACGACGTCGCAAATCCACGATTTTTTCCATGTTCCCTCCTCATGTCAGTTTTATCTAATCGGTCTTTAAATTTGGGGCTTAGGAAGCAAACGCAACTATAGAGGCCTTGCTCTGAGTAACTTTAACAAAGCCCGATAGAGGTTGTCATGG
>JAYQOT010000071.1:2763-9220 GCA_038144955.1 Burkholderiales bacterium | reverse complement strand
GCGTAGTTCTCCTCGCGTACGATGCGCGGAGTGATCACCCGCGGCTCGATGGTCACCGGCTGGTAGATGACCCGCTTCTGGTCGGGGTCATAACGCATCTCGACGTTGCCGGAGAGCGGAAAATCCTTGCGGAAGGGATGGCCGACAAAACCGTAGTCGGTAAGCAGACGGCGCAAGTCGGGGTGACCGGTGAACATGATGCCGTAGAGGTCGAAGGCCTCGCGTTCGTACCAGTTCGCCGCGGACCACGCACCGATCACGGATGCCAGCACCGGAAAGTTGTCGTCCGGCGCAAACACGCGCAGGCGCAGGCGCTGGTTCAGCGAGACACTGAGCAGGTGGTAAACCACCGCGAAACGCTGCCCCCGCCAGGCGCCTTCGCCGTGATCGCTGTAATCGACTCCGCAGAGGTCGATCAGCTGTTCGAAGCGGAGGCTGGGGTCGTCGCGCAAAATCGCGCAGGCCGCAAGCAGGTCTTCAGCCTTGACGACCACCGTGACTTCGCCCAGCGCCGTGGTGGCACTGACCATTTTGTCGCCGAGCGCAGCCTGCAGCGCAGCGGTCAGGTTTTCGAGTCGGGTGGTCATGTACGGGCGATGGTGTTGGTACGCTTGATCTTGTTCTGCAACTGGATGATGCCGTAGAGCAGCGCTTCCGCCGTCGGCGGGCAACCCGGCACGTAGATGTCGACCGGCACGATGCGGTCGCAGCCGCGCACCACCGAGTACGAGTAGTGGTAGTAACCGCCGCCGTTGGCGCAGGACCCCATGGAGATCACCCAGCGCGGCTCGGCCATCTGGTCATAAACCTTGCGCATAGCCGGCGCCATCTTGTTGCACAGCGTGCCGGCAACGATCATCACGTCGGACTGGCGCGGGCTCGGGCGGAACACGATGCCGAAGCGATCGAGGTCGTAGCGGGATGCGCCGGCGTGCATCATTTCCACCGCGCAGCAGGCAAGGCCGAAAGTCATCGGCCACAGCGAGCCGGTGCGTGTCCAGTTGACGAGGGCATCCACCGAAGTGGTGATAAATCCCTTGTCGTTGAGGTTTTCGTTGATAGTTTCGATGGCACCCATGATTACCTCATTCCCACTCTAGAGCGCCCTTCTTCCATTCATAAGCGAAGCCCACGACCAGAATGGCAAGAAAGATCATCATCGAGATAAAGCCGAACATGCCGATTTCCTGCAGGACGATCGCCCACGGAAACAGGAAGGCGATCTCGAGATCGAACAGGATGAAAAGGATGGCAACGAGGTAGTAGCGCACGTCGAAGCGCATGCGTGCATCCTCAAAGGCCTCAAAGCCGCACTCATAAGGCGACAGTTTCTGCTCGTCGGGCTTGTGGACCCCGACCAGGCGGCTGACGATCCAGCCGGAGACTATGGGCGCAATGCCGAAGCCCAGGCCCACGGCGATGAACATCAGAATCGGAAAATAACCTTCCAGCATCTGCCGCCACTTTCCACAAAATTAACCAATTTCACCGGGGCCATGCTGCCGGCCACGACATTTCACTGCTGGTGTCGACGGAGAGACTCGAACTCTCACGGCTTTCGCCACCGCCCCCTCAAGACGGCGTGTCTACCAATTCCACCACGTCGACCAGACATCTCTGAATCATTGACAGGACGCCGTGAGGGGCAAGGCATCCCTGGGTGCCGTCTATTTGGGCGCATCCCCCGTTTTTGCGGCGCCGGGTACAGGCACCGGCACTTCCGAGGCCGGCGTGTTTGCCGGAGGTACGGGAATCTGTGCCGGCAGGGATGACGCCGGCGCGGTACCAACCGGCTTGGCCATTACGCCTTTCTGATCAGTTTTCTTCGAGGAAACAACGGTCAGACTGATGCTCGACACGAAGAAAACGGCGGCAAGAATGGCCGTGGTGCGGCTGAGAAAATTCGATGAGCCCGAGGCGCCGAAAAGGCTGCCCGAGGCGCCGCCACCGAAAGCCGCGCCCATGTCGGCGCCCTTGCCGTGCTGGATGAGCACCAGGCCGATAATGCCCAGCGCCGCAATGACATGTACCACCAATATCGCGAATTCCATTTCAGCTATCTTTCATCCTGTTAATGCAGCACCGCCGCACGGCAGATCGCCGCAAAATCCTTGGCCACCAGTGATGCCCCGCCGATCAGGCCGCCATCGATATCCGGCATCGCAAACAACTCGGCAGCATTGGCTGCCTTCACACTACCGCCATAGATGATGCGCACATCCGCTGCGACACTCCGATCCGACTTTGCCAGCACGCCGCGCAAAAACGCGTGTACCGCCTGCGCCTCGTCCGGAGTTGCGGTTTTACCGGTACCAATCGCCCATACCGGTTCATAGGCAATCACCGCTTCGCGCAACGCCCCCGCCCCCGAACGCCTTACAACTGCCTGCAACTGACTTTCGACTACGCGCTCGGTCGTACCGGCTTCGCGCTCTTTGAGACTCTCGCCCACACAGAGCACCGGCACCAGCCCCGCCCTTCGCGCCACTTCGAATTTCTCTGCAACCAGCTCATCGGTCTCTCCAAACAGCGTACGCCGCTCGGAATGTCCGACAATCACGTATTTGCAGCCCATGTCGCGCAACATCGCCGCTGAAACACCACCGGTGTAGGCACCGTCAGCATGCTGACAGACATCCTGACCGCCCAGCGCGACCCTGGACCCCTTTAGTGCCTGCCCCACCTGAGACAAATGAACGAATGAGGGACAAATCGCGCTCTCGAAGCCTGAAATTTCCGCCAGTGCCGGCAGTAAATCCTTGAGCAATGCATCGTTGGCGGCCAGATTGCCGTTCATCTTCCAGTTACCTGCAACGATCTTGACCCGCATTTCCTGTCGGCCTTGACTAAACCGTCGAATTTTACTGGCTGCAGCTCACCCGGTCAATTTGACCGGGGTGATGCTGCGTTGCATAAAGTTGATGAATATCAAAGGATTTTTGCGATTTCACCGTACCGGGGCCAGCGCGCAAATGCGCTGTATTACAGCCGGTTTTGGGGTTTCAACCGGCCCGTGCTCATAACCCAGTACCTGCCAGTCATTACCAATTACGGCACGCAACTCCCCGGGCTTGAGCAGAAAATCCGGATTCGACGGCCGACCATAGGCCTCGTTGCCCACGGCAAACGTCTCGTAAATCAGGATTCCGCCGGTGAATACCGATTCCAGCAGCCGCGGCAGCAGGGGGCGATGCAGATAATTGGTGACAACCACAGCAGCAAATTGCCGCCCGGCATAGGGCCACGGCCCGTTTTCGATATCGGCGCACAACGCCTGCACGCCGGCCACCATGGACAACGCGGCAATGTGCTGCGGGTCGCTATCAACCGCATCGACCGGATGGCCACGGGCCGCAAAAAACCGGGCATGGCGTCCGCTGCCGCAGGCAACATCCAGTACCACACCCGCAGCGGGAACCTGTGCAGCCCAGCGCTTTACCCAGTCCGACGGTTCACCGATGACGGAATGGGGTTGGCTTGAAGAGCCCTGGTTCATCGGCCGTTTCCGGGAGACTCGGGCACCAAGCCCTCAGGTCACCCGGATGTTCTTGAATTGCCAGGGATCGGAGGTATCGAGATCTTCAGGGAACGGGTGGTTACGCCCCTGGAGAGGTGTCCAGTCCGAATACACGCCGACTACCTTGCCGAGGTAGGGATTGGCGATCTCCAGCACGCGACGGAAATCCATGTCGTCCGGATCGATAATGCCCACTGACGGATTTTCCATCGCCCACACCACGGCGCCGAGTACCCCGGCGGCAACCTGCAGACTGGTTGCGTTGTTATAGGGCGCCAGCTTGCGTGCCTCCTGGATCGACAGTTGCGAGCCGAACCAGTAAGCCCCCTTTTTGTGGCCGAGCAGCAGCGCACCGAGTTCGTCGATGCCTTCAGTGACCTCGTCGCGGTAGAGACGTCGCTGTTCCTGGCCGATCCAGTTGCGGCCCGCCAGTTCATGGACCGAAAGCACAGTATCGTCGCAGGGGTGATACGCATAATGACAGGTCGGACGGTAGACCACCTTGTCGCCGTCGCGCACGGTAAGGTAATCCGAAATCGATATCGCTTCGCCGTGAGTGATCAGGAAACCGTGGAATGCGCCCTCACCCGGAGTCCACGTGCGCACCTTCACCGATGCTCCCGGCCGGTTGAGATAAATCGCGGCCTTGCAGCCGAATTCGTGCTCGCATCCATCGACAGGAAAATGTTTTTCGTGGCTGCCCCAGCCCAGTTCACAGGGCTGAGAACCCTCGCCGATGAAACCGTCCACCGACCAGGTGTTGACGAATTCGCCGCGGCGCTTGCGCGGGCTCGCCAGCTGGGTGTCGCGCTCGGAGCAGTGGATGCTTTTGACACCGAGTTCCATCGCCAGCTGCGCCCATTCCTGCTTCGATCGCGGGATGTCGGTACGACCGAGAATGTCGCGCGCGAGATTGACCAGGCCCTGCTTCACCCAGTGCGAAATCAGTCCGGGGTTGGCACCATGAGTCGGTATTACCGTGGGTCCGGTGGGAAACTTCTTTCTCAACTCCAGCACTTCTTCACGCTGTCCATAGTTGGAACGGCGCGAAGGTGAAACCGACTGGTCGGTGTAACCGCCGGCCCAGGGCTCAATACACGAATCGAGGTAAAGAACGCCTTTTTCGCAGCAGAACTCGACCAGCGCCGAACTGGCAACGTCCACCGAAAGATTGATCAGAAAATCACCGCGCTCCAGCCTCGAATCGAGGATCTTGCGGTAATTCGCGCGCGTGAGCGGGTTTACTTCGTAGCGGATGCCGAAAGACTCGGCCTCTTCACGGCCACGCTCATGGCCGGTAATGATGGAAATGCGCGATGCCGGCATGTCGATATGACGCAGGAGCAGTGGAAGTACGCCCTGCGCAACTGAGCCGAAACCGATGAATACGATTTTCCCGTCGAATTTGAAGTGCTTTTTGTCTGCCATTTCATAAACTGGTGTTCTATTTTTTCGGGAGTCCGGAGTCTAGCAACTTTTGTCAGTTGCGCACAGAGAAACGCGGTGCCGCGGTGCCCGACACCGGCTGCCGGGCATGCGTCGTTGCTTTTCCCCGCAGCGATCAACCGGGCTTGATACAGGTCCGCCACTGCAGCCATCAGGGCAGCGCGCGTTTATCCTCAAGGGAACCCTGAAACGCAAGTCCCAGACCGCGCACCGCCCTCCCCGGATGGACACCACAACTATCTGTTTAATATTATTTTTTTCGAAACATAAGAGGATTGAATTGGCGCGAGCATAAAAATGAAAGCGCTTGCACAAAAATCCTCTTTTAATCTACTCTAGCTTTTGCGCGCACGACTGCTGAAGACAGGACACGCGGCCGATCAAAACCACATATCGCGCGCAACGCAATTCAACCAAAGGAGAGACGATGATGACCCCGCTGACCAGAATGCTGCTGGCAACCTGCATCGCCGGCGCAGCGACCCTTGCGGCACACGCACAGGAAAAATTCCCCTCGCGCCCGATTGAATTCGTAGTGCCCTGGGGACCGGGCGGCGGAGCCGATCAACTGGCCCGCAAGATCGCCCCCGGACTCGAAAAAGCACTGGGCGTATCGCTTCCGGTAATCAATGCCGCCGGCGCCACCGGACAGACCGGTCTTACCAAAATGCTGACTGCACCCGCCGACGGTTACTCGATATCGGTGTTCATCGCCGATACGCTGGCGCTGCAAATGGGCAAGGCGCCCAAATGGAAAATCACCGACATCCACCCTGCCGGCGTGATGATCCAGCAGCCCTCGGCATTTTTCGTCGCCGAGAACAGCCCGATGAAAACCTGGAAGGATGTCGAGGCCGAAGCGAAAAAGCGCCCGCTGAAAGTCGGCGTCACCGGCTTTGGCAGCGCCGATGACCTGCATGTCATCTACTTCAACGGCAAAGGCCTCAAACTGCAGTCCGTACCGTTTCCCAAGCCGGCGGAACGCTATACCTCGGTGCTGGGCGGCCATGCCGACCTGATGTACGAGCAGCTCGGCGACGTCAAAAGCTTCCTCGACGGCAAACAGATGCGTCCGGTGGTCATCTTCGCCGAAAAGCGCTTCCCGGCGTTCAGCGACGTGCCCACCGGCAAGGAACTCGGCCATAACATCATCATCAGCCAGTTCCGCGCCATCGTCATGAAAGCAGGCACCGACGCCGCCCGCGTCAAGGCCGTTTCCGATGCGCTGGCCCAGGTTGCCGCCACCGACGACTACAAGGCATGGCTCAAGGACCAGTTCGCCGAAGCCGACAGCTTCGTACCGGCCGCCGGCGCCGTAGCCTTCATGAAAGGTGAACTCGACGCGATGAGCAAGTACGCGCCGAAGAAATAACCCGTAACCCGGGCGCGCCACTCCGGCGCGCCCCCCCCGGCATTCCCCGAATTTAAAATGAACCTGCATCGCGCACGCCGGAGCCGGGTCACGCCTTACGCGCGGGTCAGCGTCGCCGGCCG